>JALHRF010000189.1 GCA_022841545.1 Bauldia sp. | reverse complement strand
CCCATTGATCGTCGCGAAGGGCATAGCGGCGCATCGGTCAGCTCCCGAATCAAAGCTGACCCCTCATGAATCACTCAACTGCCCGCTTGGGAATCCCCTAATTGAGGACAGATCCTAGTTCGCGGCGAAGCAGTAGAGGAGGCCGGCCCCGCCGGTGCCGGCCAGCGCCTCCTGGCCGCATCCGCGCGAGGGATGCGACGCGTTCCACGACGTGGCGTTGGGGTTGGTGTCCGGCCCCATGCGGTCGTGATGACCGACCATGGCGCTGCCTTCGCCGTTGAGCGTCCAGTCGCCGCAGGTGTTCTCGTTGGCGGTGCCGTCGGCATTGGTGCCGGTGAGGATGTCGTGCTGGTTGGGCTGGTCGCCGCGGCCCTTCACGGTGGCGCCAGCCTCGGTGAGGCCCGTCTCCTTGGTGATCCCGTTCGCGTCGCTGTGCAGTTCGTCG
This sequence comes from Bauldia sp., assembly GCA_022841545.1. Taxonomy (GTDB): domain Bacteria; phylum Pseudomonadota; class Alphaproteobacteria; order Rhizobiales; family Kaistiaceae; genus Bauldia. The sequence continues at coordinate 10,246 of JALHRF010000189.1, read as the reverse complement.
ACGCTGTTCGCGATCAGCACGCCCTTGGCGTTGTGCCAGGGACCCGCCCCGATCCGATCGCGGGCATTGACCGTCGCGGTCGAGAGATAGGCCCGCCAGGTCTGGCCGGTCGACCCCGCGGCCTCGGCGAGGCGCTGGCAGATCGCATCGGCGCCGTCGAGCCCGCCGAGATTGGCGCCGTCGCCGGAGCCTGTGCTCGAAACGAAGAAGGTCATCTCCGCATCCTGCGCCTGCGCGGCCATCGACCCAGCGGCAAGCAGTGCGGCTCCCGAGATCAAGGCAATTGCGATCGGCTTCATGAGTCGTCGTCCCTTTTCCTGTCGCTTCCACGCCCTTGGAAGGCGGACATAGGAGAAGGGGCCGATCCGGCCAGCGCCCGCCGGCCGGATCGCGTTCACCGATCCGTGATCGGCTACGCCGCGACGCGGAGCCCCGCGAGCCGGTCCGGCGCGCCGGTCGGGATCACGCGGCCCTCCGCCCCGGCGAGCGCGCCGGCGGAGAGATCGATGCCGAGGAAGCGGCGGCGGTCGACCGGGCCGGGCATGACGAGCCCGGTCACGGGCGAGCGGGCGAAGCCGAAGCGCTCGTAATATTCCGGGTCGCCGACCAGGATGACCGCCTTGTGGCCGGCGAGCTCCGCACGGTTGAGCGCGACCTGCATCAGGCCGCTGCCGACGCCGCGGCCCTGCACTGCCGGGTCGGTGGCGAGAGGGCCGAGGAGCAGCGCCGGCCGTCCGCCGGCCTCGACATGCCAGAGCCGCACGGAGCCGACGATCCGGTCGCCGTCGCGGGCGACCAGCGCCAGGCCCTCGGCCGGAAGGCGGCCGGCGCGAAGCTGCTCGGACGGCTTCAACACGCGCGCGGTTCCCATCGCCCGGTCGAGGAGCGCCTCGCGGGCAAGCACGTCGTTGCGGGATTCGGTCTCGATGCGGATCATCGGCGAGGTTCCGGGACAGATCGTGAAATGCGACTGTCATCCCCGGCGAGGCCCGAAGGGCCGAGGGAAGGGGACCCAGTAACCACCGCCGGTGCCAACCTTGCATCGACATCGGTTACTGGGCCCCCGCTTTCGCGCGGGTGACAGGGAGGGGAGTCGGGCAGGCTTGCGCCTAGTGCCCTCGTCGGAGGCGCGCGCTCATATCGCGTAGGCCCTGAGCGGCTCGAAGCCGTTGAAGGCGACGGCCGAGTAGGTCTGGGTATAGGCCCCGGTCCCCTCGATCAGCACCTCGTCGCCGATCGCGAGCGAGATCGGCAATTCGTACGGCGTCTTCTCGTAGAGGACGTCGGCCGAATCGCAGGTCGGGCCGGCGATGACACAGGGCTCCGTCCGGTCGCCGTCATGGGCGGTCCGGATGGGGTAGCGGATCGCCTCGTCCATCGTCTCGGCGAGACCGCCGAACTTGCCGATGTCGAGATAGACCCAGCGCTGCCTGTCCTCGGCCGACTTCTTCGAGATCAGCACCACCTCGGCCTTGATCACGCCGGCGTCGCCGACCATGCCGCGGCCCGGCTCGATGATGGTCTCCGGGATGCGGTTGCCGAAGTGCTTGCGGAGCGCGGTGAAGATGGCGCGGCCATAGGTCTTCACCGCCGGCACGTCGCGGAGATACTTCGCCGGGAAACCGCCGCCGAGATTGACCATGCGGAGCTGGATGCCGCGCTCCGAGAGCGTGCGGAATACGTCGCCGGCCGACTTGAGCGCGATGTCCCACGCCTTCGGGTTCGGCTGCTGCGAGCCGACATGGAAGGAGACGCCATAGGCGTCGAGGCCGGCGCGGTGCGCATGCTCCAGCACGTCGACCGCCATCTCCGGCGAGCAGCCGAACTTCCGCGACAGCGGCCACTCGGCGCCGACGCAGTCGCAGAGGATGCGGCAGAAGACGCGGGCGCCGGGGGCGGCGCGGGCGATCTTGTCGGCCTCCTCGACGCAGTCGATGGCGAACATGCGGATGCCGCGCGCGAAGGCGGCCGCGACGTCGCGCTCCTTCTTGATGGTGTTGCCGAAGGAGATGCGGTCCGGGGTCGCGCCGGCGGCGAGCGCCATGTCGATCTCGGCCACGGAGGCGCAGTCGAACGACGAGCCGAGCTCGGCGAGGAGCTTCAGCACGGCCGGGTCGGGGTTTGCCTTGACCGCATAGAAGACGCGGCTGTCGGGGAGCGCCTTGGAAAACGCGTGATAGTTCTCGCGCACGACATCGAGGTCGATGACGAGGCACGGGCCCTCGGGGCGTCGGAGTCGGAGAAAGTCGCGGATACGGTCAGTCATTCCCAGGGCACTCCCCAAGCAAAAGCGGTTGAAACCGCCGGCCGCTCGTCCACGAGGGGCCGCTGTGGAGACGGCTCACCCCGCGACCTCGCGGTCCGGTTTGCCGGCTGCTGCCGGCTGGTTTTTTCCGGTTGGTCAGTCGTCAAGCGGACAGGGCTGTCCGTCTGTCGCTGCCTTCGCTTGGATTGGGAGACCCCGATCCGCACGTCCCGGCAAGATGTAGATGCCTCTTCAGTAACCCCGGCCTGTGGAGAGCCGGCAGAGACCAAAAAAGCCCGCTACGTCGTTGCTTTAAGCCGCGTCCTTCGAAGCGTCCGGGACTCGTTCCCGGCGGTTCGCCCTCGGACTCTGTGCGACCACAGGCACGTGCGAAATTGGGCAAGGCGGTACGTATGCGCGATCGTCTTCACAATCAAGAATTTTCTGCGCCGCACGGCCCAAAAATTTTCCAGGCCGCGATGGAACTTCCGGCCGCATCGTCGATGCTGCCCGCGCTTGCGGCCGGCAACGACCAAGCGTACGATTCCGGCGGGAAAACGGAGGGCGACGCTCATGATGCGACTCATTGCTTCGACGGTGCTGGAACTGATCGCCAACGCCATCGGCCTGCTCGTCGCCTATCTGATCCTCCGCCCCGACTTCATGATCGACGCGGTGAGCTTCATCATCGTCGTCGCGATCTTCACCGCGGTGCGGTTCATCCTCGCGCCGCTGATCTTCAAGCTCAGCATGCGCTATGCGCGGGTACTGACCGGCGGCATCTCGCTGGTGACGATCTTCGTCTCTCTGCTCGTCACCAGCCTGCTCTCGAGCGGCCTGGTCATCACCGGGGTGAGCACCTGGATCCTCGCCACCCTCATCATCTGGGTGTTCGGGGTGGTGGCGATGCTCCTCCTGCCGCTCGTCATCTTCAAGAAGACGCTCGCGGCCGCGCGCGCCAACCAGCCCCGCACCCCCCTCGGCTGACCGTGGCGCGCTTCGGGGAAAAGCCGGTCGGCGAAAAGCCCGACGCCATCGCGCCGGACGGCTCGGAGGTGCGCGTGCTCTCGGTCCTGAGCCGCGGCAGCATGGCCCATTTCCGGCTCGGGCCCGGGGCCGTAGCCCGTGCTGTCCGCCATGTCAGCGTCGAGGAACTCTGGTTCTTCGTCGCCGGACGAGGACGCATGTGGCGGAAGGACGAGAGCGGCGAGTCGGTGGTCGAGGTCTATCCCGGCCTCTCGCTCGACATCCCGGTCGGCACTGCCTTCCAGTTCCGATCCGACGGCGAGGAAGCGCTCGAAGCGGTGGGCACCACCATGCCTCCGTGGCCGGGCCCGCACGAGGCGGTCTTCGTCGAGGGCGCCTGGTCCCCGACCGCGTGAGCCGGCGGGCCGGGGACCCCTCTGCTCCCACGGTCCGGATGAGCGTCGACGCCGGTCGGGCAACCGGCCCCTTTCGGTCGATCTGGAACTGGTTCGGCTACGACGAGCCCAACTATACCACGCCGCCCTAGGGCCGAGCGCTGCTCGCCGACCTCGCCGCCCTCCACGACGGCCCGGTCTACGTCCGCGTCCACAATCTCCTCACCTCGGGCGACGGGACGCCGGCGCTGAAGTGGGGATCGACCGGCGGCTATGGCGAGGATGACTCGGGCCGTCCCGGCTCGTCGATGCCGGTGTCACGTCCTTCATCCAGGCCGGGTTCATGCCGGAGGCGCTGACCACCGGGCCGCCGCCCTACCGCCGCGACTTCCCGCGCACCGGAATTCACCACCGGCTGGGCCTGGCCGCCGAGGGACTATGGGCAATGGGGCGACCTGATCGAGGCGTGGGCGGCGCGACTGGTCGGCCGCTACGGCATGGCGCGCGTCCGCGACTGGCCGTGGGAAGTCTGGAACGAGCCCGACGGCCTTTACTGGCGCGGCACGGTCGCTGACTTCTGCCGTCTCCACCACGTCGCCGACGCGCGATCAGAAAGATCATCCCCGAGGCGCGGGTGGGCGGCCCGCAAGTCTGCGGACCGACGTCGCCGGCCGCGGCGGCCTTCCTGCGCGCCTTTCCTCGAGCATTCTGTCCGCGGCCGGAACCATGCCACCGGCAAGCTCGGGACGAAGCTCGACTTCGTCGGCTTTCACACCAAGGGCGGCCCGAACTGGTCGACGGCCATGTCCGGATGGGACTCTCGCACCATCTCCGGGTGATCGAGGCGGCCTTGCCATCGTCCGCGAGTTCCCCGAACTCGACGGCGTGCCGGTGATCCTCGGCGAATCGGACCCCGAAGGCTGCGCCGCCTGCGCGTGTTCTACCCACCCGGCGAACGCTTACCCGCGAAGGTCCGCCTTACGGCGCGAGCGTCGCCGCGGCGACGGCGCGCACCATGGAGCCGCCGCACGCTCCGGCATCGCCATCGAGGGCGCGGTGACCTGGGCCTTCACGTTTCCGGGCAAGCCGTTCTTCGCCGGCTATCGTGAGCTCGCCACCAGCGGCATCGCCAAGCCGGTGCTCATCGCATTTCGCATGCTCGGCCGGCTGGTCGGCGAGCGGCTCTTCGCGACGAGCGAGGGGTCGCTCCCGCTTCAGTCGATCCTCGCCGACGGCGTCACCGCCGCGCCCGACGTCGACCTGATCGCTACACGGGACAGCGACGGTCTCACCACTCTCGTCTGGAACTATCACGACGACGACCGGCCCGAGACCGGCGCTGTCGGGGTCGATTTGGCGGTACAGGCCTTCGCGACGGGCAATATGCCTGCCGGCATGGATGCTACGCATTCCAATGCCCACGCCCTTTGGCTCAGCCAGGGCGCCCCGCAGCCGCCGGATGACGTGCTGCTCTCCCGGCTCCGGGATGCAGCGGCGCTGAAGCTGATCGAACCTGAGCGGGATCTGCCCGCCGTCGACGGGCGTCTCGACCTCGCCTTCGATCTTCCCCGCCATGCGATGTCGCTCGTCGAGCTGCGACCGGCGGGACCCGCCTGAAGGCGGGAAGATCCCCGGCCGGTCGCCGCCCAAGGGGCGTCACTCGATGTCGGCCGGGCCCCGGGCGGATCATTCTGCACCGCGGCCCGCGAGGTAGCGACGGACCACGAGCCGCGCCAGCGGCAAGGCGTCGTCGCCGGTGACGATGCCGAGCTTGCCGGACAGCGTCAGCGACGCGATGCCATGGAGCGACGCCCACAGTACGGCCGTGGAGCGCCGCCGGTCGTCAGGATCGGGGAAGAATGGATTGAGAACCTCGTCGACCAGGTCCAGCGGCTTGGATAATGCCGCCTGATACCAATCCGGGAAGGGGCCTTTTCTGCGGCGCACATAGTCGACAATCACCGACCACAGACCCGGATGACGGCGTACGAAGGCAATGTAGCCTTCAACGATCGCATCCACCGCGCTCTCAGGCGTAAGGGCACCGGCGAGGCAGCGCCGGAGGCTCCAGCAAAGGAGATCAAGCGTGCGCGCGTTGAGGCGAAGCACGATCTCATCCATGTCGCCGACAGCATGGTAGATTGAGTTCGGCGCATAACCGACCGCCGCCGCCAGCCGGCGCATCGTGACGCCGGCGAGGCCCTCCGCGGCCGCGATGTCCTCTGCGGCCGTGACTACCATGGCGGCCAGTTCGTCCCGGGTGTGCTCCTGCCGCCGCGCGACCATTGTCGACTCCTGTTTGGGTGAGACTAGCGCGTTGTACGTCGTTCAACAAGCGTCTTGAACATCGTTTACCATCCTGCTATGTTTGTTGAACAATGTTCAACTCTCGCGTGGAGCAGGGCTGGCCATGGTGACGATCTACGCGCTGAAGCCGGCGTTCCAGGCCCTGCTCCGCCCGGCGGTCGGCCGCCTCGCGGCTGCCGGCGTCACCGCCAACCAGGTAACTGTCGCCGCAATGGTGCTGTCCATCGGTTGGGGTGCAGTCATCACCGTGACGACAGGCGCCGCGTTCGCGCTTCTCGGCCTGCCGGTGGTTCTCCTCCTCCGCATGGCGCTCAATGCAGTCGACGGGATGCTTGCCCGAGAGCATGGCCAAGCGAGCCGACTGGGCTTCTTCCTCAACGAAATGGGCGACATCGCCTCCGATGCCGCCCTCTACCTGCCGCTTATGCTGGTCGTTGCCCCGTCGGCCCCGCTCCTCGCCGCAACCACCGCCGTGGCCATTGCCCTTACCGAGATGGCAGGGGTCCTCGGCCGCGCCGCTGGGGTCGCGCGCCGCTACGACGGCCCGTTCGGCAAGTCCGACCGCGCCGTCTACTTCTCCATCCTCGCCGTCGCCGCCGCGCTCCTCCCGCTGCCGCCGCGGGTGATCGTCACCGCAATTGCCGCTGCCCTGGCACTTTCGCTGGCGACCGTCGTGAACCGACTTTCGGCAGCGCTCCGGGAAGCCGCCGGTGACTGATTTCGTCGCCTCGATCCCGGGACCGCTGCTCGTTGCGATTGGCGTTGTCTATGCAGTCCTGGCGCTGGCCACCGTGGCGGTAGCCACGCTTGCCCGGCGCGAGGGCGGCGCGGCCGAACTCGTGGCGCGGACCCGGACCTGGTGGTGGATCGTGGTTCCGGTCAGCCTTGCGCTCATCGCCGGCCCGGTCGCGACCGCCATCCTCTTCGCACTGATAAGCTTCGTCGCGCTCCGCGAGTTCCTATCGATCATTCCGGTGCGCCCCGTCGACCGAATGGCGATCCTCATCGCCTATCTCGCGATCCCGCTCCAATACTGGTTCGTCACGGACGACTGGTACGGCATGTTCACGATCTTCATCCCGGTCTACGTCACCGCGGCCATCGCCTTCCGCCTGGTGCTGGGCGGCGAGACCCGCGGCTTCATCCGGTCTGCGGGCACGCTGCAATGGGGGCTCTTCCTCACCGTCTACAATCTCAGCCACCTCGCCTTCCTGACGGTGCTGGATGTCGCCGCGCCGCTGCCTGCCGGCGGCGCGGGGCTGCTCCTCTTCGCCCTCGTCCTCGTCGAATTCAACGACGTGGCGCAGTTCGTCTCCGGTCGCCTCTTCGGCCGCCACGCCATCGCCCCTGCCGTCAGTCCGAAGAAGACGTGGGAAGGCTTCCTTGGCGGCCTCGGCGCGAGCGCCGCGCTCGGTGCGGTGTTATCGCCGTGGCTAACGCCGTTTGGCGCCGGCGAAGGCGCGCTGGTTGGCGCCGGCCTCGCCGTCCTCGGCTTCCTCGGCGACGTCACCATCTCGGCCGTGAAGCGCGACCTCGCCATCAAGGATTCCGGGTCGCTCCTGCCCGGCCATGGCGGCGCACTCGACCGCCTCGACAGCCTGGTCTTCGCGGCCCCGGTGTTTCTCCACTACGTCCGCTATTTCTACGGCGTCTGAATGATGGCGCTCCTCCGGCACGTCGCCGCCATCCTGTTCTTTGTCCTTGTCGTGAGCCCGGGGCTCCTGATCCTGACCGGGCTCCGCGCGATCGGTCGCGAGCGGCTGCCGACCACAGGACCCGCGGTGATCGCTGCCAACCACAACAGCCACCTCGACGTCGTGGCGCTGATGAGCCTTTTCCCGCTCCGTCTCCTTCACCGCGTTCGTCCGGTGGCTGCCGCCGACCACTTCCTCAAGAGGGGACCAATCGGCTGGCTCGCGCGCAACATCCTCAACATCATTCCGATCGACCGCTCGGGCAGAGGAGCCGAGGTCGTGCTCGACCCGGTGCGCGATGCACTCGGACGCGGCGAGATCGTCATCATCTTCCCCGAGGGAACACGCGGCGTGCCTGAGGTGATGCAGAAGTTCCGGCGCGGCGCCACGGTGCTGGCCGACGCCTTCCAGGGCGTTCCGTTCCTGCCGATCCACCTCAGCGGCCTCGGAAAGTCTCTGCCGCGCGGCGACTGGCGCTTCGTGCCCTTCAGTGCCGAGGCCCGGATCGGCCCGCCCCGCCGCGGGGCCGACGCACCCGGCGAGCCGATGGCGGAGCGGCTCGAGGCCGACATCTCGACGCTGGGGCGCCAGTCGCCGCTCGCGGCATTCGCGGCGGAGTAGCCGGCCTTCTCGTGCGATCGAGGCGCGAGTGGAGATTCTTTGCATCCGCTCGGCGCGCCACGATAGGCTCTCGTCGGCTCGGCGTCGGCAGGACGAGCCGGATTGGCCGTTTGCGGAGGTCGGGGAATGGATGGCATGCGCTGGAGTCGCCGCTTTTGGACAGCCGCCGCCGCCCTCGCCGTCCTGGCCGGCGTCGCCGGCGGCGCTACCGCCCGACCAGGCTCGGGCGTGCCCGGCCTGGTCGAGACGATCACGGCAAATCTCTCCGGGCGGACCGGGTTCGCGGCGCAGATCGCTGGCGGCGACACGATCATCGGCTTGAATGCCGACGATACCTTTCCGATGGCGAGCGCCTACAAGATGGCCATTGTCGGCAAAGTGCTGGCGATGGTCGACGAGGGGGTACTCCGCCTGGATCAGATGGTCGACGTCCCGCCCGAAAGCTACGTTCCGTCGTCGGTCGTCGCCGCGAATTTCCGCCATCCGGGCGTCGCACTCTCGGTCGCCAACCTCATCGATGTCACGATCGTCCAGAGCGACAATACCGCCGCCGACACCCTGATGGCGCTCGCTGGCGGGCCCGCTGCGGTCACCGACTGGCTCCGCAAGATCGGCATCGAGGGCATGCGCGTCGATCGCACGACCGCCGAGATCGGCTCGGACATCCAGGCGATCATGGAAGCGGAAGGAAGCCACGGCGACCCGAGCAGTCCGGCCGTGCCAGCCTTCGACGCCGACCCGCGCGACCAAGCGACACCGAACCAAATGCTGCACCTGCTCATCCTGCTCACGGAAGGCAAGGTCTTGAAGCCCGACACCCGGGACTTCCTGCTGGGGGCGATGGAACGTACCGTAACGGGGCCCGAGCGGATCAGGGGCCTGCTGCCGACCGGGACGCAGGTGGCCCACAAGACCGGGACGGCCGGCGGCATTGCGAATGACGTCGGCTTCGTCACGCTGCCCGATGGCCGCCGCTTCGCGGTCGCCATCTTCACCATGGGCAGCACCACGCCGCCAACCGACCGCGACCGAGCCGTCGCTGAAACCGCACGGGTCCTCTACGACTTCTTCGCGCTTCAGTAGGTGGCGCTCCGCCAAGGACACGCCCTTGTTTGGGACAAGATCGGCCTCCATATGGCCTATTGCGAAACTGCAATAGGCCAACCAGGAGGTTCCAATGGCTGACGAGACTATCGGCGCGGCGACGACGCTGGTCACTTTCCTGCTCGATCGCACCGGCTCGATGCAGTCGATCAAGGACGACACCATCGGCGCCTTCAACGCCTATCTTGGGACTCTCCAGAAGAAGGGCGGCGGAATCGAGTTCTCGTTCCTCCAGTTCGATTCGATCAGCCTCGACAAGATCTGCGTCAACAAGCCGGTCGCCGAGGTCGCGCCTCTGACCGACGACACCTTCCAGCCCCGCGCCTCCACCCCGCTGATCGACGCCGCCTATGCGACGATCGAGGCCGTCGGCGAAGCGATCGGCCGGCGCGACGTCGCGCCGAAGGTAGTGATCTGCATCCAGACGGACGGTCTGGAGAACGCCTCGACCGAGCACACCTGGGCGGAGCTCAATCTGCTTATCAAGGAGAAGTCGAAGCTCGGCTGGCAGTTCAATTTCATGGGCGCCGGCATCGACGCCTACGAGCAGGGGCGCCAGATGGGCATTCCCGCCGCAGCGACCGTGAGCTATGACAAGACCTCGCCGACCGCGACCATCGCCGCCTTCGCGGCCAGCGCGGACAACACGGTGCGGTTCGCGCGGATGGAGGCGGGGTCGGTGGCCTTCACGCCGGCGCAGAAGCGGGCGGCGGGCGACCGGTTCGCCGGTGCGGCGGACACGGTCAAGGGCATGGTCAAGCGGGCGAAGACCGCCATCGTCGACAAGGTGTCGCTCTAGGATCTGTCCTCAATTAGGGGATTCCCAAGCGGGCAGTTGAGTGATTCATGAGGGGTCAGCTTTGATTCGGGAGCTGACCGATGCGCCGCTATGCCCTTCGCGACGATCAATGGGA
>JALHRF010000188.1 GCA_022841545.1 Bauldia sp. | reverse complement strand
GCCGGCCCGCGCGCTCGCGATGGCGGAGACGATCGCGGCCTTGCCGCCGCTTGCCCTCGCCGCGATCAAGCGCGCCGCGCGCGACGGGGCTGCCGTATCGCTGGAAGCCGGGCTGGAGTTGGAGAAGCAGGCCTTCGTCGAGGTCTTCTCGACCGCCGATGCGCGCGAGGGCCTCGCCGCGTTTCTCGACAAGCGCGCGCCGAAGTTCACCGGGGAATGAGCGGGATCGCGACTGTCGGCGTGGTGGGCGCAGGGGCGATGGGCCGTGGCATCGCCGAGCTTGCGGCGCGCAGCGGCTTCGGCGTCCGTTTGCACGATGCGGTGGCTGGCGCCGCGGAAGGCGCGGTCGCGACCATTGGCGATACGCTGCGGCGCGACGTGGAAAAGGGGCGGCTCGAGGCGTCGGAAGCCGATGCGGTTCGGAACCGGGTCGCGGTTGCCGCGCTCGACGCGGTGGCGCAGGCCGACCTCGTCATCGAAGCGATCGTCGAGGACCTCGACGCCAAGCAGGACCTGTTCCGGAGCATCGACGCCGCCGCACAGGCGGAGACGATCCTCGCCACCAACACGAGTTCGCTCTCGGTTGCGCGGATCGCCGAGGCGGTGCGCGATCCCGGCCGCTTCGCGGGCTTCCATTTCTTCAATCCGCCGACCCGGATGCGGGTGGTCGAGATCGTGCGTGGGCCATCGACGCGGGAGGCGACGATGGCGGCACTGCAGTCGGTCGCGGCGCGGCTTGGCCAGCGCGCCTTCCTCGTCGGCGATACGCCGGGCTTCCTCGTCAATCATCTCGGTCGCGGCTATGTCGGCGAGGCGCTCCGCCTGCTTGACGAAGGCGTCGCCACCCCGGCCGGGATCGATGCCATTGCGAAAGGAGCACTCGGTTTCCGGATGGGGCCGTTCGAACTGCTCGACCTCACCGGCCTCGACGTCACCGCCGAGGTCACCCGCCAGATCTGGAAGGGCTTCGGCGAGGAGCCGCGCTTCGCGCTCGCGCCGGTCGCCGAGCGCCGGGTCGCCGCCGGCCTCCTCGGCCGGAAGACCGGGCGCGGCTTCTATGAGTATGACGTCGACGGCAGGGCCGTTCCGCCCCCACCAGTGGCCGCGGCGACGGTCGACGGTGAGCCGCCCCCCGTGCGGCTGGTCGGCATTCCGGCGGACCTCGTTCCCGGCGTCACGGCGCTGTTTCCGCCCGGCCTCGTCACGACCCGTCCCGACGCGATTCCGATCGTCGGTCCGATCGGCACCGACTCGGCGACCGAAGCGCGCCGGCATGGTCTCGATCCGGCGGACGTCGTCGGCGTCGACCCCTTGTTTACCGCCATCGCCAGCGTTGTCGGCGTCGTCGGACAGCATGTGGCGGCCGTCGTCCGCGCCGTCGCGTCAGCCGGACACGACGCCGTCGTCGTCCGCGATGGCAAAGGTATGCCCGCCCAGCGGCTCGCGGCGATGATCGTTCTCATCGCCGCCGAGGCCGCCGCCCGCGGCATAACTGTCCCCGCCGATATCGATGCGGCGCCCCGCCTTGCGCTCGCCTGGCCGTGTGGTCCGCTGGAGCTCGGCGACAAGGTCGGCGCGTCGCGGATTTCCGCCATTGCCGCCGGTCTTCATGCGCTCACCGGGGAGCCGCGCTGGCGGCCGAGCGCCTGGCTCGACGCGCGGGCGGAGGCGGGAGAATTGCTGGCAGGACCCGCTGCCGCCTCAAATTGACAAGCATGATGGTGGGGATCACAACTATCACCGCCGCTGACGACAGGAACCGGAAATGGCCGAACGCTCCTTCGCCAAGGAAGTTCAACAGCTTAGGATCGGTGCGGGCGAAGAGTTCCGCGGCGAAGGTATCCTCGCCGTCACCAAGGCCTTGCTCCAGTCCGGTGTCGGCTATGTCGCGGGCTACCAGGGCGCGCCGATCTCGCACCTGATGGACGTGCTCGCCGATGCCGAGGACATTCTCGGCGAACTCGGGGTGCATTTCGAGGCCAGCGCCAGCGAGGCCACGGCCGCCGCCACGCTGGCTGCAAGCGTCCACTACCCGATCCGCGGCGCCGTCGCCTGGAAGGGCACCGTCGGCACCAACGTCGCCTCCGATGCGCTGGCCAATCTGTCCTCGGGCGGGGTCAATGGCGGGGCGATGATCATCGTCGGCGAGGACTACGGCGAAGGCTCCTCGATCATGCAGGAGCGGAGCCACGCCTTCGCGATGAAAAGCCAGATCTGGCTAATGGATCCGCGGCCCAACCTCGAGACGATCGTCAGCATGGTGGAACAGGGATTCGAGCTGTCGGAGGCGTCCAACACGCCCGTCATGCTCGAGATCCGCATCCGGACTTGTCACCTCCACGGCCGCTTCGTCGCCAAGGACAACAAGCGCCCGCCGTTCACCGTCAGGGATGCGCTGGAGAAGCCCGCGCGCGACACCAGCCGCATCGTCCTGCCGCCGGCCTCCTACGTCCAGGAGCAGGAGAAGATCCATCACCGCCTGCCGGCGGCGATCCGCTTCATCCGCGAGCGGAAGCTCAACGAACTGTTCCCGGTTGCGGGCTGCAAGGTCGGCATCGTCATGCAGGGCGGCATGTATAACGGCGTCATCCGCGCCCTGGAGCGGCTCGGGCTCGCGGATATCTGGGGCAACACAGAGGTCCCGCTCTACGTCCTCAACGTGACCTATCCCCTCATCGACGACGAGGTGATCGACTTCTGCCGCAACAAGGACGCGGTGCTGATCGTCGAGGAAGGCCAGCCGGACTACCTCGACCAGGCGCTGTCGAAGATCCTCCGGAACGCCGGAATCGGCGCGAAACTGCTCGGCAAGGGGCCGTTCCCGATGGCTGGCGAATACACCGCGAAGGTGATGTCGGACGGCGTCGGCGCGTTCCTCCGCGCCCATGCGCCCACCATGCTGCCCGACCGCGTGCGCGCGCCAAATATCCCCGCCAATCCCGATGAGGACATGCTGAAGGAACTGGCGAAGGAGGTCCCGATCCGCCCCGCCGGCTTCTGCACTGGCTGCCCGGAGCGGCCGATCTTCGCGGCGATGAAGCTGGTCGAGAAGGAACTCGGCGAACACCAGGTCGCGAGCGACATCGGCTGCCACCTGTTCTCGATCCTGCCGCCGTTCAATATCGGCGGCACGACCATGGGCTATGGCCTTGGTCCTGCATCGAATTCCGCCTTCAATGTCGCGGCGGACAAGCGGCCGATCGCGGTCATGGGCGACGGCGGCTTCTGGCACAACGGCCTCTCCTCCGGCATCACCAACGCCGTCTTCAACAAGCACGATGGGGTCACCATCGTCGTCGACAATTTCTACTCCGCCGCGACCGGCGGGCAGGACATCCCGTCGTCGCGGGCCGATAACCGCTCGCGGAGCACCCAGCATCCCATTGAGAAAGCCGTGCGCGGCGTCGGAGTCGAATGGGTCAGGACCATCGACCGCACCTACGACGTCAAGAGAATGCGCGACATCTTGAAGGAAGCGCTCACCACGTCCGAGAAGGGGCCGAAGGTCATCGTCGCGTCGTCGGAATGCATGCTCAACAGGCAGCGCCGCGAGCGGCCGCTCTTCCAGAAGGCGGTGGCCGACGGCAAGCGTAGAGTCCGCCCGCGCTTCGGCGTCGACGAGGACATCTGCACCGGCGACCATGCCTGCATCCGGCTTTCCGGCTGTCCGTCGCTCTCGTTGAAGAAGCTCGACGATCCCCTTCGCGACGACCCCGTGGCGGCCATCGACCAGAGCTGCGTCGGGTGTGGCAACTGCGGCGAAGTCGCTGATGCGGCTATCCTTTGTCCGTCGTTCTATCGCACCGACATCATCTCCAATCCGAGCGGCTGGGACCGCTTCCTGGCGCGGGCCAGAGCCGTCGTGACCGGTTTCCTGCAGCGCCGTCGCGCGGCGAAGCGGCTTGGCTTCGGGGCGGCCTGACGCGCCGATGAACGCGATTGCCCGGGAGCGGCCGATCACCATCGCCATCCTCGCCATTGGCGGGCAGGGCGGCGGCGTCCTCACCGACTGGCTGATCGCGCTGGCCGAGCGGAACGGCTGGTATGTGCAGGCGACGTCGGTCGCCGGCGTGGCGCAGCGAACCGGCGCAACCATCTATTATCTCGAGATGATTCCGGCCGAGGCGGGCAGGACGCCGGTGCTGTCGATGATGCCGGCGCCGGGCGACGTCGACATCGTGATCGCGGCGGAACTGATGGAGGCCGGCCGGGCGATTCAGAGGGGTCTGGTGTCGCCCGACCGGACGACGCTGATCGCCTCCTCGCACCGGGCTCTGGGCATCCTCGAGAAGACAGCGCCGGGGGATGGAATCGCCAGTTCCGAGAAGGTCGCGGCGATCGCCCGCATCAAGGCCAAGCGCTTCATTTCACACGATCTTCAGCGCCTGGCCGAGGCCAATGACAGCGTCATTTCGGCGAGCCTGTTCGGGGCATTGGCGGACTCGGGGGCGCTGCCGTTCGGGCGCGATTCGTTCGAGGCGACGATCCGGGACGGGGGCAAGGGCGTGGCGGCGAGCCTCGCGGCGTTCGCGGCGGGTGCGGAGGCGGTGGCGCTCGGCGAGACGGCGCCGACGACGCCTGCCACGAAGGCGACGACGGCGCAGACACAGCCGACGGGCGGCAGCGACAGGGAGCGGACGGCATACGCACGTGCCGTGGCGCGCGTGTCCACGGAGTTCCCCGACGAGGCGCGCGAGATGATCGCGACCGGCCTCCGCCACGTCGCCGACTTCCAGGATGCGGCCTACGGACACCTCTATCTCGACCGCCTGGCCGAGTTCGCCGTTCTCGACCGGGCGCGGGGCGGCGCCGAGCGGAGTTATGCCCTCACCCGCGAGGCGGCGAAGTACCTCGCCCGCGCCATGGCCTACGACGATGTTATCCGCGTCGCCGACCTCAAGACGCGCGCCTCCCGCTTCGTCCGCGTCCGCTCGGAAGCCCGAGCCCAGGAAGACCAAGTCATCCACGTCACCGAGTACATGCATCCCCGCATCGAGGAGATCTGCGGGACGATGCCGGTGCGTCTCGGCAAAGCGATCGAGGCGCGGCCAGGACTCACCCGTGCCCTCGACCGCGTGTTCAACAAGGGCCGGCACGTTCGCACCGACGGCATCTTCTGGTTCACGGCGCTCTACGCGCTCGCCGGCATGCGCCGCTTCCGACGTTCGCTCCTCCGCCACGAGGTCGAGGAAGCGCACATCGCCGAATGGCTTGCAACCGTACGCCGGGCATTCGACGCCAACTACGATCTCGGGGTCGAAGTGCTCCGCTGCCGCCGGCTGATCAAGGGCTACAGCGACACGCGGGAGCGCGCTGAATCAAAGTACGGCAAGGTGCTGTCCGCGTTGCCGTTGCTTGAGAACCGGTCCGACGGGGCCGACTGGCTGCGCCGGCTCCGCGAGGCCGCGCTCCTCGACGAGGACGGCAAGGCGCTCGACGGCGCGCTCAAGACGGTGGCGTCGCTGTGAAGACGGCGTGACCGATGAGGGCCCATACCGAGCGTCCTTGCCGCCTTCACGCCATGAAGGGGTGCGACGAGGCTCCTCCTGAGATCGAACCGAGATGGCCGCGATGCCGACACGGCTTGCCGTCATTGCTGTCTTAGCCGGCGTCGGCGCCGTCGGCCCGGCGCGGGCCGAGGAAGCGCCGGCCGTCCTGGATCCCGTGTCGACCGGCATCGGGTTCGGCATGGCGTTCGTCATCCTGCTCGCCGTGCTGATCGGCCTCTCGGTCGTCGCCAAGCTCCTGATCGTCTTCGGCGTCGTGCCCAAGCGCGCGGACAACGGCTTTCACATGCTCGTCCACGGCGCCGCCAATTTCGTCGGCGGCCTCACACGACCGAAGCCGCGACGGCGCGAGGGCACGCGGTTCGACGATCGCTGAGGAGTGGGTGAAGGCGTCGTGCAACTTTTCAGCCCAATCGCCGGCAATCACAAAGTGAAGTAGCCAACTTCCCAGTCCGCTCATCCCCGCGTGCGCGGGGATGAGCGGATTTTGCTAGGTTGGGTCCCCACAATTGAGGGTGGGCACACTTCGATTCCTTCACAGGCTCGTGCGCGGGCAGGCGACGCGGTGGGGCGGCTTGAGCCGCCGTGTTTCGACGAGGTCTGCCTCCTCGCTTCCTGACGCATTGGCGCATCAGGGTCTTCCATTCTGCGCACGCCAGCGCGGGGTCGGCGCCCCCAAAAACTGTCACACCGGAGTCCGCCGGCCGATCTATGATGCCGGCAAGGCCCGACACGAGCGGCCAACGGGGGGACAATCGGATGGGCGACGCGGCGACCGAACGCAACCGGCTGATCGGCCTCGCCCGACGCGCGCTCGGCCATGGCGAAGGCGACAGGGAACGGCTCAAGGCGCTGGCCGGTGACCTCTTCGACCGCGTCAGCCTCGAGGACCTCGCGGTCTACAGCGCCGACGATCTGGCCGCCTTTGTTCGCGCCGCCGATGCGCTTCTCAAGGTGCGGCGGCCGGGTACGAGCGTCGTCGACGTGTCGGAGCCGGTGACTGGCGATGCGACGCCGGGCGCCCGGGTGACGGTGATCGGCGTCCTCAACCAGGACATGCCGTTCCTCCTCGACTCGACCCTCGGCGAGATCCAGGCTTTCGGGGCCGCGATCCGCCTCGTCGCCCATCCGATCGTCAGCGTGACGAGGGACGCGGACGGCCTTCTGGTCGCCTATGAGGGCAGGGAATCGGGGCCGGACGGCGCCGTCCGCGAAAGCCTGATCCAGATCCATGTCGACCGGATCGATGGCGCGGAGCGCCGGCGACAGTTGGCCGAGCGACTCGAGTCGCTTTTCATCGAGGTGCGGAGCGCGGTCACCGACTGGCCGGCGATGCTCGCGCGCGTGCGTGCGGTGATCGCCGAGTATCGCGCGAGCCCGCCGCCGATTCCGGAAGAGGACGGGCAGGAGGCGATTGCCTTCCTCGAATGGCTGGCCGACGGCGATTTCACCTTCCTCGGCGTCCGCGACTACGATTATGCCGGCGGTGCGCGCCGCGGCCGGCTCATGCGGGCGGATACGCCCGGCCTTGGCATCCTTCGCGACCCGGACGTGCGCGTCCTTCGCCGCGGCGCGGCCGGGGTAACGACGACGCCGGCGATCCGCGAGTTCCTGATGCGGCCGGAGCCCCTGATCGTCAGCAAGTCCAACCTCGTGTCGAGGGTGCATCGCCGCGCCTATGCCGACTACATCGGCGTCAAGCGTTACGACGCGAAGGGCAGTCTCGCCGGAGAAGTGCGGTTTCTCGGCCTCTTCACCTCGACCGCTTACACGCGGTCGATCCGCGCCATCCCCTATGTCCGCCAGAAGGTGGAGCGGATCATGGCGCGGGCCGGGTTCGACGCCGCAGGCCACTCCGGCAAGTCGCTGTGGAACGTGCTCGAGACCTATCCCCGCGACGACCTCTTCCAGATCGACGAGGAGACACTGTTCGGCAACGCCATGCAGATCATGGCGCTCGACGAGCGGCCGCGGGTCCGCGTGCTCGCCCGTCGCGACCGCTTCGACCGCTTCGTCTCGGTCATCGTCTACGTTCCCCGGGATCGCTACGACAGCGACATCAGGGTGCGTATCGGGGGCTACCTCGCGGGGATTTTCGACGGCCACGTCTCGGCGTTCTATCCTGCCTTTCCCGAAGGCACGCTCGCTCGGGTGCATTTCATCATCGGCCGCTCGGGCGGCGAGACGCCCGATCCCGACCAGGCGACGCTCGAAGCCGACGTCGAGGAAATCGTCACCGACTGGGAGGACGATCTGGCAAACGCCATCCGCGGCGACCGCGACGCCGATGCGGCCGACCGCGCGATACCGCTGTGGCGCAACGCGTTTCCCGCCGGGTATCGCGAGGCGACGATGCCGGCTGCGGCCGTTGCCGATATCCGGATCATCGACGGCCTGACCGCGGCGCGTCCGATCGCCGGGGTCTTTCACCGTGACGACGGCGATGCCGCCTCGACCGTCAAGCTGAAGCTGTTCCATCTCGACGGCCCGATCGCGCTCTCGAAGCGGGTGCCCATGCTCGAGGACATGGGGCTCCGGGTCATCGACGAGCAGACCTACGAGGTGCGGCCAGGCGGTCGTCCCGTGACATTCGTCCACGACATGGACCTCGAGGTAGCCGACGGTCGGCCCTTCGATCTCGAAGCGACCGCGCCGCTCGCGATCGCGACCTTCATGGCGGTCTGGTACGGCGAAGCCGAGAGCGACGGCTA
Source organism: Bauldia sp. (assembly GCA_022841545.1). GTDB lineage: Bacteria > Pseudomonadota > Alphaproteobacteria > Rhizobiales > Kaistiaceae > Bauldia. The sequence continues at coordinate 2,533 of JALHRF010000188.1, read as the reverse complement.
CAACGCGCTCACCGTCGATGCCGGTCTGCCCTGGCGCGAGGTCGCGCTGCTCCGCGCCATTTCCCGCTATCTCCGCCAGACCGGAACCCCGCTCACCCAGCACTACATGTGGGCGACGCTCGTCCGGCATCGGGGGCTGGCGCGGACGCTCGTCGCGCTCTTTCGCTGCCGGCTTACGCCCGGCGCGGTGGACGACAGAGAGGCAAAGCGAAAGATCGCCGAGATCGAGACCGCTCTGGAAGGCGTCGAGAGCCTCGACGAGGACCGGATCATCCGGCGGTTCCTCAACATCGTCGATTCGACCCTCAGGACCAATTTCTTCCAGCCGGGCCCCGACGGCGCGCCGCACGCCGAGATCGTCTTCAAGCTCGACCCGAAACGCGTCGAGGAGCTGCCGCCGCCGCGGCCGTTCCGGGAGATCTTCGTCTACAGCCCGCGTGTCGAAGGCATTCACCTCCGCTTCGGCCCGGTGGCGCGGGGCGGCATAAGGTGGTCCGACCGGCCGCTCGACTTCCGCACCGAGGTGCTCGGCCTCGCCAAGGCCCAGCAGGCCAAGAATGCCGTGATCGTGCCGGTCGGCGCCAAGGGCGGCTTCGTGCCGAAGCAACTTCCGGCGACGGCAGACCGCGCCGCGATCGCGACCGAGGGCAAGGCCGCCTACGAGATCTATATCTCGCGTCTTCTCGACATCACCGACAACCTCGACGGCGAGCGCGTCATCCCGCCGCCGCACGTGGTGCGCCGCGACGGCGACGACCCCTATCTCGTCGTTGCCGCCGACAAGGGTACGGCCACCTTCTCCGACACGGCCAACGCGATCGCCGAGGCGCACGGCTTCTGGCTCGGTGATGCCTTCGCCAGCGGCGGCTCCCACGGCTATGACCACAAGCAGATGGGGATCACGGCGCGCGGCGCCTGGGTGGCAGTCGCGCGCCACTTCCGCGAGATGAACATCGACATCGCGACGACGCCCTTCACCGTGGTCGGCGTCGGCGACATGTCGGGCGACGTGTTCGGCAACGCCATGCTCCTCTCGCCGGTGACCCGGCTCCTCGCCGCCTTCGACCATCGCGACATCTTCATCGATCCCGATCCGGACCCCGCCGGGAGCCTCGCCGAACGGCGCCGGCTCTTCGAACTGCCGCGGTCGAGCTGGCAGGACTACGATCGCGCCCTGATCTCGCCGGGCGGCGGAGTATTCTCGCGGCGCGACAAGGCGATCCCGCTCAGCCGCGAGATGCGCGCACTCCTCGATCTTTCCGGCGAGCGGGCGGCGCCGAACGAGGTGCTCCGCGCCATCCTCAAGGCGCGCGCCGACCTCCTGTTCTTCGGCGGGATCGGCACCTTCGTCCGCGCCGCGAGCGAAGCGGACGATCGCGTCGGCGACCGCGCCAACGACGCGGTCCGCATCACCGCGGACGAGCTTCGGGTCAGCGTCGTCGGCGAAGGCGCCAATCTCGGCATGACCCAGCTCGCCCGCGTCGCCTACTGCCTGAAAGGCGGACGCTGCAACTCGGATGCGATCGACAACTCCGCCGGGGTCAATACATCCGACGTCGAGGTCAACATCAAGATCGCGCTGGGGCGCGCGGTGCGCGCCGGCCGGCTCGACACGAAGCGCCGCGACCGCCTGCTCGTCACCATGACCGGCGAGGTCGCCGACCTCGTGCTGCGCAACAACTACGAGCAGACCCTCGCCATCTCGCTCGCCGAGACACGGGGATTCGAGTACTTCGCCTACCAGGGGCGCCTGATGCTCGAACTCGAGCGGCGCGGGATGCTCGAGCGCAAGGTCGAGTCGCTGCCCGACGAGGCCGCGCTCGCCGAACGCAGAAAGGCCGACCAGCCGCTGACCCGGCCCGAACTCGGGGTGCTCCTCGCCTTCGCCAAGATCGCACTGAAGGTGGACCTTCTCGAAGGGCGGGTCGCGGACGACGATGCGCTCAACGACGAACTCCTTCACTACTTCCCGTCGAAGATGGCGAAGACCTATGCCGCGGACATCGAGGCGCATCCGCTGCGGGCCGAGATCATCGCGACCATGATCGCCAACGCCATGATCAATCGCGGCGGCCCGACCTACGAACTCCGCGTCAGCGAGCGCACCGGCGCCCCGGCCATCGCGATTGCCCGCGCCTATGTCACGGTCCGCGACACCTTCGGCCTCGCTGCGCTGAACGACGGGATCGACGCCCTCGACAACAAGATGCCGGGCATCGAGCAGCTAGGACTCTATCGCGCCGTCCAGGATCTGCTCCTGACCCGGACGGTCTGGTTCCTCCGCAATGTGACCTTCGACAAGGGCATCGCGCCGGTGGTGGACGCCTACGGCGCCACGGTCGCCGCGCTTGGCGAGACGCTTCGCCGCGTCCTTCCCGCCCGGTTCCGCGACGTCATCGGCGAGACCGCGGCGCGGTTCGAGGCGGCGGGCGCGCCGGCCGCTCTGGCCGCGCGAATCGCCATGCTGCCCGCGCTTGCGGCGGCAACCGACATCCACCTCGTCCAGGACGCGACGGGAGCGCCGCTCGACGCG
>JALHRF010000187.1 GCA_022841545.1 Bauldia sp. | reverse complement strand
CGGCATCGGCGAGCGCGAGCGCGATCGAGCGGCCGAGGCCGCGGGCGGCGCCGGTGACGAGGGCGGTCTTCCCGCCGAGATCGAAGCTGGGCAATTCCGACACGTCGTCCTCCCTCTGATGCTCGGCCGGCGTCTCCCGCCGGTCCAGGCGATCAGACTACCGAATTATCAGATAAATGCCATCACTCGAGCTTCGCGAGGAGCAGTTCCGCCGCCCGCTCGGCGAAGATGTCGTCGTTGATGTCGGTGTCGATCTCGACCAGTCCGACATTGGCGGAAAGGTTGGCCCTGAGCGCATCGAACAGCGCCCGGTCGGCGGCCGGGTCGTGGAACGGCTTGCCCTCGACGTCGATCAGGGACACACCCCGGAGCGGCAGCATCAGCGTCGTCAGACCTTTCGCGCCGGCGAGTTTTCTGGCGACGATCGCCCCGAGTTCGGCGTTCTCCGCCGCCGTGGTGCGCATCAGCGTCACCTGCGGATTGTGCCGGTAGAAGATGCGGTCGGCGAACTTCGCGGGAATCGTCTCCGGCGCGCCGAAATTGACCATGTCGAGCGCACCGACCGAGACCACCTGCGGAATCCCCATCTCGCCCGCCGCTTCCAGCCGGTGCGGCCCGGCGCTCAGCACGCCGCCGGCCAGTTCGTCGGCGAGCTCGGTGGTGGTGAGGTCGAGGACGCCGGCAATGAACCCGGCACGGATCAGCGCCTCCATGCTCTCGCCGCCGGTGCCGGTGGCGTGGAAGACCAGCACCTCGTAGCCCGCTGCCTCGAGCACGGCGCGCGCCCGGGTGACGCAAGGGGTGGTGACGCCGAACATGGTCGCCGCGATCAACGGCTTGTCGCCGGCGAGCGCCGGCGGCGCCGCCTTGACCATCCCGGCGATGGCGGCAGCGGCATTGGCGATGATGCGGGCGGAGACGCGGTTGATGCCGGCGACGTCGACCACGGCCGGCATCATCGTCACGTCGCTCACGCCGACATAGGCGCGGACATCGCCGGCCGCGAGCGTCGACATCATGAGCTTCGGCACGCCCACCGGCAGCGCCCGCATCGCCGCGGTGGCGATCGCCGTGCCGCCGCCGCCGCCCATCGACACGATGCCGTCGATCCGGCCCTCGGCATCGAGCCGCGCCACGATCTCGGCCGCCCCCTTCGCCATTGCCGCCACCGCTTCGCCGCGGTCGCCCCTTTCGCGGAGCGCGGCGAGATCGGCGCCGGCCGCGCGCGCTATTTCGTCGGCGGTGATGTCGGGCGCGAAGGCCGGCGCATCGAGGATGCCGACGTCGATCACCAGCGTGGCCGCGCCCTCGGCCTCGACGCGCGCCTTGAGCCAGGCGAATTCCGCGCCCTTGGTGTCGAGCGTGCCGAGGATGGCGACGACCTTCATCGCACACCTTCCGGCGCTGACGGCGGCAGGGAACACGGCATGCGAGCGTCTCCTCCCCGGATGGGCGCGAACCGTATTGGGCGCGGGCGCGCCGGGCAAGCGCCCGCGACGGCATCCGGCCGCGAATGGCGTCGGTGCGACAGGCGCGGTAAAGGGCGGCATGGCAACACGCAGATCATCGAATCGTGCCCTCGGGCTGACTCTGGTGCTCCTTTCGGCAACCGCCGGCGGAGCGGTGGCCGCGGAGACACCGAGCGTCGTCGACCGGGTCGAGCTGTGGCTGGAGCTACCCGCCCACGAGCGGTTCGTGGCCACGAAGTCATCGCCGGGCGCGGCGCTGGCGCCCTTCACCACCGACGGCTGCAGCGGCGGCCTGTCCGCCGGCTGGGCCTTTGCCGCCCGGCACATCCCGGCGCTCGCCGCCCATCATGGCGAGCACCCGCCATGGGAGGCCTGCTGCTTCGCCCATGACCGGGCGTACCATGAGGGCCCGGGAGACGATGCGATGGCGAGCTTCATGGCGCGGCGCAAGGCTGACGACGCCATGCGGACCTGCGTCCTTGCCGAGGGCGCGGCGCGACGGGACTCGCTGATGCAGGATTACGGCATCAGCGCCGGGATGGTCGACCTGCTCTATGACGGCATCGCCGGCGCGATGTACCGCGCCGTCCGGCTCGGCGGGGCCCCGTGCAGCCGCCTGTCGTGGCGCTGGGGCTATGGCTGGCCGCAATGCCGGTGAGGGGCGGACAGGATCAATGCTGGAAGTGAACGGCCGGCGCTACGCATTCCACGGCCACGCCATCGTGTCCGCCGACGACCGCATCGCCGACGCGACGGGGGAGACTCCGGCGAGCCTCCGCCACGAGGCCGACTGGCTCCGCTTCCAGGCGGCCCTTGACGCCTCGGTGGTGACCATCCTCGGCCGCCTCGGCCACGAGGCCAATCCCAACCGCAAGGGGCGGAACCGGCTGGTGTTGTCGTCCGCCATATCCGGCGTCGAGCGCCGCGCCGATGCGTGGTGGTGGAACCCGGCGGCAGCGCCGCTGGCCGATGCCCTCGCCGTCGCCGCGCCGGAGGGCGGCATCGTCGCCGTTCCCGGCGGCATGCGCGTCTTCGACCTGTTCCTCGCCGCGGGCTATGACGAATTCCACCTCACCCGGGCGGCGCATGTCCTCATTCCCGACGGGACCCCGGTCTTTGCCGCCGTCCGCGACGGCCCGACCGCCGATGCGCTCCTCGCCGCGAGCGGACTCCGCCCCGACGCCCAGGTGATGCTCGACCCGGCGGCCCAGCTCTCGCTGACCGTGTGGCGGCGCGAAAAGCCCGCGACGGAGCCGGCTTGACGAGCCGCACATCACGCCCGACAGTCACGAGCAACGAAAAAGGGCCTGACCCGCATGGATGTCCGCGGCATTCTCAACTCGACCGCCTTCTTCAATGTCGTGCTCGACGCGGAGCAGCTCGATACGCTCGCATCGGCGGTGAAGGTGGTGCATTTCGGCCGGCGCGACGTGATCGTGCGCGAGCGCGACCTCGGCAAGTCGATGTTCGCCCTCGTCGAGGGGAAGGTCACCGTTTCGGTGCATACGCCTGCGGGCGACAAGGCCGTAGCCAGCCTCGGCCCGGGCGACGTGGTCGGCGAGATGTCGCTGTTCACCGGCGAGCGGCGGAGCGCCACGGTCACCGCCGGCGGCAAGGTCACCGCGCTCGAGATCACCAAGGAGGCGCTGGCGCCGATCCTCGCCGCCGCGCCGAAGCTGGTCGAGCGCTTCGCCACCCTGGTCGAGCAGCGCCACGCCGAGCTCGTCAACCGCAACCAGGAGGCCCGGCGCTACGTCAGCGTCGGCGTCGGCCGCTCCGAGATCGCGGCCCGCATGTCGGCCTTCTATTCGGGCTGAGGCCCGCGGCGGACCGAGCGATCGCGTTCCTGGCGCCGCGGTAGCCTGCCGGCGCCGCGACCGCGCTCGTCGATCCATGTCACCACCCGCCCCGCCACCTCCCCGACGAGCGACGGCGCGATCAGCCAGTGGCCCTGGCCGGGGATGACGACGAGCTCCGCGCCGTGCTTGTCCGCGATGCCGCGCGCCGCCGCGAGCGGGATCAGCCGGTCGGCGCCGCCGTGGACGACGAGCATCGGACAGCGCACCGCCCGCCGTTTCACCTTCGCCTTGCCAAGCAGCAGGTCGCGATACGAACGGCCCGATTCGGCGACGAAGTCCGCGGCGATCACGTCCTGCTCGGCCCGCGGCAAGGCGTGAAGGGAAAGATGGCGGACCGCGCCAAGCCATGGGCGAAAGGGCTGGCCGGCCAGCACGAAGGGCGCGACGGCGGCATAGAAGGGAATCGCCCCGGCAGGCGCCGGGATGCGCCCGCCGGGCAGCGGGGCGACGAGGACGACCGCGGCGCAAAGGCCTTCGGCGGCGAGCATGCGGGCGATGAGGCCGCCCATCGAGTGGCCGATGACGACCGGCCGCGCCCCGAGCCCCGTCACCACCGCCCGCATCGCATCAAGGTAGTCGCCAAAGCCCTGCCGGCGAAGCACCGCCCTGTCGGATGGCGCGTGGCCGGGAAGCGCCGGCGCGATGCAGGCATATCCGGCACGCTCCAAGAAGGCCCGCCACGCATCGAAATGCGCCGGCTGGCTGCAGGCGCCATGGATGAGGACAATGGGCCGACGGTCAGCCAAGGGAGAACCCTCGCGCCATGATCGCCGGACGCGTGCCTTTGGCGCGCCGCATCGTCATTTGGCGGTGAAGCCGCCGTCGATGAGAAGGTCGGCGCCGTTGATCATCCCGGCCGCATCGGAAGCCAGAAACAGGGCGGCGGCGGCGATCTCCGCCGGCTCGGCAAACCGTCCGGTCGGTATCTGCGCCTTCATCGCCTCGCCCTTCGCCCCGGCCCAGGCCTTCCGGCCGAGGTCGGTCAGCACCACGGTGGGGGAGACCGAATTGACGGTGATGCCGTGGCGGCCCCATTCGATCGCCAGTGTCTTCGTCATGCCGATGATCGCGAATTTCGACGCGCAGTAGGCGACATGGCCCTCGATCGCCACCGAGCCCGCCTGAGAGGCCATGTTGACGATCCGACCATAGCCTTGCGCGATCATGCGCCGACCGGCCGCCTGCGCCATGAGGAAGCTGCCCGTGAGGTTGATCTCGATGGTCCGCTGCCAGGCCGCAAGACTGAGATCCTCGGCCGGGGCGAGATCGACGATTCCGGCGCAATTGACGAGAATGTCGATGCGGCCCATCTCCGCCACCACGGCGGCAACGACGGCTTCGACGCTGGCGACGTCGGCAACGTCGCAGGTCCACGCCGTCGACCGGGGCAAGGTCGACGCGCGCGCTCCGACGGCCGCTTCGTCGATGTCGAGGAGGGCGAGCCGCGCGCCCTTCGACGCGAACGCCGCGGCAATCGCGGCGCCGATGCCCGATCCTGCGCCGGTGATGACGGCGACCTTGCCGGCGAGCGAGAGGTCGAGGTCGGTTCGCCCTGGGGCGGGCATTGGATCCGTCTCCGTGCTTGCTCGTGGAGCTGGCCGTCGATCCCTCATTGCAGGCGCTGAGCTGACCTATAGCACTGTTGCCGCTTCGGGCGCGCGCGCAGGGCCCAGCGCCGCGGAGGCACCAGTGCTGCATTTGCAGCGCGCATGGACGGGTGCGCCGTCGCCCATCAACCACTGCAGCGCGCCAGCGCCCCAGGGACCTCACGCGATCGCGGCGATGGTCTCGTCGTCGAGATGCCCGGGGACAATGGTGATCGGCACCGGGAAGGTCGCCATCGCCTTGCCGGCGAGCGCCGTCACCAGCGGACCCGGACCTTCCTTCTCGGTACTGGCGGCAAGCACGAGGATGGCGATGTCCTCGTCGTCCTCGATCAGCTTCAGGAGCTCCTCCGCCCTCTGCCCTTCGCGGATCACCACCTGCGGCTCGATCATCGTCTTGTCGCGCACGTAGTCCGCAGCCTTGCCGAGCGCCGCCTCGGCCTGCTCCGTGGCTTCCGCCCGCATGATGTTCTCGACCCCTACCCACTGGGTGAACTCGGACGGGACGATGACGTAGAGAAGCGCCACCGCGCCGCCGGTATGGAGCGCGCGCCGGCCGGCGAAGAGCAGCGCCCGGCTGCATTCGGGGCTCTCGTCGACGACGACCAGAAATTTCCGGCGGTGGCCTTCGGCCGTGCTCTTGCGGGTCTTGGGCATTGCGGGATGTTCGCAGGGCAGTCGGCAGTCGGCAATAGGCAGTCCAGACAGGCAGTCGGCAATCGAAAAACGCGACGTTCGATTGCCTACTGCCGACTGCCTACTGCCTACTGCCTACTGCCTACTCACTTCGCCTTGCGCACGAATCCGACCACATCGCGGACCCCGTCCATCGTCTTCTCGGCAATGGTGCGGGCGCGGTCGGCGCCGTCATTGAGCACGCCGTCGATATAGGCGGGGTCGTCGAGGAGACGGCGCATCTCGCCGGCGATCGGCGCGATCCTCTCGACCGCGAGGTCGGCGAGCGCCGGCTTGAAGGCGGAGAACTGCGCGCCGCCGAACTCGCGAAGCACATCCGATTTGCTGCGGCCCGAGAGGCCGGCATAGATGCCGACGAGGTTGTCCGCCTCCGGCCGGCCCTTGAGGCCCGCGAGCTCCGAGGGCAGCCCCTCGGGGTCGGTCTTCGCCTTCCGGAATTTCTGGGCGATGGTATCGGCGTCGTCGGTGAGCGCGATCCGCGAATAGTCGGAAGGATCGGACTTCGACATCTTCTTGGTGCCGTCGCGGAGCGACATGACCCGGGTCGCCGGGCCGGTGATCAGCGGCTCGGTGACCGGGAAGAAGGCGTCGCCGAAGCCGTTGTCGGCGATCGACTCGGCGAAATCGTTGTTGAACTTGATGGCGATGTCGCGGGTCAGCTCGAGATGCTGCTTCTGGTCCTCGCCGACCGGCACATGGGTGGCGAAATAGGCGAGGATGTCGGCCGCCATCAAGACCGGATAGTCGTAGAGCCCGATCGAGGCGTTCTCGCGGTCCTTGCCCGCCTTTTCCTTGAACTGGATCATGCGGTTGAGCCAGCCGAGGCGGGCGACGCAGTTGAACACCCAGGTCAGTTCGCCATGGACGCTGACCTGGCTCTGGTTGAAGACGATCGACTTCTTCGGGTCGATGCCGGCGGCGAGGAAGGCGGCGGTGACCTCGCGCGTATTGTTCTTCAGCGCCTTCGGGCCGCCCCAGATCGTCGCCGGCACGGTGATGGCATGGAGATCGACCACGCAATAGATGCAGTCATGCGTCGCCTGCATCTCGACGAAACGCACGATGGCGCCGAGATAATTGCCGAGATGCAGATTGCCGGTCGGCTGGACCCCGGAAAAAACGCGGGGCGGAAACTTGCTCATGGACCTTTACCCTTCTCCGTCGCGGGCGGGGTTAGCGGAGCCGGGCGCGAGGCGCAAGCGCTGATCACTTCCGGCGGAGGACAAGCCCGATCGCGCGGCGGAAATCGGCCGCGCCGGTGAGTTGGCAGAACACCGCGAAGAGGAGCACGCCACCGACCACGAGGACCGAAACCACCGACGCGCGGATCGCGAAGCTCGGCGCGGCGATGAGCGGCGCCATCGCCCACATGGCGGCCACCAGCGCCACGCCCATCAGCACCGCCGCGAGCAGGATGAGCGGGAGGCGATTCCGGAGCGAGACGTCGGCGGTGAAATGTCCCCGGCGGTGGAGCGTGACGACGAGCAGCGCCGCATTGACCCAGCCGGACACCGCCGTCGCGATCGCGATGCCGACATGGGAGAGGAACGGAAACAGCGCCAGGGACACCGCGATGTTCACCGCCACCGAGATGCCGGCGAACCACATCGGCGTCCGGGTATCCTCCCGGGCGAAGAAGCCGGGCGAGAAGACCTTGATGAGGACGAAGGAAGGCAGGCCGACGGCGAAGGCGGCGAGCGCGCGTGACGTCTCGATCGTGTCGGTCGGCCCGAAGCTGCCGCGCTGGAACAGGACGTTGATGATCGGCTCGGCCATGACGAAAAGCGCCACCGCGGCCGGCAGCGTCAGCGCCATGGCGAATTCGACGGCGCGGTTCTGGCTGTGGCCGGCGAGGTCGTCCCGGCCGGCGCGGAGCTGGCGCGACAGATCGGGCAGGAGCACCACCCCGATGGCGATGCCGACGATGCCGAGCGGCAGCTGGTAGAGGCGATCGGCGTAATAGAGGTAGGACACCGCGCCCGGGGCGAGCGAGGCGATCATGGTGCCGACGACGATGTTGATCTGGGTGACGCCGCCGGCGATCACGCCGGGCACGCCGAGCCGGATCAGCTTGCGGACGCGCGGCGTGAGCCGGGGACGGCGAAGCGTCATCACCGCACCGGCGCGCCGGGTCGCCACCATCACCAGCGCGAGCTGCGCGATGCCGCCGAGGACGGTGCCGACCGCGAGCGCCGTACCGGCCTCAGGGTGGCTGTCCCAGCCCATCCAGAAGACGACGAGAAGGACGGCGATCAGCACCACATTGAGGAGCGCCGGGGCGAAGGCGGCGGCGGCGAAGCGGCCGCGCGAATTGAGCACGCCGCTGTAGAAGGCGGTGAGCGAGACGAGGCCGAGATAGGGGAAGGCGATCCGGGTCAGGAAGACCGTGAGGTCGAACTTCTCCGGGTCCGCGGAGAAGCCCGGCGCCAACACGAACATGAGGAGCGGCATGGCGATCTCGGCGATCGCCGTGATCACGAGCAGCGAGGTGAGGAGCACCGACAGCGCCTCCTCGCCGAACTTGCGCGCCTCGGCCTCGCCCTCGCCTTCCAGCGCCCGGGCGTAGAGGGGGACGAAGGCCGAGTTGAAGGCGCCCTCGGCGAACAGCCGACGGAACAGGTTGGGGAAGCGGAAGGCGACGAAGAAGGCGTCGGCGACCGGGCCGGTGCCGAGGGCGGCGGCGACGAAGATGTCGCGGACGAAGCCGAGGATGCGGCTCGTCGCCGTCGCGCCGCCGACGGTGGCGAAGTTCCTCAGGAGCGACATGAAGGTCGTTCCGTCACGCCGGCTCCTTGCGCTTCACCGGCTTCGCCTCGGTCGCCGCCTGGCCGTCGAAGGCCGCCTGCAACCGCCGGCGGATCGCCGCCTCACGGGCCCCGTTGGCGACCTTGTGGCCCATGAGATCGGTCACGTAGAAAACGTCGACGACGCGCTCGCCGAAGGTCGAGACATGGGCCGAGGCGATGTTGAGATTCAAGTCGGAAATGGCGCGGGTGAGGTCGTAGAGGAGGCCCGGGCGGTCGAGGCCCGAGGCCTCGACGACGGTGAACAGGTTCGACAGCGCATTGTCGACGCTGATCTGGGTCTCGAGGCTGAACGCCTTGAGCCGCGGCTTCTTCTTGCTCTTCTGCGCCACCTGCTCGGGCAGGCGGAGCGTGCCGGCCAGCGCCTGCTCGATCAGGTCGCCGACCTTCCGCGCCCGGCGCTCCTCGTCGGCGCTGTCGTCGAACTCGCGGCCGATCGAGATCGAGTCGAGCGCCTGGCCGTCGGTCGTCGTATAGACTTGGGCATCGACGATATTGACGCCGGCGATGGTGCAGGCGCCGGCGATGATCGAGAGCAATCGCGGGTGGTCGGGGGCGAAGACGGTGATCTCGGTCACCGCCTCGAAGTCGCGGGTGCGGATCGCCGTGGCGAGGGGACGCTTCTCGCGGTCTGCCTCGCGGATGAACTCGGCATGGGCGATCTTCCGCGGCAGGTCGACCCGAAGCCAGTAGGCCGGGTAGTGGCGCTTGAGATAGGCCTCGCGCTCCTTCTTCGGCCAGTCGGCGAGCGCGGCGCCCAGTTCCTCCTGCGCGGCGACGACGCGCCGGTCGCGGCTCACCTGGCTGTGGCCGCCGGTCAGCACCGGCTCGGTCTCGTAGTAGAGGGTGCGCAAGAGCTGGCCCTTCCAGCCGTTCCACACCCCGGTGCCGACCGCCTTGATGTCCGCTACGGTGAGGATGAGGAGCATCTTCATCCGCTCGAGGCTCTGCATGACGGCGGCAAAATCGAGGATGGTCTTCCTGTCGTTGAGGTCGCGCGACTGGGCGGTGATGCTCATCAGGAGATGATGCTCGACCAGCCACGCCACCGTCTCGGTCTGCGCCGAGGTGAGGCCGAGCCGCGGGCCGAGCTTCCGCGCGAGCTTTGCCCCCTCGATCGAGTGATCCTCCGGCCGCCCCTTGGCGACATCGTGGAGGAAGAGCGCGACATACAGCACCACCCGGTCCTTGATGCTGGGGAAGATCTCGCTCGCCAGCGGATGCGCCTCCGCCGCCTCGCCGCGCTCGATCTCGGCGAGGTTGCCCACCGAGCGGATCAGGTGCTCGTCGACGGTATAGTGGTGGTACATCGAGAACTGCATCATCGCCACGACCTTGCCGAAGTCGGGGATGAAGCGGCCGAGCACGCCGGTCTCGTTCATGGCGCGGAGCACCAGCTCGGCGTTCTTGCGCGACGACAGGATCTCGAGAAACAGCCGGTTGGCCTCGGGGTCGTCCCGGAGCTTGCCGTCGATCAGCCCGAGCGAACGGGTGACGAGCTGCATTGCCTCGGGATGGAAGGGCAGGTCGTAGGAATCGGCGTGATGAAAGATGCGGATCAGGTTCACCGGATCGCGGGCGAAGACCTTGTCATCGGCCACCGTGATGCGCTCGTTCTCGACCACGAAGTCGGTCGAGCCGGGGACCTTCCGCTTCCGCTTCCGGCCGAGACCCAGGAACCGGTTGAGCGCCGGCACCGGCTTGCCGTGGTGCTCCTCGAGCGCGGCGCAGAAGATGCGGGTGAGGTCGCCGACTTCCTTCGCCACCAGGAAGTAGTGCTTCATGAAGCGCTCGACGTCCTTGAGGCCGGGGTGGGCCGTGTAGCCGAGGCGCACCGCCATGTCGCGCTGGAGGTCGAAGGAGACGCGCTCCTCCGCGCGGGCGGTGAGGAAATGCAGATGGCAGCGGACCGCCCAGAGGAAATCCTCGGACTTCCGGAAACGCTGCAGCTCGGCGCGCGAGAAGACGCCGGCCTTGACCAGTTCCTCCCGCGAGCGGACGCGATAGAAATACTTGGCGATCCAGAACAGGGTGTGGAGATCGCGCAAGCCCCCCTTGCCGTCCTTGACGTTGGGCTCGACCAGGTAGCGCGAGGTCCCCTGCTGGCGGTGGCGGGTGTCGCGCTCGGCGAGCTTGGCGGCGATGAATTCCGGACCGGTCCCCTTCACCACCTCGGCGTCGAAACGCGCCGCGAGGTCGTCGAACAGCGCCTTCTCGCCCCACAGGTAGCGGGCTTCGAGGATGGCGGTGCGGATGGTCATGTCGGAGCGCGACAGGCGGATGCACTCGGCCACGTTCCGCGTCGCGTGGCCGACCTTCAGCCCGAGGTCCCACAGGACGTAGAGGATGAATTCGACGAGCGATTCGCCCCAG
>JALHRF010000186.1 GCA_022841545.1 Bauldia sp. | reverse complement strand
GTCGACGTCGACGCCGGGTCCTTCGTGCCACAGGCGGCCGAGGAGCTTCGGCAGCACAAGGCGTTCGAGATAATCGTCGGTGGCGATCCGGAACCGCCTTGTGCTGCGGGCCGGGTCGAAAGGAGCGGGCGGCCGCACCGCGGCGGCGAGGTCGCCGAGGGCGCGGGCGAGCGGCGCGGCGATTCCCTGAGCCCGCGGTGTCAAATCCATGCCTCGTGGCGAGCGGACGAGCAGGGGATCGCCGAGGGACTTTCGCAGCCGGGCAAGCGCGTGGCTGACCGCTGGCTGCGTGAGGCCAAGCCGTTCCGCAGCACGCGTGACGCTACGCTCGGCGATCAACGCATCGAGCGCGACGAGCAAGTTGAGGTCGAGCGAACGAAGATGCACGTCCTGCATAGTGCTCATAAGTAGCATCGATTGGACTTATGTGTCGAACAGGCCGATCTGCGTGGCTGGTGATCAAGCGGAGCAATTCTGATGGGTACGGCCGAAGTTCAGGGGGCGATCTGGGGGGCGCGAGCCGAGGACTTCGCCGAGATCAACGAACCGGCGTGGCGTCCGGTCTTCGACGCCGCACTCAGTCGCGCCGGCGTCGGCCGCGGGACCCGACATCTCGATATCGGCTGTGGTGCGGGCGGTGCGCTCGTCGCGTCCCGTGCGCTGGGTGCCGCGGTCGCGGGACTGGACGCGTCGGAAAGCCTCGTGGCGCTCGCCCGGCGGCGGCTTCCCGCCGCCCGGATCGAGATCGGCGAGATGGAAGCGCTGCCCTTCGCCGAAGAGACTTGGGATGTTGCCACCTTCATCAACAGCCTCCAATTCGCCGGCGACCCTGTGCGCGCGCTCGCCGAAGCGCGGCGTGTCACGCGTCGAGGCGGGACGGTGCTGGTGGTCATCTGGGGGCGAAGGGAGGATTGTGCCATGTTGAGGGTGACCTTGCCGGCGATCCTCGCGCTGCTTCCGGCCTTGGCGCCGGGAGGAGCCCCTCCGCGCGTTTGGGCCGAGCCGGGCGTCATCGAAGACGCGATGCGCGAGGCTGGCCTGCAGCCTGCCGGAGCGGGCGAGTTCGACGGCGCCCTCTCGTTCCCGGACTCCGAGACGGCGACCCGTGCCGTGCTGTCGGCTTCGGCGCGCGCGATAGCGTATGCCGGCGTCGAGGCCGTCTCCGCCGCAGTGCGGGGAACGCTGCCGGCAGTTGCCAACCCGGACGGCTCCATCACCTGGGGCAACAGGTTTCGCTGGGTGAAGGCGACGCGGAGCTGACGCCGCCTGCGGGGGCGCGGGCCCAACCGGCCATTCCTCCCCCATCACAACCGCGTGAGCCAAAGTGTAACGCCGTGTAGCGACGCGGGCTGGCATGCATTGGTCGTCGTCCCGCAGTCCCGGCCCGGGCGGAGCAAAAGACGGATGGCGCACGTTCCTGGCGGCGACGCAATTCTGCCACGCTTTGATACAACTCAGCGACAAATCCCGCACGGCCGGAGAAACTCCAGAAACATTGAGGCTTTAAACGCGGAGCGGGCTGCCCAAATGGCGGACGGTGCGACTTTGAGGCGAACCCGCGTGACGAGCGACGCAATCGATATCAACACGATCCTGAAATCCGGGAGCCGCCCGCGCCGCCGCGTCTGGCGGATCGTTGGCATCGCGGCGGTGGCCGTACTTGCCGTCGGCGCCTGGTACCTCTGGGGCGGAGGCAGCGCCTCCCGTTCGGGGATCACCTACACCACCGACGCCGCCACGATCGCCGACCTCAGGATCATCGTCACCGCGACCGGGACGATCGAGCCCACCAACAAGGTCGAGCTGTCGAGCGAACTGTCAGGGACGGTGGACACGGTCGAGGCCGATCACAATGACGAGGTCGTCGATGGACAGATCCTCGCCCGTCTCAAGGCCGATCAGCTCCAGGCGTCGGTAGAGCTCGCCAGGGCCACACTCGCCGCCCGGCAGGCCGAAGTTCTGCAGGCGGAGGCGACGGTCGCCGAGCGGCAGGCGATCTTCAGGCGGGCCGAGGAACTCGTCGCGAAGAATTTCACGTCGACCGAGACGTACGAGATCGCCAAGGCGGACAGCGAGCGGTCCGCCGCGGCGCTTGCCGCGGCGAAGGCGAATGTCGAGATAGCCGCCGCCAACCTCCGCATCGCCAGCTCGAACCTCGACAAGGCGGTTATCCGCTCGCCGATCAACGGAGTCGTCCTCGCCCGCGACGTCGAGCCCGGGCAGATCGTCGCCTCGTCGCTGTCCGCACCGGTGCTGTTCACGCTGGCCGAGGACCTGACCGAGATGGAGCTGCAGGTCGACATCGACGAGGCCGATGTCGGGCATATCAACGGTGGCGAGGCCGCCACCTTCACCGTCGAGGCCTTTGGCGAGCGCGCTTTCGAGGCGCGGATCACCCAGCTCCGGCTGTCGCCCGAGACGGTCGAGGGGGTGGTCACCTACAAGGCAATCCTCAGCGTCGACAATACGGATCGGGCCCTGCGGCCGGGGATGACCGCGACGGCGCGGATCACGGTCGAGGAGGTCGACGATGCGCTGACCGTGGCTAATGCCGCGCTCCGCTATAGTCCGCCGGCGGCAGAAGAAGGCGGCGGCGGTTCCGGGCTTCTCGGCCTTCTGATGCCGCGGCCGCCTTCGGGCTCGCCGGGCGCGACCGAGCCTGCCGCCGATGGCACCCGGGCGGTGTGGATCCTGCGCGACGGCACACCGACATCCGTCGCCGTGCGCACCGGGGCGAGCGACGGCGACCGTACAGTCATCCTCGAGGGAGAGCTGGAGGCGGGGGATACCGTGATCACGGCGGCACGCACCGCGACATGAGCGCGGCCCTTGCCCACCGCACGCCGCTCGTCGAGTTTCGCGGCGTGACCAAGATCTATGGTTCGGGCGATGCCACGGTCGCAGCGCTCGGCGGCGTCGACCTCATGATCGATCGTGGCGAGTTCGTCGCCATCATGGGGCCGAGCGGGTCCGGCAAGTCCACGGCGATGAACATCCTCGGCTGCCTCGATTCGCCGACCAGCGGCACCTACCGGTTTGAGGGCGTCGATGTCAGCGGCCTCGACCGCGACCAGCATGCGCTGCTCCGCCGGCATTTCATCGGCTTCATCTTCCAGGGCTTCAACCTTCTTGCCCGGACCTCGGCGCTGGAGAACGTCGAGTTGCCGCTGCTTTATGGCCGGGTCGCGGCCGCCGAACGCCGGCGCCGGGCACTCGAGGCGCTCGCCAAGGTCGGCCTCGCCGACCGGGCGCGCCACGCCCCCAACGAGCTGTCCGGCGGGCAGCAGCAGCGGGTCGCCATCGCCCGGGCGATCGTCACGCGCCCGGCCATCATCCTCGCCGACGAGCCGACCGGCAATCTCGACACGGCGATGAGCCAGGAGATCATGCGGCTCCTGTCGGGCCTCAACCGCGACGAGGGGATCACGATCGTCATGGTCACCCATGAGCCCGACATGGCCGCCTTTGCCGACCGCATGATCCGTTTCGTCGACGGTCGCATCGCCTATGACGGCGCAACCGCGAAGGCGGCCTGAAATGCTCTACGAAACCCTCATGCTGTCGTTCCGGACGATCTTCAGGAACGCGCTCCGTTCCGGTCTGACCGTGCTCGGCATCGTGATCGGCGTCGCCGCGGTCATCGTCATGGTCACGCTCGGGCAGGGGACCACGGCGCAGGTCACCTCCGACGTCGCCAAGCTCGGCAGCAACCTCCTGATGGTGCGGCCGGGCCAGGCGCGTGCCGGGCCCGCCAGCGCCACCGCCCACACGCGCGACTTCACCGACAAGGACGTGAAGGCGATCCGGGATCAGATCCAGGGCATCGATGTCGTCGCCGCGGCGGTGTCGAGCGCGATGACGGCGATCTACGGCAGCCTCAACCACTCCCAGGTCGTGACCGGCACAGACAACGCCTACCTCGCCGCCCGCGACTGGAACATCGACCGGGGCCGCGAATTCTCGGACGGCGAGCTCAGCGCCGGTTCCGCGGTCTGCATCCTCGGCAACACGGTGATCGAAGAGCTGTTCGGCAGCAGCGACCCGATCGGCGAGACCATCCGGCTCAAGCAGATCTCCTGCCGGGTGATCGGCACGCTGGAGGAGAAGGGGGCTTCCGGCTTCGGCACCGACCAGGACGACGTGATCCTGATGCCGCTGCGGACGGTCCAGCGCCGCGTGACCGGCAGCCAGGACATCCCGATGATCTTCGTCGCCGTCGAGGACGGCTACGACACGGCGTCGGTCCAGTCCGACATCGAGCGCCTGCTGCGCGAGCGGCGCGGCATCGGCGCGAACGAGGAGGACGACTTCAACGTCATCGACATGGCGCAGATCGCCTCGATGCTGTCGAGCGTCAGCGGGGTGCTGACGGGGCTGCTCTCCGCCGTCGCCGGCGTGAGCCTCCTGGTCGGCGGCATCGGCATCATGAACATCATGCTGGTGTCGGTGACCGAACGGACGCGGGAGATCGGCATCCGTCTCGCCATCGGCGCCCAGCAGCGGCAGGTGCTGATGCAGTTCCTGGTCGAGGCAATCGTCCTCTCTCTCTTCGGCGGCATCATCGGCATCGCGCTCGGGCTCGGCCTCGCCGCCCTCGGCGGGGTCTGGCTGAACGTGCCCTTTGTGATCAACCCGGGGATCGTAGCGATCGCCTTTGCCTTCTCCGCCCTCGTGGGGGTGGTCTTCGGGTATTTTCCGGCCCGCCGGGCTGCGCGCCTCGACCCGATCGAGGCGTTGCGCCACGAGTAGTGGCCGGCACCGCGCGCGCCGCGGGCAAACGGGTGGCCGCGTCACCTTCGTACGTCTAACAAGGGTCTATCGTCGACCAGAGAGTCCATGACGATGCACTGCCGGGACATTCGATCGGGGCGTTGCGCCCAACGTCGCTTGCTTTCCGCAGAATGCCCCCATATAAGCCGCGCATCACACACGCGGGGTTTGGCTCTTTCGTCCGGCTCGTCCGGCCGATCGAACCAACCGGTGTCTCGATAAGAGGCGGCGGCTTCGGCCGTATCCCCGCGGAGGACAGAACCGGTAAATGGAGACTTGGTAGTCATGGCACTGCCCGATTTCACCATGCGCCAGCTGCTCGAAGCTGGCGTTCATTTCGGCCACCAGAAGCATCGCTGGAACCCGAAGATGGCCCCCTATATCTATGGGGTCCGCAACAACATCCACATCATCGACCTTGCCCAGACGGTGCCGCTCCTGCACCGCGCACTGCAGGCGGTGAGCGACGCGGTGGGGCAGGGGGGCCGCGTGCTCTTCGTCGGCACCAAGCGCCAGGCGGCCGAGCCGATCACGGCCGCGGCCAAGCGTTCGGCCCAGTATTATGTCAACGCCCGCTGGCTTGGCGGCATGCTGACCAACTGGAAGACGATCTCGCGCTCGATCCAGCGCCTCCGCGAGCTGGAGCAGCTCCTCTCCGGCGAGGCCCAGGGCCTCACCAAGAAGGAGCGGCTGACGCTGACCCGCGAACGGGACAAGCTCGAGAAGGCGCTTGGCGGGATCAAGGACATGGGCGGCGTCCCGGACCTGATCTTCGTCATCGACACCAACAAGGAGGCGATCGCGATCCAGGAGGCGAACCGTCTCGGCATCCCGGTGGCGGCGATCGTCGATTCGAACTGCAACCCGGACAACATCTCCTACCCGATCCCAGGCAATGACGATGCCGGCCGGGCGATCACGCTCTACTGCGATCTCATCGCGAGGGCCGCGATCGACGGTATTTCGCGGGCCCAGGGCGATTCGGGCATCGACATCGGGGCGAGCGAGGAGGTCCACGAGCCGGCCATCCTCGAGGCGGTCGGTGAGGGCGACGGAACGGCCGCGTCCGCGCCAGTTGCCAAGGCCCAGCCGAAGAAGGGCGGCGGTGTTCCCGTCAAGGACAAGAAGCGGAAGCCGACCATGACTCCGCTCTTCGACCCGCCGGAAGGCGACCCGGACGATCTCAAGAAGATCACCGGCGTCGGCCCGGCCGTGGAGGAGAAGCTCCACGACCTCGGCGTGACCAAGCTCGTGCAGATCGCGGGCCTCACCGACGAGGATATCGAGAAGATCGACGAGGCCCTCAACTTCAAGGGCCGCATCACCCGAGACGACTGGGTCGGTCAGGCGAAGAGCCTCATCGGCGCCGAGTGACCGGAAGGTATTCGAAATGGCGATAACCGCAGGAATGGTGAAGGAGCTCCGCGAGAAGACCGGCGTGGGCATGATGGACTGCAAGAATGCGCTCGCCGAGACCGGCGGCGACATGGAAGCAGCCGTCGACTGGCTCCGCGCCAAGGGTCTCGCGAAAGCCGCCAAGAAGGCTGGCCGCGTCGCGGCCGAAGGCCTGATCGCCGTCGCCACGGCGCCCGGCAAGGCGGTGATGGTCGAGGTGAATTCGGAGACGGACTTCGTCGCCCGCAACGCCGACTTCCAGAGCCTCGTGTCCGGGATCGCCAATGCGGCGCTGTCGACGGATGGCAGCCTCGCGGCGATCGGCGCCGCGAAGCTCAAGGACGGCGCGACGGTCGACGAGGCGCTCAAGAGCGCGATCGCGACGATCGGGGAGAACATGACGCTCCGCCGTTCGGCGATGATCGAGGTCAAGCCGGGCGCCGTCGCCACCTACGTTCACAACGCGGTCGCTCCCGGTCTCGGCAAGATTGGCGTCATCGTCGGCTTCGAGTCGGCGGGCGACCAGGACAAGCTCGCGGCGATCGGCAGGCAGGTGGCGATGCATGTTGCCGCCGCAAGCCCGATTGCGGTGCGCGAAGAAGAGGTCGATCCCGCGGTGGTTGCACGCGAGCGCGCCGTATTCATCGAGCAGGCGAAAGAGTCCGGCAAGCCCGACGCGATCATCGCCAAGATGGTCGATGGCCGGATCCGGAAGTTTTACGAGGAAGTTGTCCTCCTCGCCCAGAACTTCGTCGTCGATTCCGAGAAGACCGTCGGCAAGGCGGTCGCCGCCGCGGAGGCCGATGTCGGGGCTCCGATCAAGGTGACCGAGTTCATCGTCTTCCGCCTCGGGGAAGGCGTCGAGAAGGCGGAGTCCGATTTCGCCGCCGAGGTTGCCGCTGCGGCCGGCGTCGACAAGACCTGAGCGACGCCGAGTGACATCGCCCGCCCCGGCCGCTTGTCGGGGTGGGTCCAGCAACCAAACGGGGCGGCGAGGGATGACGGCGCGAGTCCGCTACGAGCGTGTGTTGCTCAAGCTGTCCGGCGAGGCCTTGCTCGGCGACAAGCCCTTCGGCATCGACGACGCCGTGATCGACCGTCTCGCGGGCGAAGTGGAAGCGGCGGTCGGGCTTGGCGTGAAGATCGGGGTCGTCATCGGCGGCGGCAACATCTTCCGCGGCATGACGATCGCCGCCAACGGCGGCAACCGCGTCGCGGGCGACCAGATGGGCATGCTCGCCACGGTGATGAACGCCATCGCCTTCGAGCAGAAGCTCGCCGCCCGCGGGCTCAGGACCCGGCTCTTCTCGGCCGTGCCGATGCCGACGATCTGCGAGACGTTCAACCAGAGGTCGGCGCAGGCGGCTTACGATGCGGGCGACGCGGTGCTCTTCGCCGGCGGCATAGGCAACCCGTTCGTCACGACCGATACCGGCGCGGCGATGCGGGCGGCGGAGATGGGCGCGGCCGGCCTGTTCAAGGCAACCATGGTCGACGGCGTCTACAGCGCCGACCCCAAGCTTGACCCGAACGCGACGCGCTTCGAGCGCTTGAGTTTCGACGAGGCGATCGGCAAAGGGCTCAAGGTCATGGACATTGCCGCCATGGCCCTTGCCCGCGACAACGGTATCCCGATAATCGTCTTCAGCATCAAAGAGCCCGGCGCCTTCATAGACATCTTGAAGGGCGGGGGCCGTGCGACTGTGGTCGCAGGTTAGCGTAAACTGCGGGCTGTCCGCGTTCCGGGCAGGCCAGAAGGAGGAGCCATGAATCTCGACGACCTCAGTCGCCGCATGAGCGGCGCAGTCAGCGCCTTGAGGAGCGAACTTGCCGGCCTCCGGACCGGCCGCGCCTCGGCAAACCTGCTCGATCCGATCCAGGTCAGTGCCTATGGCGGCTCGATGCCGATCAACCAGCTTGCCTCGATCAGCGTACCGGAGCCGAGGATGCTTTCGGTCCAGGTCTGGGACCGTACCACCGTTGCCGCCGTCGACCGGGCGATCCGGGAGGCCAATCTCGGCCTCAACCCGATCATGGAGGGGCAGCTTCTCCGCATCCCGATTCCGGAGCTCAATGCGGAGCGCCGCCAGGAACTGGTCAAGATCGCGCACAAATATGCCGAGCAGGCAAAGGTTGCCGTGCGCCACGTCCGCCGCGACGGTCTCGATCATGTGAAGAAAGAGGAGAAGGACGGCGGCATGGGCGAGGACGAGAGTGTCCGGCTCGCCGACCAGATCCAGAAGCTCACCGACCAGACCATCGGCGAGATCGACCAGCTCCTTGCCACCAAGGAAGCTGAGATAACCCAAGTCTGATCGCCCCCGGCGCGAGAACCGCGATGACGTCCCATGCCAGCCACCTGACGGCGGCCGCCGGGTCCGATGCGGAGGGGCTGCGCCATGTTGCGATCATCATGGACGGCAACGGCCGCTGGGCGGAGCGCCGGGGCTTGCCGCGAAGCATGGGGCACCGCGCCGGAGTCGAGGCCGTCCGCCGGACGGTCACTGCGTCGCTCGACGCCGGACTGGGCTACCTCACCCTGTTCAGCTTCTCCTCGGAAAACTGGTCGCGGCCGCCCGCGGAAGTCGAGTTCCTCTTCGGCCTCCTGCGGATGTTCATTCGCCGTGATCTTGCCAATCTCCATCGCGACGGCGTCCAGGTCCTTGTCATCGGCAAGCGCGATGGGCTGCCATCGGACATCGCGGCCCTGATCCGCGAGGCGGAGACGCTCACGGCCGAAAACCGGCGACTCCGGTTGATCGTCGCCTTCAACTACGGCGCCCGCGACGAGATGGTCCGCACCGTGCGGCGCCTGGCGGACAAGGTGCGGATGGGGAGTCTCGACCCTTCGGCGATCGACGAGCCCATGCTCTCGGCCAATCTCGATACCGCCGGGACACCCGATCCCGACCTGATCGTGAGGACGGGGGGCGAACTCCGGCTCAGCAACTTTCTCCTTTGGCAGGCGGCGTATGCCGAACTCGTGTTCCTGCCTGTGTTCTGGCCCGATTTCGATGACACCCACCTCAATGCCGCCATCGAAGAATTCGCTTCGCGCGTGCGCCGCTATGGTGGCCACGCGGCGCGGAGCCCGGCGTGAGGGCCGCCGGTGCTGAGGCGGCGCTCGGAATCGACATCGTGAGCCGGGACCTCCTCCCCCGGGTCGCGTCCTCGGTGGTGCTGATCGCCATTGCCGTTGTCGCCGCCTGGTCCGGCGGATTGGTGGCGGCGATCGTCGTCTCCGCCATCGCGGCCGCGGTCCATGCCGAGTGGCTGGGGATCACGGAGGGGGCGAGCGGACGGGCGCTCGTGTTCACCGTCGTCGTCGTCATGTCGCTGGTGGCGTTCGGCCTCGGCTACACGTCTGTCGCCTTTGGTATTGCCGTCGTCGGCATCGTCGCGGCGGCGTTGACCGGTCCCCGGCCATGGCGGCCGCTCGGTGTTTTCTACGCCCTCGTGCTCGGTCTCGGCCTGCTCGTCCTGCGGGATTCCAACGATTACGGTCTGGCCGCCATCGTCATCGTCGTCGGTGTCGTTGCCGCCACCGATATCGGCGCGTTCGTTGCCGGACGCGCCATCGGTGGCCCCCGGCTATGGCCGGCCGTGTCGCCCAAGAAGACCTGGGCCGGTGCGGCGGGCGGCCTTGCGGCCGGCATCGGCGCCGGCGCGGCCGCTGCCGCAGCGTTCGGGCTCGCGTTGAGGCCGGGCTTCGTTCTCGTCGTGATTCTCCTCTCTGTTACAGGCCAGTGTGGCGATCTGTTCGAGTCGTATGTGAAGCGTCGGTTTGGCGCCAAGGACTCTGGTCGACTGATCCCCGGTCACGGTGGAATGATGGATCGCGTTGACGGTCTTGTGTTCGCGAGCGCAGTCGCTGTGCTCATCGGCATCGGCCATGGTGGCCTCGGCAATCCCGCGCAGGGACTGGTGATGTGGTGAATGGATCTTCGAATGAGGGTGAGGGCGCCGTGACGGCGCCCGACGTGACAGGCGCGCGAGAGAAACGGCGGATTTCGATTCTCGGCGCGACCGGATCGATCGGGACGAACACGCTTGCCGTGATCGCCGAGCATCCGGAGGACTTCGAGATCGAAGCCGTCACGGCCTTCGGCAATGCCGAGAGTCTCGCCCGCGTAGCGAGGAAGGTCGGCGCCAAGGTGGCGGTGATCTCCGATCGCACCAGCTACAGCGTCCTCAAGGATGCGCTGGAGGGAAGCGGGATCGAGGCCGCGGCCGGGCTCAACGCGATCGAGGAGGCTGCCTCCCGCCCCGTCGACGTGGTTGTCGCGGGCATCGTCGGCGCTGCTGGCCTGTCGCCGACGCTTGCCGCGATTCGGGCCGGTTCGCGCGTCGCACTGGCCAACAAGGAATGCCTCGTGTGCGCGGGCGACCTCTTCGTGGCCGAAGCGAGAAAGGCCAATGTCGAGATCCTGCCGGTCGATTCAGAGCACAATGCGATCTTCCAGGCGCTCGGCGCGAACCGGATCGAGGATGTGGACCGCATCATCCTGACCGCATCGGGCGGCCCGTTCCGGGACTGGACGAAGGAAGCCATGATGGGCGCGCGTCCGGAGGAGGCGCTGAAGCACCCGAACTGGTCGATGGGCCCCAAGGTCAGTATCGATTCGGCGACCCTGATGAACAAAGGCCTCGAACTGATTGAGGCTTATTATCTTTTCGGCATCGAACCGGCGCGGATCGAGGTCGTGGTCCA
>JALHRF010000185.1 GCA_022841545.1 Bauldia sp. | reverse complement strand
CCGCAGTCCCGGGGATGCCAGTTGGTGGTTCACGCGCCCCATCGCTCCAGCGAGGCTGGCGAGCTGGAGTCGGTTTGGTGACGCCCCCCTCCGCCCCCTCTTCCTGTCATCCCCGCGAAAGCGGGGACCCAGTAAACGATGCCGTCGAAAGTGTCCCGCCACCGTCGACCCAGGCAGGTTTCCCGCCCTGCGCCCCTCGCCCGAGCGGCAGTGTCTACTGGGTCCCCTTCCCGAGGCCCTGTCGGGCCGCGCCGGGGATGAAAGTCGGTGCGTCTCGCGTCCCTTCATTCCGGCGCCGCCATGCCTGACCGCCTCGTCGTCTTCACCCCCTCCGGCAAGCGCGGGCAGTTCCCCGACGGGACGACGCTCCTCGACGCCGCGCGAAAGCTCGGCGCCGACCTCGATTCGGTCTGCGGCGGTCGGGGCATCTGCGGGCGCTGCCAGATCGAGGTCGCCACAGGCCAGTTCCCCAAGCATGGCATCGAGTCGCGCGCCGAAGCCATCACCCCGTGGAACCGGGTGGAGCAGCGCTATGCCGACATCCGCGGCGCGCTGAAATCCGGCCGCCGCCTCGGCTGCCAGGCGCACCTGGAGGGCAATGTCGTCATCGACATTCCCGCCGAGAGCCAGGTCCATCGCCAGGT
Source organism: Bauldia sp. (assembly GCA_022841545.1). GTDB lineage: Bacteria > Pseudomonadota > Alphaproteobacteria > Rhizobiales > Kaistiaceae > Bauldia. Next base: position 10,263 of record JALHRF010000185.1, on the reverse strand, counting down.
GGTGCGGAAGGCCGCCGACACCCGGCCGATCACCCTCGATCCCGTGGTGACCCTCCATTATGTCGAGGTCGCCGAACCGGACATGCACGACCCGTCGAGCGACTTCCGCCGCCTCGCCGATGCGCTCCGGAACGAATGGGGCATCGCCGATGCCCGCGCCGAAAACGCCGTTCTCGCGACGCTGCAGAAGACGCTCCGCGCCGGCCAATTGAAGGTCACCGCCGCCGTGCGCCACGGCCGCGACATCGTCGGCCTCTGGCCCGGCCTCGTCGATCGCATCTTCGGCATCGCCGTCGACATCGGCTCGACCACGGTCGCAGCCCATCTTGCCGACCTCACCACCGGCGAGACGCTCGCCTCCGCCGGCGTCATGAACCCGCAGATCAGGTTCGGCGAGGACCTGATGAGCCGCGTCTCTTACGCCATGCTCAACCCTGGCGGCGACCGCGAGATGACCGCGGTGATCCGCGAGGCGGTCGCTGCGCTCGTCGCCGAAGTCGCGGCCGAGGCGAAGATCGATCCCGACCGCATCGTCGAGATCGTGGCGGTCGGCAACCCGATCATGCACCACCTCTATCTCGGCCTGGACCCCGTCGAACTCGGCGGCGCGCCCTTCGCGCTGACCGTCGACCAGGCGCTCGATACGTCCGCGCGCGATCTCGGCGTCGTCGGCGCGTCTGGCGCCGTCGTCCACACCCTTCCACTCGTCGCCGGCCATGTCGGCGCCGATGCCGCCGGCATGATCCTCGCCGAGGCGCCTTACGCCGGCGAAGATATCACCCTCCTCGTCGACGTCGGCACCAATGCCGAGATCGTCCTCGGCAACCGCCATCGCCTCCTCGCCTGCTCCTCGCCGACCGGGCCGGCCTTCGAGGGCGCGCAGATTTCCTCCGGTCAGCGCGCCGCGCCGGGCGCCATCGAGCGCCTCCGGATCGACCCGCTAACCCTCGAGCCGCGCTACAGAATCATCGGCTCGGACCTCTGGTCCGACGAGCCCGGCTTCGATGCCGCCGCGGTCGTCACCGGCATTTGCGGCTCCGGCATCATCGAGGCGGTCGCGGAGCTCTTCCTCGCCGGCATCGTCACCGCCGACGGCGTCATCGACGGCGCTCTCGCCCTGCGCTCGCCGCGAATTGTCCCCGAGGGCCGCACCTTCACCTACGTCATCCGCGAAGGCGAACCCCGCATCGCCATCACCCAGGCCGACATCCGCGCCATCCAGCTCGCCAAGGCCGCACTCTACGCCGGCATCCGCCTGCTCATGGACCACTACCCGGTCGATCGCGTCGACCGCATCGTGCTCGCCGGCGCTTTCGGCAGCCACATCGACGTGAAGTACGCGATGGTGCTCGGCCTGATACCGGACTGCCCGCTCGCTCATGTCCGCTCGGCCGGCAACGCCGCCGGAACCGGGGCCCGCATCGCCCTCCTCAACCTCGCGTCGCGCGCCGAGATCGCCGAGGTCGTCCGCAGCATCGTCAAGATCGAGACGGCGCTGGAACCCCGGTTCCAGGAGCACTTCGTCGCCGCCATGGCTATCCCCCACAAGACGGACTCATTCCCGAACCTCGCCGAGGCGGTGACGCTGCCGGTGCGTGCAGCGACCGCCTCGTCCGAGCGGCGGCGGAGGAGGGGAGGCTGACCCTTGCTGACCTACGCCGACGACAGGACCCCCGCCCAGTTCGATGCCGGTTACGCGAACTTCATCGACGCAGCGGTGGTCGAGCGATGGGAAGCGCACTTCCGTGAAGCCAGCCGGGACGCCTTGCGCATGCCCCATGTCGAGCTCGCCTACGGGCCCGACGGGCGGAACCGCATCGATCTCTTCCCCGCGCGGGGCGCCGCGCCGGACGCGCCGGTCCTGGTCGCCATTCACGGGGGTCTCTGGTTCCTGTTCGACAAGTGGATGATGCACTTCCTCGCCCCGGCGTGGACGACGGCCGGTGTTCACGTCGCCTGCCCCAACTATCGGCTGGCGCCGGGCGCCAGCCTCGACGAGATCGTCGCCGATTGCCGCCGCGCCCTCGGCTTCCTGCATCGCGAACGCAGCACCCTCGGCATCGGTTCGGGTCCGATGGTCGTCACCGGGCACTCCGCCGCGGGCCAGCTTGCGGCGGTCATGGCGTCGACCGACTGGCCCGAGTTCGACGCGCGGCTGCCCGGGAGGCTTGTCCGCGGCCTTGTCGGCGTCAGCGGCTTCTACGACATCGAGCCCTTCCATGGGACCGGCTTCCAGAGCCAGACCCGGTTCGAGCAGGACGCCTATCGCCGCTTCAACCCGATCAACCTGGTCCGTCCCGACATGCCGCCCGGCCTCCTCATCACCGGCGAAAGGGAATCGGGCCTGCTGCACGCGATGATGGACGGCTATGCGCGTCTGCTCGGCGGCGCCGGGGTTCCGGTCGCCACCATGGATGTGCCGGACGAGGATCATTTCTCCGTGCTCGCCCGGCTCGGCGATCTTTCCTCGGAAGTCTATCGCCGAGCATTGTCCAAGGTGCGGGAATGGGCAGCGATGGAGCGTGGCGGGCGGGCCGGTCATGCGTGAATCGCTGGATATGGAGGGGCCCGTGGCTTATTCTGAGGCTATGAACCAGCATTTCCCCAAGACCACGACGGCGGCCGAGGGCCTGCCGCGCCGGCCGTTCACCGTCGCCGAACTGGAGCAGATGGTCGCCGCGGGGATTCTCGACGAGGACGAGCGGATCGAGCTGATCGGCGGGGAGGTCGTGCCGATGTCGCCCAAGGGAAGCCAGCATGAGGTTCTCAAGACGCTGCTGATGAGGCATTGGTCAAAAGTCTGTCCGGACGACGTTCAGTTCACCACAGAGACCACTTTTCGCTTCACGAAGGACACCTACCTCGAGCCCGACTTCGTCTTTTACCCGAAAGCCAGCGGCCTGAGCGGCCTCAGCCCCGCAACCGCCCGCCTCGTCGTCGAAGTCGCCGACTCGAGCTTGGCTTACGATCTGGGTCTCAAGGCGAACGTCTATGCCGGCTTCGGCGTTGCCGCGCTCTGGGTCATCAATGCCGTCACCCTCCAGACCCGCATCCACCGCGACCCCACGCCGACAGGCTACCGAACGATCGCCGACCTGCCGTCGATCGCGCGGCTGGAGCCGCTTCTCGTCCCGTCGCTCGCGGTGACGCTGTCCGAACTCGAACTCCACTGACGTCACAGACACGGCGGAATACCCCCGGATCAAGCCCGGTGTATTCCGCCCTACACGGGCCGCAGCCGCCATGCGCACCAGCCTTGAATCGCTCCTTGCCTCGCGTCCGGTCCTGCTAGCCGACGGGGCGACCGGCACCAACCTGTTCAACATGGGCCTCACCTCGGGCGATTCGCCGGAGCTGTGGAACGAGACGCATCGCGACACGATCCGCGCGCTCCACCAGAGCTTCGTCGATGCCGGCGCCGACATCATCCTCACCAATTCGTTCGGTGCGAACCGCCGCCGGCTGATGCTGCACAATCTCGAGGATCGCACCCGCGAGCTGAACCGCCTCGCCGGGGAGAACGCCCGCGCCGTCGCCGATGCGGCCGGCCGCCCGGTGGTGGTGGCCGGCTCGGTGGGGCCGACCGGCGACCTCTTCGCGCCCCTCGGCCCGCTCACCGAGGACGAGGCAGTCGAGGTCTTCGTCGAGCAGATCGAGGGCCTCAAGGAAGGCGGCGTCGACGTCATCTGGATCGAGACGATGTCGGCGCTCGAGGAGATCCGCGCCGCCGCGAAGGCCGCCGCGCAGGTCGGCATGCCCTTCACCACCACCGCGAGCTTCGATACCGCCGGCAAGACCATGATGGGCGTCGCGCCCGGCGCCCTCGCCGAATTCGCCGCGACGCTGCCCGCCGGTCCGCTCGCGGTCGGCGGCAATTGCGGTGTCGGGGCGTCCGACCTCCTCGTCTCGGTGCTCGGCATGACCGACGCGCGGCCGGACGCCGTCATCATCGCCAAGGCGAATTGCGGCGTGCCGGTGGTCGATGGCGCGCATGTCCACTACTCCGGCACGCCGGAGCTGATGGCCGATTACGTCCGCCTCGCCGTCGATGCCGGCGCGCGCATCATCGGCGGCTGCTGCGGCACCTCGCCCGAGCACCTCGCCGCCATGCGCGTCGCCCTCGACGCGCATCACCGGAGCGCGCGGCCGAGCGTCGACGACATCGTTGCCCGGATCGGGCCGCTCGTCGCGCCGCCGCCGAGCGAGGAGACCAGGGGCTCGCGCCGCGACGGACGCCGCGGCCGCGAGGCGCGCCGCACCGCGCGGCTGGAACGTCGTGCCGTCGCCGCCCCCTACATCGTGCGGAACATCCCGCTCACCGACATCCTCGGCGAGGAGGGGCTCGCCATCATCGAGCGCAACGCCGAGACCATCCTTCAGGAGATCGGCGTCGAGTTCCGCGAGCATCCGCGTTCGCTCGCGCTCCTCAAGGATGCCGGCGCAGACGTAGACGGCACGCGGGTCCGCTTCCCCCGCGGCCTCGCCCGCAGCCTTTGTGCGACCTGTCCGCCGGAGTTCGTCCAGCATGCCCGGAATCCGGAGCGGAACGTGCCGATCGGCGGCAATCACACCGTTTTCGCCCCGGTCTATGGCTCGCCCTTCGTCCACGATCTTGATCGCGGCCGCCGCTACGGCACGATCGAGGACTTCCAGAATTTCGTGAAGCTCGCCTACCAGAGCCCGTTCATCCATCACTCGGGCGGCACGGTCTGCGAGCCGGTCGACCTGCCGGTCAACAAGCGCCATCTCGAGATGGTCTATGCCCACATGCGCTGGTCCGACAAAGCCTATATGGGCTCGGTCACCCACCCGCTCCGCGCCGCCGACACGGTCGAAATGTCCCGCATCCTGTTCGGCGAGAAATTCCTCGACGATCACGTCGTCTGCATGAGCCTGATCAACGCCAACTCGCCGCTTGTCTGGGATTCGACCATGCTCGGCGCCGCCGAGACCTACGCCGAGGCGAACCAGGCGGTGATCATCACGCCCTTCATCCTGTCCGGCGCGATGAGCCCGGTGACTGTTGCCGGCACGCTGGCCCAGGTGCTCGCCGAGGTGATGGCCGGCACCGCCTTCGTCCAGCTCGTCCGGCCCGGCGCGCCGGTGGTCTTCGGCACCTTCGTCTCGACCCTGTCGATGCAGTCCGGCGCGCCGACCTTCGGCACGCCCGAGGCGGCGCTCGCCATCTATGGCGCGGGCCAGCTCGCGCGGCGGATGAAGATGCCCTTCCGCACCGGCGGTTCGCTCTGCGCCTCGAAGGTCCCCGATGCGCAGGCTGCTTATGAGAGCGCGCAGACGCTGGTGCCGACATTGCACGCCGGCGCCAATTTCGTCCTCCACGCCGCCGGCTGGATGGAGGGCGGACTGGCGTCGTCCTACGAGAAATTCGTCATGGACACCGACCAGCTCGGCATGATGCATGTTCTCGCCAGGGGCATCGACTTGAGCGAGAACGGCCAGGCGATGGAGGCCTTCCGCCAGGTGGGCCCAGGCGGACACTTCCTCGGCTGCGACCACACCCAGGCCAATTTCGAGCAGGCCTTCTACCGCTCCTTCGTCGCCGACAACAATTCCGTCGAGCAGTGGGAGGCCGAGGGCCGGCTTGACGAAGCCCAGCGCGCCAACGCCATCTGGAAGAAGATGCTCGCCGAGTACGAAGCCCCGCCGATCGATTCCGGCATCGACGAGGCGCTCCGCGACTTCATCGAGCGCAAGAAGGCGTCGATGCCCGACGCCACCCATTGACGGCCTCCCGACGCGGGAGCTCTACGGCAGCCGCGCCAGCCGCTCGGTGAGGAGCGCGTAGAAGGCGTCGTCGTCGGCGCTGCGGAGGTAGAGCACGTTCTTCGGCCGGTCGGTGATGCGCCAGTAGTCGGCGACCGTCATGCCGCGGGTGAGTTCGCTCGTCGTCTCGATGGTGACGTTGATCTTCCGCCCGTCGAACAGGTCGGGCTTGAGCAGCCAGGCGATGACGCAGGGGTCGTGGAGCGGCGCGCCCTCGTTGCCGTATTTCTCCATGTCGAAGCGCTCGGAGAAGTTCAGCATTTCCGAGACGGCCTTGCCGCACCGGTTGCCGATCCTGGCGAATCCCTCCAGCCGGTGCGACAGGCTGAGAACGCCGTGGGTCACGTCGAGCGGGATCATGGTGATCGGCACGCCGCTTGTGAGCACGACGTCTGCCGCCTCCGGGTCGACATAGACGTTGAATTCGGCGGCGGGCGTGATGTTGCCGACCTCGAAATAGGCCCCCGCCATCATCACGATCTCGCGGATGCGGGGCGCGATGTCGGGCGCCTTGACCAGCGCCATCGCGACATTGGTGAGCGGGCCGAGGGTGCAGAGCGTCACCGTCCCGGGCGGCTCCGTCCGCAGCGTGTCGATGATGTAGTCGACGCCATGCTTGTCTTCGAGCTTCTTCTGCGGTTCCGGCAGGTCCGGGCCGTCGAGCCCGGTCGGACCGTGCACATGTTCCGCGGTGACCAGCTTGCGCCGCATGGGCCGCTCGCAGCCGGCATGGACCGGCACTTCGGTGCGCCCGGAGAGCTCGACGATCTTCAGCGCATTCCGCGCGTTCTGCGCGAGGCCGACATTGCCGGCGACGGCAACGATGCCGAGGATGTCGAGTTCTTCCGGCGAGGCCAGCGCGAGGAGGAGCGCGACGGCGTCGTCCTGGCCCGGATCGGTGTCGATGATGATTTTTCGCGTCATGGCATGCCCCTCGTCTGGTCGAGCAACGAACGGAAACGGCGCCGGGAACACCCGACGCCGGTCGCGTGAATTCGAACTGATCCTAGTCGATTTCGACGGCGACGATATCCCCGTCGACGTTCTCCTGGCCCTCGGCGATGTACACCGCAGTGACCGTGCCGGCGCGGGGCGCTTCGTGCGGGAATTCCATCTTCATCACCTCCATGATGAAGAGCACGTCGCCCTCCTTCACCGCGTCGCCGGGCTTCACCAGCACCTTCCAGATGTTTCCGGGGGACTGGGTGGTGACCTGTTCGGCCATGTCCTACCTCATTGGGCTGGGGCGCCGGGTCAGGCCGGCGCCAGGAGATCCGATTTGTGGATGTCGAGGAAGTTGGTGAAGGTCCGACCGTCCACGAAGGCGGGGTGAGCGAGCACGGCGCGCAGCAGCGCAAGGTTGGTCGCCGGCCCCTCGACATGCGTCGCGCCGAGCATCGCACGGCCGCGCAGGATGGCGTCGGCGCGGTCCTCGCCCCGGACGATCAGCTTGGCAATCAGCGGGTCGTAATGCGGAGTGATCTCGTCGCCTTCCTCGAAGCCGGTGTCGACGCGGATCCCGTCGCCGGACGGGTAGCGGGCGCGGCTGAGCCTGCCCGGCGAGGGCATGTAGTTCTTCGCCGGGTTCTCGGCATAGACGCGGAGCTCGATCGCGTGGCCGCTGGCGTCGACCCGGTTCTGGGTGAAGCCGGAGAAGTCGTCGCCGCGGGCGAGGCGAAGCTGCATCTGGACCAGGTCGATGCCGGTGATCATCTCGGTGACGGCATGCTCGACCTGGATGCGGGTGTTCATCTCGAGGAAGTAGAAGCGCCCGGTCTCGTCGTCGAAGATGAATTCGACCGTGCCGGCTCCGGCGTAGTTCTGCCCCGCCGCCAGCGCCACCGCGGCGGCCGTCATGGCGTCGCGCGTGGCGGCATCGATCGCGGGCGAGGGCCCCTCCTCGATCACCTTCTGGAAGCGCCGCTGCACCGAGCACTCCCGTTCATAGAGGTGGACCGCGCGGCCGTCGCCGAAGCCGAAGACCTGCACCTCGATGTGCCGGGCCGTGGGCACGTAGCGTTCGAGGTAGACCGTGGGATCGCCGAAGGCGCGGGCGGCCATTGCACCGGTCGCTTCGACCACGGCGGCGAGGTCCTCGGGCCGGTCGACGCGGCGCATGCCGATGCCGCCGCCTCCGCCGGCCGCCTTGACCAGGAGCGGGAACCCCGTGGCCTCACCGTGGCGTGCGATCCCGTCCGATGTCGCCTCCGCAAACCGCTGGCTGCCGGGGAGCACCGGCACGCCGGCATCCGCTGCGATGGCGCGGGCGCGACCCTTGTCGCCCATCGCCGCGATCGTCGCCGGTTGCGGGCCGATCCAGACGAAGCCGGCCCGCTTCACCGCCTCGGCAAAGGCCGGGTTCTCCGACAAGAGGCCATAGCCGGGATGGATTGCATCGGCCCTGGCGTTGCGGGCGGCCTTGAGCACGGCCTCGACGTTGAGGTAGCTCCTGTCGATGCGGGAGGGGCCGATGTGATGCGCCTCGTCGGCGAGGCGGACATGCCGCGCCGCCTGGTCCGCATCCGAGTATACCGCAATCGCGTCCATGCCGAGCCCGCGACAGGCGCCGACGATACGGCAGGCGATCTCGCCGCGATTGGCAATGAGGACGCGCTTCAAAGACGTGGTTCCCATCGGTTCGCGGAGATCATTTCGGCCGGTTCGCGAGATAGGCTTTCACGTCGAAAATTTCGTCCGTGATGCGGTACTTGTAGGTGCCCTTCTGCGCCGCCTCCCAGATGTCGTCATACTCGAGCGCGTTGACGTTGAAGTAGCGGAGCCGGTCGCCGGCCTGGAGGAGGACGCCATCCTCGGGGAAGACGCCGGGCGTCGGTGAGTTGGGCTCGTAGATGTTGACCGCGAGGCGTCCCATCAGCTGGTAGCCGCCGGGGCTCGCGACCGGATAGGCGCCGGTCGAGAAGCCGGCGAGCGCGACGAGCCGGGCCGAGGTGAAGCTCCGCGGCGTCCGGTATTTCGGCGCCTTCAGCCACTTGGTCGGGTCGAGCGGCAGCGAGAAATAGCATCCCGGCGTGAAGCCGACGCAGACGATCCAGTAGTCGGTGCCGGTGTGCCGCGCGATGGCCTCCTCTACCGTGATGCCGTTGCACTCGGCGACGAAGTCGATGTTCTTCCTGACGTTGAAGCGCTTGGCGAGTTCCGCGGACCACGGGTCGTCGTACCAGAGTGGCAGCTCGACAAGCCGCGACGGCAGCGTTTCGACGTCGGCCACGGTCTCCTGGATCGGCACCACGGCGCGCTTCAGCGTCTCGTGGTCGGTCTCGAACCGGTCGAAGAGCAGCCCAAGCTCGCGGAAGGAAGGGATGATCTCGATGATCCCCGGCACGTTGGCATGCTTGAGGGCGTCGGCCAGCGCCAGGACCTTGAAATTGAGCGAGAGGTCCGCTTCGTCGCCGAACTCGACCGCGAGATAGCAGTCGCCGAGCGGACGGTAGACCGGAGCGTCGTAGATCATGCGATGGCCCTTTGCCGGTTCCCGGGCGGCGACCCGCGCCATGCTTCGGCCTTGACCCCTTCTTCGGCCAGCACCGTCCGGATGGTCCTTGCGATCTCGACCGAATTCGGCCCGTCGCCGTGGACGCAGATGGTCTCCGCCACGATCGGTATCGCCTTGCCCGATATCGATTCCACGACGCCCTCCGAGAGGAAGCGGCGTAGTCGCCGCGCCACGTCGCCGAGGTCATTCGCCACCTTCTTGCGCTCGACGATGAGCTTCGCCTCGTCGGAATAGCCGAGGTCGAAATAAACCTCACCGACGACGTCGATGCCGAGCTTCCGCGCGGCGCGCGGCAGCGCGTGCATCTCGACCGGCGCCGGCCAGTAGAGCAGCGGGACCGGGCAGGTATCGTGGATCGCCTCGGCGACGGCGGCGGCAACCTCTTCCTGGTCGTGGAGCATGACGTAGAGCGCGCCATGCGGCTTGACGTGGTGGAGCGTCATCTTCCGCGCCTCGAGAAACGCCTTCAGCGCCCCGACCTGGTAGACGACCATCGCGTAAGCGTCATCCGGCGTTATGTCCATCTTCCGTCGGCCAAAACCGACGAGGTCGGGCAGGCCGGGATGTGCCCCCACTGCGACGCCATTCTCGTGCGCCAGCGCCACCGTCTTCCGCATCACCTGCGGGTCGCCGCCGTGGAAACCGCAGGCGGCATTGGCGGTGGTGATCAGCGGCATGATCGCGTCGTCGGCGCCCATCGGCCAGTTGCCGAAACTCTCGCCGCAGTCGCAATTGATGTCGATGGAAGCGGGTCCGCTCATGCGCCGTCGAGCGCCGCCTTCGCCTGCTTGAGGCGGGTCCAGATGTCCTTGATGGCGGCAATGCCTTCGGCGGCGGTGACCTTCCGGAAGCTGAGCGGTCCCTTGGGCTGGATCTGGCCCATCTTGCCGAGGTCGGCGGAGATCACCGTCGCGATCTTGGCGTAGCCGCCGGCCGTCGGGTTTTCCACGCCCATGACGATCGGC
>JALHRF010000184.1 GCA_022841545.1 Bauldia sp. | reverse complement strand
GGTTCATCAGGCGGATATCGTCGCGAATGTTGCCGGGGCGGTCCCAGTCCCACGCCCTGATCTGATACTTCTCGGAATCGAGATACTCCTCCTTGCCCGGCACCGGCGTCGCCTCGCAAAGCTCAAACCCGGAATACACCCCATAGTTCCCGCCGAGGCTCGCCGCGAGCACGAGCCGCGTGCGGAAGCCGGGCCGCCCGCTGGTCTGGAGGAAGGTCGGGTTGATGTCGGGCGTGTTGACGAAGAAATTCGGCCGCATGGTGAAGCGGGCGTCCGTGGTCGTCAGCTCGGTGAGGTAGGAGGTCAGCTCCGCCTTCGTGTTTCGCCAGGTGAAGTACGAGTAGGACTGGGTGAAGCCGAGCTTGGCGAGCCGCTTCATCACCTTCGGCCGGGTGAAGGCCTCGGCGAGGAAGATCGCGTCCGGGTATTCGGCCTGCACTTCGGCGATCATCCACTCCCAGAACGGGAACGGCTTGGTGTGCGGATTGTCGACCCGGAAGATGCGGACCTCATGCTTCGCCCAGAACAGGACGATGTCGCGGAGCGCATACCAGAGCGAGGGGAACGCGCCCTCGCGATAGAAATCGACATTGACGATGTCCTGGTACTTCTTCGGCGGATTCTCAGCGTACCTGATGGTGCCGTCCGGCCGCCAGTCGAACCACTCCGGATGCGCCTTGATCCAGGGGTGGTCGGGCGAGCACTGGACGGCGAAATCGATCGCGATCTCGAGGCCCTGCTCCCGCGCCGCCTTCACCAGGCGCGCGAAGTCCTCGAACGTCCCCAGCTCGCCATGGATCGCATCGTGACCGCCCGCCTCCGAGCCGATGGCATAGGGGCTGCCGGGATCGTCCGGCGCGGGGGTCAGGGTGTTGTTCCTGCCTTTCCGGTGCGTCTGTCCGATGGGGTGGATCGGCGGGAAGTAGAGCACGTCGAATCCCATGTCGCGGACGTAGGGCAGCTTCGTCTTCACGTCGTCGAAGGTGCCGTGGCGGCCGGGATCGTCCGACATCGAGCGCGGCATCAGCTCGTACCATGCGCTGAACGCGGCGCGCTTCCGGTCGACGGTGAGGCCGAGGTCGTGGCGGTAGCGGGTCATCCCCTCGCGCGGCGCGGCGCGCTTCATCAGCGCCGCCGTACCGACGGACATCAGCACGTCGAAGCGCGTCACGACGTCGTCTGTCGCGTCGATCGTCCTGACCAGCACCTTCAGCGCCTTCCGGTCCGCCGCGTTTGCCCGGTCGCCGGCGGCGGCCGCCTCGATCAGGTTCCGCCCTTCGACCAGTTCGACCCGGATATCGACACCGGCCGCATGCTTCTTGCTCACCTCGTCGCGCCAGCTCTCGTAGCGGTCGCGCCAGGCAACAATCGTATAGGCATACCTGGCATTCAGGTCGGGGACGAAGACACCGCGCCAGCGGTCATTGTCGAAGAAGGCCATCGGCGCCTCGCGCCAGTCCTTCTCCATATCCCGCCGCCACAGGATCGCCGCGTCGAGCTTGTCGTGCCCGTCCGAGAAGATGTCCGCCTCGACGATCACCGCCTCGCCGGCCACCGCCTTGGCGGGAAACCGGCCGCCGTCGATCTCCGGCGCCACGGCTTCGATCGCAACGCGTTGCAGCGACAGCGCAATCAGGTCCGCCGGCGGGGCCGGGGTCGGCGCATTTCTTCTCTTCGCGGTCGTCGCGGCCTCACGCCGGCCGCCGCGTTCCGCGTCCCGTCCGCCTTGGGGCTTGTCCATGGCTCCCATGCTCGCCAAACCGGGCCGCTGATGCAAGCCTGCGTGTCGATCCCCTTCATGGGACACACCGATCGGACCAAGTGTTGTCGACAGATTGAGTGCAGTATACACAGCTCCGGCAGGCGACACCCCCGAGGCCGGCATGGCATCCGACAGGTTTTTCGAGACAGGCGAAACTCCCGCCGCGGCCCGCGCCGGCGGCGGACGCGGGTTCGGCGTGCAGACGGTATATGACGCGCTCCGTCGCGACATCATCGAGATGACGCTGGCGCCGGGCGAGCCGCTCGACGAGACGCGGCTGTCCCGGCGTTTCGAGATGTCGCGGACGCCGGTCCGCGAGGCAATGGTGCGCCTTGCGGCCGAGGGGCTGGTGACGACGCTGCCCAACCGCAACACGATCGTCACGCCGATCGATTTCTCGGCCCTGCCGATCTATTTCGACGCCCTGGTGCTGATGTATCGCGTCACGACGCGGCTTGCGGCAATGCACTGCAAGGCGTCGGACCTGACCGAGATCCGCGCTCTCGGCGACACCTTCGCCCGCACGGTGGAAGCCGCGGACGCCTTCGGTATGATCGCCGTCAACCGCGACTTCCACGTCGCCATCGCCCGTGCCGGCCGGAACCGGTACTTCACCGAGTTCTTCGCCAAGCTGCTCGACGAGGGGCGACGGCTGCTCCGCCTCTACTATTCCTCCTATAACGATCACCTGCCGCGGCGCATGGTCGACGAGCATGACGAGATCATCGCCGCGGTCGCCGATCGCGATCCGGAACGTGCCGACCGGATCGCCGGCAACCATGCCAGCCAGGTCGTCCGACAGATCCAGAACTTCCTCGCAGAGGGCGGGATAGCGCGCGACCTCGACCTCGGGGCCCCTCCGGCGGCGCTGATCGAGCGGACGCGGCAGTGACCGGGCCCCCCGTGTCGATCCGCGGCGGGCGAGGTCAGCCGGCCGCCGCCGGCAGCGGCACGCCGTACTTCTCGCTGAGCCGACCGAGCGCGGCGGTTATCACCGGCGCCAGCGGCACGCCGGCGCGCTCTGCCTCGCGCTTGCGGGCGAGCGCAAGCTGCCCCGGCAGGCGGACGGGCTTCGCTGGATCGGCCGGGCGGCTGCCGCGCGCGGCCTCGGCGAGCCACGTCGTCTGCCGGAGGAAGGCGTCCGTCCCGGCGAAGCGCGACGGCGCGAAGGCAAGGACGAGAACGCCGGCGCCCCAGCCTGTTTCGCCGTCGGCGCGGCCATAGCCGGCGAGGCCCTGCGTCAGGGCCTCGACGAGCAGCGCCAGGCCGAACCCTTTATGGCCATGGTCGAGGCCGCCGATCGGCAGGATCGTGCCGCCGCTCTTCAAGGCCCAGGGGTCGTCGGTCGGCGTCCCGTCACGGTCGAGAAGCCACTTCTGCGGAAAGCGTCCGCCGGTGGCGCGAAGGCGCCCGGCCATGCCCGCGGTGGTGATCGACATCGACACGTCGATCAGGATCGGGTCTGGCGCGGCCGGAATGCCGGCCGCCACCGGATCGGGGGTGACGATCGGGTCGAGGCCGCCATAGGCCGCGACATGGGCGGCCGAAGGGTCCGAGGAGAAGACGAGGATCAGGTGCCCCGCCCGCGCCGGCGCTTCGAGGAAGGCCGCGAGGCAGGCAATGTGGTGGCTCCGCCGGATCGCGACCGCCCCGAGCCCGTAGCGCCCGGCGCGGGCCACCGCATCGTCGACCGCGAGCATCGTCGTCCAAACGCCGGGCAGCCGGCGCGCGTCCCAGGTGGCAGCGGCGCCGGAATCGGCCAGCACCTCCGGCCGCCCGGCGCGCTCCATCGTCCCGTTGTCGACCGCCGCGACGTAGTCCTCGAGGAGCGCGAGCCCGTGGGTGACATGGCCGTAGAGGTCGCCCTCGACCAGCCCGCGGGCAACCGACTCCGCCGGCTCCGCCGGAAGGCCCGCGCGCCGCAGCACACCGTCGGCAAAGGCGCGCAGCGCGCCGGCATCGTATCGCGTGTCCATTCTCATTCCTTGCTTTCGTTTTGACGCGCGGCTGCGCCGGTCAGACCGGCATGCAAGCCGGGCCGATCGGCTCGTAGCTCTTGTAGTTGAGGGAGAATTCCTGGTGCCCGAGCGCCTCCGAACGGCTGGGGACGCCGGAAGCGACCGTGATCACCTGTTCGAGGATGCGCTCGGCGACCTCCGCGATCGTCTCGGCGCCGTCGGCGATGGTGCCCGCGTTGACGTCGATGTCGCCGGCGAGGCGCTGGAAGACGCGGCTGTTCGACACGACCTTGATCACCGGCGCGACGGCCTGTCCCACCACCGAGCCGGCGCCGGTGGTGAAGACGATCATGTGGGCGCCGCTCGCCACCATCTCGGTGATGGTCTGGTTGTCGTTGATGTTGGGATAGCCGTGGCGCACGGGCCCGTCGCTGACGGTGTCCATCAGGTAGAGGCCGGACCGGGGCGGGCGGTCGCCCGGCTTGATCAGGCCGCGGATCGCGCGGGTGCCGCTCTTGGCATAGGCGCCGAGCGACTTCTCCTCGATGGTCGACAGGCCGTACTTGATGTTGCCGCCGCCGAAGCTGCTCTGGCCGAGGGCCTGGTGATAGGCGTCCGCCTTCCGCACCGCCGCCACGATCTCGCGGCCGAGCTCGGGCGTGGCCGCGCGTGCCGCCATATGGTCCTCGCAGCCGAACAGCTCGGAGGTCTCCTCGAACATCAGCGTCGCGCCGAGGTCGTTGAGCCGGTCGAAGGCCGAGCCGACGGCGGGATTGGCGGTGATCCCGGAGAGCCCGTCGGAGCCGCCGCACTTGGTGCCGATGACGAGGTCGGAAAAGGCGAGCGGGACCGTGGGCGCGCTCGCGGCTTCGGCGACGCGCGCGGCGAGCCAGGCGCGGCCGGCCTCGATCGTCGCGGCCGTGCCGCCTTCCTCCTGGATCACCAGCAGCTCTACCGGCCGACCGCTCCTCTCCACCGCGTCACGAAGCGCGCTCCGGCGGAATTCCTCGCACCCCAGCGAAACGATCAGCACCGCGCCGACATTGGGGTGGGTACAAAGCGATTCGATCACCCGGTGCGCATAGGCACTCGGGTAGCAGCCGGGAAAGCCGATGAGCTGCGCGCCCGCCTCCTCGAACGGCGCCGCGATCCTGCGGGCGACGTGGTGGGCGCATTCGACGAGATAGGCGACGACCGCGAAGTTCCGGATGCCCTTCCGGCCATCGGCGCGGAGATAGCCGCGCATCGCGGCGACGTCCGCGCGGCGGACCTGCGGGCTTGGCATGGGGGCGGCCGCGTCACTCATAGTGGTTGTCGTCATTGTCGAAATGCCGGCTCCGGACATTATGCACATGGACGAGCCGTCCCGCATCGATGGACACCGTGGCGATGCCGACCGGCACGCCGAGGCGCACGATCTCCGCCCCGGCCGCGATCGCACGGAGCGCGACCTTGTGGCCGAGCGGGATCGCCTCGCCGGCCTCGACCGAGCGGCCATCCAGCGAGCGTGCGAGTTCATGGCCCGCGATATCGACGAGCGCGATGCCGACATTGTCCGCCGCCGAGAGCACCACCATGTTCGCCGTCTCCGCCATCCCGGACGATCCCGTCAGGCCGCCACCAGGTGTCCCGCCCCGACGTCCCGGAGCGTGACCCGCTCGGGCGGGGCGCCGACCGGGCGGATCGGGCTTGGCGCCTCGCCTTCGGCGACGGCGAAGGCGCCGCGCCGCCGCGCCGGATCCGGGATCAGCACCGCATCGAGGAGCCGGCGGGTGTAGCGATGGCGCGGATCGCGGAGCACCTGGTCGCGATCGCCCATCTCGACGATCTGGCCGAGATACATGACCGCGACGCGATGGCTGATGCGTTCGACCACCGCCATGTCGTGGGAAATGAAGACGTAGGACAGGCCGAGCTCGGCCTGGAGCTCCTCGAGCAGGGCCAGCACCCGCGCCTGCACCGAGACGTCGAGGGCCGAGACGCTCTCGTCGGCGACGATGATCTTCGGCGACAGCGACAGCGCGCGGGCGATGCAGATGCGCTGGCGCTGGCCGCCGGAGAATTCGTGCGGGTGCCGCCGCATCTGGTCCGGCGACAGACCGACCCGGCTGAAGAGTGCGGCGACCCGGTCGCGAAGGTCGCTCCCACGGGCGATGCCGTGGATCATCATCGGTTCGCCGACGAGGTCGCCGACGGTCATCCGCGGGTCGAGCGAGGCGTAGGGGTCCTGGAAGATCATCTGGATCGAGCGCCGCACCGGCTTCATCTCGTGTCGGCCGAGGCCCGCGGTGGGCCGGCCGTCGATCACGACGCCGCCCTCGAAGCGGACGAGATTGAGGAGCGCGCGCCCGGTGGTCGACTTGCCGCAGCCCGATTCGCCCACCAGCGCCAGCGTCTCGCCGCGGCGCACGTCGAAGGAGATGCCCTCGACCGCGTGAACGCGCTCGACCGGGCGCCGGAGGAGGCCGCCGTGGATGTCGAAGCCGACGGTGAGGTCGCGCACCGCCACCACCGTGTCGGCCTTCCGCGCCGCCGGCTCCGCCACCGGGGGCGCCGAACCGAGCCGGGGCACGGCGGCAAGCAGCGCGCGCGTGTAGTCCGCGCGCGGGGCGTGGAAGATCGCCGCCACGGGGCCGGATTCAACCGTCCGCCCGCCATTCATCACGATCACCCGGTCGGCCATTTCGGCCACGACCCCCATGTCATGGGTGATGAGGATGACGGCGGTGCCTGCCTCCTTCTGGAGGGCGCGGATCAGTTCGAGGATCTGCGCCTGCACGGTGACGTCGAGCGCGGTGGTCGGCTCGTCGGCGATCAGCACCTTCGGCTGGCCGGCGATCGCCATTGCGATCATCACCCGCTGGCGCATGCCGCCGCTGAGCTCGTGCGGGTACTGCCTGAGCCGCCGCTCCGGCTCGCCGATCCGGACCGCGGCAAGCGCCTTGAGCGCCAGCGCGCGGGCCTCGCCGCGCCCGACTCTCCGGTGGCCGCGGATCGCCTCGGTGAGCTGGCGGCCGATGGTCAGCACCGGATTGAGCGACGTCATTGGCTCCTGGAAGATCATCGCCACGTCGGCGCCGCGCACGGCGCGCATCTCGCGTTCACTGAGGGCGGCGAGGTCGCGGCCGGCGCGGGTGACGCTGCCGCCGGCGATCCGCGCCATAGGCTGCGGCAGGAGCCGCATGATGGCGAGCGCGGTCATCGACTTGCCCGACCCGGATTCTCCGGCGATGCAGAGCGTTTCGCCCGGCGCGACATCGAAGGACAGGCGGTCGACCACGGTGCGGCGTCCCTCTTCCGTCGCCACCTCGACGCTGAGGTCGCGGACGGAGAGGACGGGAGTGGCCGGCGTTGGCATCGCGCGTATCATCGCCCACCCACCAACCTGTCATGCCCGCGCAAGCGGGGACCCAGTAACCACCGCCGTGTTCGCATATGAAGCGACATCGTTTACTGGGTGCCCGCTTCCGCGGGCATGACAGGGAGAGAGATTCTCACTCCAGCACCAGGCGCGGGAAGTAGAACGATACCACCCAGTTCGGCATGTCCACGATCTCGCTGATGCGGAGATCGCCCGCCACCGAGCAGAGCATGTAGGCCTCGACCGGCTTCAGGCCGTGGCGGGCGGTGAGCAGGTCGATCATGCGGGCGACGGCATCGCGCGCGCCGGCCATCAGGTCCGGGCCGATCCCCGTGGTCACCTCGTAGCCCTTGCCGTCGAGATGGCGCGTCACCGGGCCGGCGGTGGTGAAGCGCGGCGTCTTGAGATGCGCGCCCTTGACCAGGTCGAACTCGAGCACGACGCTCATCGGGCTCTCGATCGCGGTCCCGCAGACCTCGCCGTCGCCCTGCGCGGCATGGGTGTCGCCGACGGAGAACAGCGCGCCCGCGACCTCGACCGGCAGGTAGAGCACCGTGCCGGTGGAGAGATCGCGGATGTCCATGTTGCCGCCGACCCGCCGCGGCGGGACGACCGAGTGCAGCCCCGGCTCGGCCGGCGCGAGGCCGATCGTGCCGGTGAACGGCTTGAGCGGCACCTTGCCCATCGGCGAGAAGGCGGCGGGCGTCATGCCGACCTTGTCATAGGTCCAGATGTGGAGGGCCGGGTCGGTGAACTGGTCGGCGAGCAGCCCGAAGCCGGGGATGTTGGCGGTCCAGCCCCAGCCCGAGGGCCGGAAGCCGTGGAACGTCACCTTGAGCGCGTCGCCCGGCTCGGCCCCGTCGATGAAAATCGGGCCGGTGACCGGGTTGACGCGGCCGAAGTCGAGCCCCGGCACGTCGGCGACCGTGCTCTTCGCCGAGAGCTGGCCGCCGGACGCATCCGGGCATTCGAACTCGAGCACCGTCCCCGGCGCGATCGTTGTGACGGGCGGGATCGAACGATCCCACCCGAAGTGATGATGCGCCTCGTGGATGGTGCGATGCGCGTGGCTACTCATTGACCGTCACGGCATCGTAATGCACCGGGATGTGCACCGGATCGACGTAGAGCGCGTCGTCGCCGCCCATCCGCTTCGAACGGAAGGTGAAGCGCTGCTCGTTGAAGACCGGGGCCCACGGCGCTTCTTCCACGATCTGGGCATAGATGTCGCTCCATGCCTTGAAGCGCGCCTCGGCCTGCGCCGGGTCGGTCATCGCGTCGGCTGCCGCCGCTTTCGCGTCGAGTTCCTCGTTGCAGTACCACGACCAGTTCCAGCCGCCCTGCACCGCGCCGCCGCAGCCGAGGATCGGCCCGTAGAAGTTGGAGGGATCGGGGAAGTCGGCGATCCAGCCCATGCCGCCCGACCAGATCATCGGCGCCGAGCCGTCGCCGCCGGCGGCGATGACGTTGGCCTGGGCCAGCGACTTGATCTCGGCCTTGATGCCGACCGCGGCGAGGTCCTGCTGGATGGCCTGGGCGATGCGGGGGTTGGGGTCGGTGTTGTAGACGTAGAGCTCGGTCGAGAAACCGTCGGCGAGGCCGGCATCGGCGAGGAGCTTCTTCGCCCCCTCGGGGTCGTAGGCAAAGCCCTCGAGGTCCTTGATGTAGCCCGGCATCGACGGCGGCAGCGGCTGGTTGGCCGGCACGGCGCGGTTGTTGATGATGCGGACGATGCGGTCCTTGTTGATCGCCATGTTGACCGCCTGGCGCACGCGCACGTCGTCGAACGGCTTGGTGTTGACGTTCATCGTGACGTAGCCGGTGTGGAGCTGGCCGCCCTCGATGATCTGCCCTTCGTATTGCGGGTCGGCCTTGACCTCGAGGAACTGGGCCGGCGGGATGCCGTCGCCGAGCACGTCGACCTCGCCGCGCTGCAAGCGAAGGAGCGCGACGTTGGGCTCCTGGCCGAACTCGAAGGTGATCGTGTCGAGCTTCGGCGTGTCCGGCTTCCAGTAATCGGCATTCTTCTCCAGCACCAGCCGCTGGCCGAGCGTCCACTCCGCCATCTTGAAGGCGCCGCTGCCGACCGGGTTCTTGCCGAAGTCGGCACCGTATTTCTCGACCTCCTCCTTCGGCACGACATGGGCAAAGTTGAGCGCCATGACATGGAGGAAGGTGGCGTCCGGCCGGTTGAGGTTGAAGCGGACGGTCATCGGGTCGACCACCTCGATGGTGTCGATCGAGCCGAAGAAGCCGGCGCCGGGGCTCTGGGTGGCCGGGTCGAGCACGCGCTCGATCGAGTACTTGACGTCCTCGGCGGTGACATCGCGGCCGTTGGTGAACTTGGCCGGGCGGAGCTTGAAGGTGAAGGTCTTGCCGTCGTCCGAGATCTCATAGCTCTCGGCGAGGTCGGGCACGAGCTCGGTGGTGCCCGGCTTGTAGTCCATCAGCCCGTCGAACAGGCTCTTGATGATCGACCAGTTCTGCCAGTCGTAGCCGATGGCCGGGTCGAGCGTGGAGACGTCGTCCTTGTAGGTGATGATGATGTCACCGGCGGCGAAAGCCGGCGCGGATACGCCAAGCGCCACGGCGGCGGTGGTGGCAAGCAGGAGTTTTCGCATGGAACTCTTCCCCTCTTATTGGAACCCGGAACGAACGGTAGCACCTTTCGCCGCAGCCATGCATGGAGCGGGCCGGTCTTGGATCACGTATGATAGCGCAGACGGGCGCGCGCACCACAAGTGCACCGATACTTAGGTCCTTCCACCTGATACAAGTTTTGATATAGTCGCTCCAATGGCCTTGAAGCGGGCGGTGTTTCACGGGGACTCTCTGGCTCGAATAAGAGCCTTTCCGCCGACGGCGCGATCTCGCGCGGGTGTAGAGGTCTACTTGGTCCAGCAGGGCGAGGAGCCGAGCGACTGGAAGCCGATGTCCACGATCGGGCCGGGTGTGCGCGAGGTCCGCGTTCGTGACGACACGGGTGCGTTTCGCGTTTATTTACTTTGCCAATCTGCCGGACGCTGTCCACGTACTACATGCGTTTCAAAAGCGCACTCAGAAGACGGACCAGCGCGACATCGAATTGGCGAGAACCCGGTTTCGCCGCCTGAGACAGGAGCAGTCACGATGAAAAGTTTCGCGAATGTCTGGGAAGCTCTCACGGACAGCCCGGAAGAGGCGGCGGCCATGACCGCACGAGCCGATCTGATGCTGGCGGTCAAGCGGGTGGTCGTCGGATGGGAACTGACGCAAGCCAATGCCGCTCGCCGTCTCGGTATCACCCAACCGCGCCTGAACGATCTCCTCAAGGGCAGGATCGACAAATTCTCCCTGGACACATTGCTGATCCTTGCCGGCAAGGCGGGCCTCAAGGTCGAGATCAAAATCGCGGCATAAAAGCCGTGCCCCGCGCCGCCCGCGGTTGACGCGAGGCTTGGAGTTGGAGGAAGGTTCGAAGAGAATATTCCGACCGCCCCGCCCCCGTTCCGCCAGAGAGACAACACCATGCACGTGAAGCCCAAGGGATCCTTCGTCGCGCTGGTGACGCCGATGAACGACGACGGATCGATCGACTACGAGGGGTTCCGCACGCTCCTCGACTGGCACCGGGAAAACGGCACCGAGGCGATCCTGATCATGGGCTCGACCGGCGAGGTGTCGATGCTCAGCCCCGAGGAGAAGCGCAGCATCATCTCGCGGACGGCGAAGATGGAGCGCGGCGGCATGCTCCTTTATTTCGGCGCCACCGGGAACAACACCGACGCCACCATCGACCTCGTCCGCTACGCGCAGGCCGAGGGCGGCGACGGCGCGATCATCGCGGCGCCCTCCTACATCTGCGCCGACAACGCCGACATCGTCGACTACACGCTGGAAGTCTGCGACGCGGTGGACTTCCCGATCGGCTTCTACAACAACCCGCCGCGGGTGAAGACAGACCTCCACTGGGACGACATCCTCAAGCTCTCCCGCCACCCGAACATGGTGGTGCTCAAGGAA
>JALHRF010000183.1 GCA_022841545.1 Bauldia sp. | reverse complement strand
AAGTCGCTGTGCAAAGCGAGCAGGCAGCCCGCGCCATCATCGCGTCGGCGAATGAGGCCGTGCTCGTCTGCGATCGCGAGGGAATCATCACCCACGCAAATGCCGCCGCCGCGACGACCGTACACGATGGAGATCCTGTCGGGCTCGTCTTCGCCGATGCCATCCCGCTGATCTTCCCCGGCGCCACGGGGCTCATGCAGGCCGACGACATCGTATCCATGGCGATCAAGGGGACATCCCTGCAGGGCATCGAGGCGATCGCGCCGCGAGCGCCGCGCGTCAAAGACTATCTGCTGAGCGCAGCGCCCCTGCAGGTGGGAACCGAGCCGGTCAGCGGCTGCGTGATCACTATGGTGGATCTCAGCCAACGCAAGGCTGCCGAAAAGCAGCAATTTCTGCTGATGCGCGAACTCGACCACCGCGTCAAGAACACGCTGGCGCTGGTAACGTCGATCGCCGGCAGGACGGCCAGGCATGAAGATTCGCTGGACGGCTTTCTGGTGTCGTTCAACGGGCGCATCCGTGCTCTTGCGGAGACGCACAACCTCCTTGCGGAAAACTCCTGGACCGACCTGACCATCGGTGACGTTGTCGCGCACGAGCTCGCTCCCTATACCGGAGGCCAGTCGGGCCGCGTCCGCGTTGAAGGGCTCGACATCGCCGTGGCGCCCCGTGCAGCAATCGCCTTCGGTCTCGTCATTCACGAGTTGACGACCAATGCCGCGAAGTACGGTGCACTGTCCTCGGACAAGGGGCAGGTCAATGTTCGCGTGACCGAGCGAGTCGGCTCCGGGGACGAGGTCGAAAAGGTCGTCATCGAGTGGCGGGAGGTGAACGGGCCGCCGGTCGAGACGCCGAGCCGGGCCGGGTTCGGGCAGACCGTCATCAAGCGGAGCCTGCAGTATTCTCCGAACGGCGGCGCCGAACTCGACTATCGCCCAAGCGGGGTCGTTTGCCTGATTTCCCTACCGGGCGAGGACCTCCGACCCAGGGCCTGAAGCATCGGCACCGGCAACTCGCCGCCGCCTTCCGCCCCTGGCTCCGCTTCGAGACCATGGTCTACGTCGTCCTCGGAAGGCGTTCCTCCTCTACCTCTACGTCCGCGACCTCGGCGAGCCCTGGGCGATGGGCTATGTCGGGCCGGTGGCGATCGACGCCATCGTCGTCCTTTACTCGATCCTCTATTTCCTCAGCCGCCACGGCCGCCCGCAGCGCTGGGCGCCCGCCTCGCGGTGAAGATGGCGCGCACGCCATCGCCGCAAGGTCTTGCCAACATGGCTGGCAATGCGACGTTGAGGCGGATTCTGGCGGTGGCAGCGCGCCGGGCGGCATGGTCTCGCCCGCCCCGGACTGCGCTACCTGTCCCGTCCCTCGATCGCCTCGAGCGTCGCGAGGATATGGTCGCGCGCGGTCTCGCAGTCGGCCATCTCGCCCGACATGAAGACGCGGCCCGAGGCGCCGATCATCTGGCAGTCGACCAGCGTCAGTTTCGGCGCGACCCGCTCCGCCTCGTTGGCGGCGACCGCCGCGAACAGCGCCGGCACCATCTCGACGAGCAGCAGGCATTCGCCCGGCAGGATCATCGAGGCGTCGCGGTTGCGGTTGGTGATCACCGCGTGCTGGTCGGTGACCTCGGCGATGATGTCGGTGTAGAGGACGTGCGGGCGGAGCTGGTCCGTGGCCTTCGCCCCGATCCCGTCGAGGATCGCCTTGCCCGCCGCCTCGAGGTCCGCCGCCGCCATCGAATGCAATTCGAGGATGCCGAACTGCCGCTCGACATAGAGCATCCCCGGCTCGGCATCCGGCACCGACTTCAGTGCGAAGTCGATGACGCGGTGGATGGCAAGCGCGGGCGCGATCTCGACGATCAGCGAGTGCATCCCTTCGAGCGGCACATAGCCCCGCCCGCGGGTCGACGAGCCCATATAGGCGGCGAACTGCCGCCCCAGCTTCTCGATGCTGAGATAGACGCGGAGCTCGGTCATGGGGTGACGCCGGGACCACAGGTCGTGCGTCCTTCGAGGCTCGCCGCATAGGCGGCGAGCACCTCAGGATGAGGAGGTTGGGGACCTCCACCTGCGGAGGCGCGTGTGCGGCGGCTGTGGAGCCAAACCCCCTGCCTCATCCTGAGGTGCCCGCGCGTTCCGCGCGGGCCTCGAAGGACGCAGGGCGCAAATCCCGGCTGAAGACCCATGAGCGGGATCAAGAACGAGACCCGCTACTTCGCCAGCCCGAACTGCTTCAGCACATCCGCATGCGGCCGCGGGATGACGTGAACCGAGATCACCTGACCGACATGGCCGGCGGCTTCCGCCCCGGCCTCGGTCGCGGCCTTGACCGCGCCGACGTCGCCCTGGACCAGCACCGCCACCAACCCGGCGCCGACCTGCTCGCGGCCGATGATGGTGACGTTCGCCGCCTTGACCATGGCGTCCGCAGCGGCGAATGCCGCCACATAGCCCTTGGTCTCCACGAATCCGACTGCATTCGACATGACTGCTCTCCTTGGACCTTGACTGCGTTACTTCGATTTCTTTGCGGCGGCCGCGCGCGGCTCGTCGAGGATGCCGATGACCAGCGCGTCGATCACCGCCTTCTGGTCCTTGAACCAGCCGCGCGCAACGGACCCTTGCGTGATCAGCACGCGCTCCCCGTCGCCGGCGCCGAGCGGGTCGTAGGCGATCATGTGCTCGCCCGGCCCGTCGCCCTCCTCCATCGCGATCTCCAGAAGCGCCCCGCCGGGAAGCTCGTCGAGCCGCTTCGTCGCCCAGACTTTTCCAACCACCACACCGGTCTTCATGGCTTCTGCCTCGTGAGTTCGACCTTCAGCTCGCGCGCCCTGTCGCGGGCGAGCGGGGTCAGCACAACCTCGGCGCCGACGGCGATCCGCTTGTGGGTGCGCGCGATCTCGACGACCTTCATCTCGGAGAGC
Source organism: Bauldia sp. (assembly GCA_022841545.1). Lineage (GTDB taxonomy): Bacteria > Pseudomonadota > Alphaproteobacteria > Rhizobiales > Kaistiaceae > Bauldia. Next base: position 8,275 of record JALHRF010000183.1, on the reverse strand, counting down.
ACGCCGGACTTCATCTCGTAGACCGAGCCCGCTCCGGTCCTCGCCGGCGGCGCCGCGCGCGTTGTCGGAGCGGAAGCCGGTTCGTCCGGCCCGACGGGCAGGAAGCCGACCGCGCCGGCAAGAATGGCGGCCTTGATGTCTGGCTCGGCCGAGGCCTCCGCGATCTCGCGGGCAAAGCGGTCGAGGTCCTCGCGCGAGCGCATCGCGACGTTGATCTCCGCCGGCTTGCCCCGCGACACCGCGTTCCGCAAGAGGCGTTGCAGTTCCCCCTGCCCGGACGTTCCGGCATGAGCCCCCGGCGCCGGCGTGGCCTGACGCGCCGCCGGAACAGCGCCGCCGCCCAAAGCCTCCTTGAGCGCCTCCCGCACCAGCTTCCGCAGCTCTTCCCGATCGATCTTCATCGCTCCGACCTCGCCCGGAGCGCATGCTCGGCGGCTGCGGCCGCGGCCCGGATCGAGCTTTCCTCGCCCGAGAGATAGACGCGGCCGGTCGCCCCCATCATGCGATAGTCCACCACCTTGATGTCGGCCGCCTTTTCCGCCTCGTTGGCGGCGAGGATGGCGTAGGCTGCCGGCTGCATCTCGAGCACGAACAGGGACTCGCCCTGAAGGATCATCGAGCCGGCCTTGTTCCGGTTGATGAGGAACGCATGGTAGCTGTCGACCCGCTTGACGATCCGCGAGGCCAGCACCTCGGGCTTCATCGCATCGGCCTCGGTCGCGCCGAGATAATCGAGGATCGCCTCGCCCGCCGCCTTCACGGCCGAGGTCTGCGACGAGTGCAGTTCGAGGTAGCCGTACTGCCGCTCGACGACGAGCAGCCCCGGCTTCACGTCGACCATCTTCACCGCGATGTCGGTGATGTTCTCGATCTCGAGCCCGGGTGCGACCTCGACCACCAGCGCCGCCATGTTGGTGCGCGGCAGGAACCCGCGAACGAAGGTGCCGAGATAGCACATCGTCTTCGGCTGAAGCTGGTCGATGAAGATGTAGGAGCGGATGGTGGCCATCAGCGCCCGCCCCTCGCACTCGGACCGCCCCACGGGGTCGCTCGCGGTCGCTCCCGCAGCGTCCCCTCTCCCCGGCGGGGAGAGGGACAGGGTGAGGGGGTTCCGGACCCATCGGTCGCTCTCCCACCCGGCCGGACCTGGCATCGAGACGCGACACCGGAATGCACGAGCCCCCTCAACCGCTCCCCCGGCTTGCGCAGGGACTCGCGACCACTCCCCATCATGCAGAGGTGACCCGGCGGCGGCGTCGAAGGGGCTGCGGCTGGGCTGCGCATCAAGCTACCCTCCCCGCTCGTTCTGGAGGGCGCGGAGCTCCTCGAGGATCAGCGCGCGGATCTCCGCCTTGAGGTCGGCATCGAGCGGCTCGGCCTCCGGCGCATGGGCCGGCCGCGACGGTGTGCCGCCGACCCAGTCGAAGGAGTAGTCGATCTTGCCGACCGGCAGGCGCGGCCGCGTCGGCGGCTCGGGCAAGGTCAGCCCGTCGAAAGACGGGAGTACGACGCCCGGGTCCTTGCCGTAGGCGATGCGCGTCCACTGGACGAGATGCTGCGGCCCGATGTTCTCGCCGACCGAGGAGCGGCCGAGGAAACCCGTGCCGATCGTCATTGATGGCGCAAGGAACGTATCGAACCCCGCCGCCCCGGTCGAGCACCCGACATTGATCGCGATGCGGAGCACATCCATCTCCGCGGCGAAGCGGAGGATCACGGCCGGGTCCGCCGCATGGATCGCGGCCGAATGGCCGGCCCCGCGGTTCCGGATCATCGCGCGGCAGGCGGTCAGCGCGGACTCACGCGTTGCCGCCTCGAAGAAGCCGAGCACCGGGCATAGCTTCTCGCGGCTCATCGGGTAGTCGTCGCCGATCCGCTCCAGCGGCACGAGCAGGATGCGCGTGCCGCGCGGCGCCTTCAGCCCGGCGCTCTCGGCGATCTTCTCGGCGCTCTTGCCCAGGAGCGAGACGTTGAACTTGCCGGCCGGGAAGAGATGCTCGGTCAGCCGCTCGCGCTCCTCGGCCGAGAGCATGTGACAGCCCTGCCGCTTCAACTCGTCGGCCAGGCGTCCCGCGATGGCGGCGTGGGCGATCACCGCCGACTCGTTGGTGCAGAGGATCGAGTTGTCGAAGGCCTTGGAGTCGGCGATCGCCTTCGCCGCCTTCGCGACGTCGGCGGTCTCGTCGACATAGGCAGGGTTGTTGCCGGGCCCGACGCCGATCGCCGGGTTGCCCGAGGAATAGGCCGCGCGCACCATCGGCGATCCGCCGGTGGCGAGGATCAGGTCGATCCGGTCGGAGTTCATCACCTTCTCGATCACCGGCAGCGTCGGGTTGTCGATGACCTGGACGATGCCGTCCGGAGCCCCCGCCGCCTCCGCCGCGCGGTTGACCAGCCGCGCCGCGTCGGCGCAACAGGCCTTCGCCGCCGGGTGCGGACTGATCACGATCGCGTTCCGGGTGAGGAGTGCGAGGATCGCCTTGTAGAACACCGAGCAGACCGGGTTGGTTGACGGCGTGAGCGCGAAGACCACGCCCGCCGGCTTGGGGATCGCCACGGTCCTGGTGGCTTCGTCGACCACGAAATCGGTGAAGTTCGCCGACGCGTAGTGCTCGTAGAGCCCCGTCGAGCAGAGCCGGTTCTTGAGCTCCTTGTGGTCGACCACGCCGAACCCGGTCTCCTCGACCGCCCATTCGGCATAGCGCCGCGCCTCGGCCGCCGCAGCCTTGGCGACGGCGGCAACGATCGGCATCACGGCGGCGCGCGGATAGGTGGCGTAGGAGGCGGCCGCCCAGCGCGCCTTCTCCACCATCTGCATGACCCGCGCCGGGTCGAGCTTCGGTGCGGGCTTGTCGATGACCTCTGCCATATCCGCCGGCGACTTCGCCGCCGCGGCGGCGGGCCGGCGCGACGGGTGCGTTCCTTGGGTTTCCAGCGTCGAAGGCTAGGCGCGCTCACCCTCTCCCGCTTGACACTCGGCCGGGCTTTCTTGACAGGGGTCGGCGTGCTTCAGCGCCGTCGGAGGAAACCCGAATGACCGAAGACGAAACGCTGCGTTGCGCGGCCGTCGCCGAGGCGGTTTGCCGCGTTTCGACACGTTGATCGCCGGCGATTCCGGGTGTGGAGCGCGCAGTCCGCCCCACCTAGCCGGCGGTGTCATCCTCCTCGGCGCCCGCCGCCTCGCCGGCAACGTGCTCGACCGAAACCACCTTCTCGTCCTGGGTGTCGAAGAGCGTCACACCCTGCGTCCCGCGTCCCGCGATCCGGATCGGCTTGTCGCCACCGATCGGCATGCGGATGGTCTGGCCACCGTCGGTGATGCAGATGATCTGGTCCTGTTCCTCGACCGGAAAGGCGGCGATAAGGCGCCCGTTCCGGCTGTTGACCGCCATCGCGACAATGCCTTTTCCGCCGCGCCGCGTCGTCCGGTACTCGTAGGACGAGGTGCGCTTGCCGTAGCCATTTTCCGACACGGCGAGAATGAACTGCTCCGACGCGCTCATCTCGGCGTAGCGCTCCTGGCCGAGCGTGCCGGCTTCGACGACACTTTCGCCCTCTTCGTCATCGGCTTCCGGCGCGGGAACCTCCTCCGGCTCGCCCTCGCCGCTCACCGCCCGGCGCATCCGGGCATAGGCCGCGCGCTCGTCGCCCGACGCCTCGAAATGCCCGAGCACGGCCATGGAGATGACCTTGTCGTCGTCGCCGAGCGCGATGCCGCGGACGCCGACCGAATTTCGTCCGGCGAACACCCGCACCTCCGGCACCGGGAAGCGGATGCACTGGCCGGCCGCGGTGGTGAGCAGGATGTCGTCGGTCTCGGTGCAGGTGTCGACCGAGAGAATCTCCTCGCCCTCGCCAAGCTTCATGGCGATCATGCCGGAGCGCCGCACGTCGACGAAGTCCGAGAGCTTGTTCCGCCGCACGGTGCCGCCCGTGGTCGAGAACATCACGTCGAGCGTCTCCCAGCTCGTCTCGTCCTCGGGCAGCGGCATGATCGTGCTGATGCGCTCCCCCGCCTCGAGCGGCAGGAGGTTGATCAGCGCCTTGCCGCGGGCCTGGGGCTGCGCCAGCGGCAGTCTCCAGACCTTCTCCTTGTAGACCTGGCCGCGCGAGGAGAAGAACAGGACCGGCGTGTGGGTGTTGGCCACGAACACGCGGGTGACGAAATCCTCTTCCTTGGTCGCCATGCCCGAGCGGCCCTTGCCGCCGCGCTTCTGCGCCCGGTAGGCGTCGAGCGGCACCCGCTTGATCCAGCCGGCATGGGTGACCGTCACCACCATGTCCTCGCGCTGGATCAGGTCCTCGTCCTCGAGGTCGGGGCCGCCATCGGCGAGTTCCGTCTTCCGCGGGGTCGCGAACTCGTCCCGCACCGCCTTGAGTTCGCTCCTGATGATCTCGCGGACGCGCTGCCGCGAACGCAGGATGTCGAGATAGTCCTTGATCTCGGCGCCGATCTTTTCCAGCTCCTCCGCGATCTCCTCGCGTCCGAGCGCGGTCAGCCGTGCAAGGCGCAGTTCGAGGATGGCGCGGGCCTGCGCGTCGGACAGACGGTACGTGTTGTCCTCGGCGAGCCTGTAGCGCGGGTCGTCGATCAGCGCGATCAGCGGCGCCACGTCCTCGCCCGGCCAGTCGCGCGCCATCAGTTGCTCGCGCGCCTCCGCCGTGTCCTTCGAGGTGCGGATGATCCGGATCACCTCGTCGATATGGGCGACGGCGATGGCGAGGCCGACGAGCGTGTGCGCCCGCTCCCGCGCCTTCATCAGCAGGAACTTGGTCCGCCGGCCGATCACCTCCTCGCGGAAGGAGAGGAAGGCCTGCAGAAAGTCGAGCAGCGTCATCGGCTGCGGGCGGCCGCCGTTGAGCGCCACCATGTTCGCGCCGAACGAGGTCTGCAGCGGCGAGAAACGGTAGAGCTGGTTGAGCACCACGTCGGCCATCGCCTCGCGCTTCAGCTCGATGACGACCCGCATGCCCTGCCGGTCACTCTCGTCGCGGATGTCGGAGATGCCCTCGACCCGCTTGTCGCGGACCAGTTCGGCCATCTTCTCGATCATCGTCAGCTTGTTCACCTGATACGGGATCTCGGTGATGACGATCGCTTCGCGCTCCTTCCGGATCGTCTCGGTATGGACCCGCCCGCGCATCAGGATCGAGCCGCGGCCCGTCCGGTAGGCCGACGCGATCCCCGCCCGACCGAGGACGATGCCGCCGGTGGGGAAATCGGGACCGGGGACGATCTCCATCAGCCGGTCGATGGTGATGGCGGGATCGTCGATCAGCGCGTTGACCGCGTCGATCACCTCGCCGAGATTGTGCGGCGGGATGTTTGTCGCCATGCCGACCGCGATGCCGCCGGCGCCGTTGACGAGGAGGTTCGGAAAGCGGGCCGGGAGCACCATCGGCTCCCGTTCCGACCCGTCGTAGTTCTCCTGGAAGTCGACGGTGTCCTTGTCGATGTCCTCAAGGAGCGAATGCGCGACCTTGGAAAGCCGCACCTCGGTGTACCGCATCGCCGCCGGCGGGTCGCCGTCGACCGAGCCGAAATTGCCCTGCCCGTCGATCAGCGGCACGCGCATGGAGAATTCCTGCGCCATGCGGACGAGCGCGTCATAGACCGACTGGTCGCCGTGCGGATGATACTTGCCGATCACGTCGCCCACGACGCGGGCCGACTTGCGATAGGGCTTGTTCCAGTCGTAGCCCGCCTCGCTCATCGCATAGAGGATGCGGCGGTGAACAGGCTTCAGCCCGTCGCGCGCGTCAGGCAGCGCGCGACTGACGATCACGCTCATCGCGTAATCGAGATAGCTCCGCCGCATCTCGTCGGTGATGGAAATCGGCTCGATGCCGGAACTCTTGTCGCCGCCGGGTCCGCCGGGATCGTCCGGCACCTCGGGCGGCGGTGTCTCGTCAGCCAAAATATCGCTCGGGAATCGGGGTGAAAACGTAGGCGGAACCTAGGGATTCCGGGTAGAACTTACAAGGCGAAACTTGCGCTCTGAGTTGGCCGATTATCCCTTTATTATCAATGGGTTACTCCGACGTATCGACGCCGGCGACGGAGTTCTTCTGAAACCGCCCGGGCGGACATGATATCGCAGTGATATCGGAGCATGGCCAATCGGATAGATTCTCGTCCGCAATCTCGCCGCCGCACTGGCCATGGACTTCGATCACCCGGTCCATGACTGCTTCTACGTCGCGCTCGCGCTCCGTGAGCAGTCGACCCTGGTCACAGCCGATACGCGCCTGCTGCAACTGGCCCACCGCATCGGGATCACCGCCGAAATGCTCTGATGTCCGGATTTGAATTGCCGCCGGAAACTCACGCCGCACAATCTATCCGCTTGAAATAATTACCTTCGACATTACATGATTTTTACTGGATGATGATTGCGGTGCATTGGCGAAAAATCTTTCTGGTTGCCAGAGATATTCCTAAGGCCGCCGAGCCCGCATCCAAGGAGGCTGCAACAATGACCCTTGGCTTTCCCAATCGCAGCCGCAGCTACGATCCGGAACATCGCCGCATCCGCTTCTGGGGCCATGACGCCTCGCGGGAGGTGACGTTCCTCCTCGATCAGGATGCACTCATGAAGATCATGCCCGCGACCGACGCGGCCGAAACTTCGATCCTTGCCGCCTTTGACCGGGCGCGGGATCGCATCTTCGAGGTCGCCGGTCGCGTCTACACACCCCGCCAGCGGCAGAGTTTCTACGTCCTGTCGGCCGCCGATTTCTGACCCAACGCGGGACAGGTTCCCGCCTGAGGCGAAGCCCATGACCACCCGCACCGACCACCGCACCGTCACCTTCACCAAGCCGTTCCAGCTCGACGGCATCGATGGCCCCCAGCCCCCGGGCGACTACCTCGTCGACACCGACGAGGAGACCATCGACGAGCTCTCGTTCATCGCCTGGCGCCGCATGGCGACGACCATCCACATCCGACGGAACGGAACCACCCAGGTCTATCGCATCGATCCGGTGGATCTCGACGCCAGCCTGATGCGCGACGCCGGGATGACCGTGGCGCCCGGCCCCTAGCGCGCCCGCCCTGGGCAGCGGGCTCCCGCAGGCCGCGCCGGCGCGAAGCCGGGAACCGCACCGCTCGCCGCGCGTTCTCATCTGGTTGCATCACACCCGAGGGGGACCCATGCCCGACCGCATCGTCATCACCACCGACCGCCAGCTTGGCCTGACCGAGCGCGCCTTGTCCGTGGTCTTCGGTCTCGGCCTTGCCGCCGTCGCCGCGCGTCCCCGCCCCAACATGGCCTTGAGCGCCATTGCGCTTGCCGCCGGCTCCTATCTCGCCTGGCGCGGCGCCACCGGCCGCGATCCGATGAACGTATCCGTGCTCGAGGACGGCGCCTGACGGCGCCGCCCCTCGTTCCCTACCGTCCCCGAAAACCCACGTCCGGGTCGCGCCGCCGTCCGGCGATCATGCCGTAGACGAAGAGCACGATGATCGCGCCGACCGTGGCGCCGATGAAGCCGGCGCCCTCGTCCGCGTTGTACCAGCCGATCGCCTGGCCGATCCACGTCGCCACGAACGCGCCGACGATACCGAGGATGGTGGTGAGGATGAAGCCGCTCGGCTCGTTCGGCCCCGGCATGATGAGCTTCGCGATCACGCCCGCGACGAAGCCGATGACGATGGTCCAGAGAATGCCCACGCTGTGTTGCCTCCGTTCAGGACGGCCCTTCGCCGCCGACCGGCGATAACGCGAGCGCGGCAGGGTGGTTCCCGGCGGCCCCCGACGCCTATTCCTGCGGATAGCCCACCGCGATCTCGGACACCGTCGGCGCCGCCGCCCGGAGCAGCGGGTTGTCGGAGCCGAGCTGCTGGTCGCCCATGATCGCATCGAACTCCGGCCCGAACTCCTTCGTCCAGTCGAGGTCGAAGGAGAGGCTCATGATGCAGCCGCCGGGAATGTCCGCGAGCGCCCCGCTGGGAAAGCCCGCGGCGCCGCCATAGTCCCAGCCGAACCCCAGCACGTTGAACGACGCGCCGTTCAGCGCCTCGACCTCGGTGAGCGCCGAGCCGAGCCGCACCCCTCCCGGTCCGATCCAGTCCGAATCCTCGCGGATGATGATCGCCGCCGGCCGCGCCCGCTGCGCCTCGTCCTGCCACAGGATGACAAGCCGCCGCTGCGGGTCGGCGGGGAAGAGCAGCGTCGCGTCCAGCGTCGTGCCTTCGGGACCGTCGATGGTCTCGGAGACGACGTTGTCGCCGCCGAAAAGCTCCTCGAGGAAGGCCTGGCTGCTGTCCGCT
>JALHRF010000182.1 GCA_022841545.1 Bauldia sp. | reverse complement strand
AGCAGATTCAGATCGAGATCACCGAGACCCTGCCCACGGCGCTCGCGGTGGCGGCAGAGGCGGCGCGGGCGGCCGCGACCGACCCCGACGCGATCGCCGAGATCGACGCGCTGGCGAGGGCCGGCGAGGCGGCGGCCAGGGCCGGCGACGCCGACGCCATGCGGATCGCCATCGCCGACCTCGATGCGATCCGCGCAGGGCTCGTCCAGACCTACCGGCTCCGCATCGTCTCGCGGCCCGACGAGGATACCGGCGTCTTCCGCATTCCCGACGTCAACGAGGACGCGAACAACTACTACATCATCGTCGAGCCGGTGACCGACCGGGGCGAGGTGCTGTCCCTCCCCGTGGTCAACGAGGAGGACGGCAGGACCTACACCGTGTCGAAATGGGGCGTGCGCGTGCCGGAGGCGACCTACGAGGCGGTCCGCGACGACAAGTCGGACGACGGCATCGTGCAGGAGAACATCCTCGGCGAGAAGCCGCAGGGCACGCTCAAGGTCACGTATCTCATGCCGGTCGAATCCGGCGCGATCACCGAGTGGTAGGCCGATGATCACGTCGCGACAGGCGCTTTCCCAGCTCGAGCAGGCGATCCTCGGCGTGCGCCGCGACGAGGACCGGCTGACCGCGATGCTCAAGTCGGCGACCGAGGAGACGGCGCGGCTCCGCGCCCGCCAGGCCGAGGCCTACAAGGCGCTGGCCCGGCTCAGGCTCGACGAATTGCAGGCGAACAAGGTGACGGGCGACCTCGACACCGCCGAGCGCGACGCGCTCGCCGTAGTCGAGAAGGGCAGGACGGCGCTCGCCGGCATCGCGGCGAAGCGCGCGACCCTGGTCGACGCGATCGCCGCCGGCGAGAAGACGCTCGACGAGCATGCCGACAGGCTGGAAAAGGCGATCGACGCGGTCGACGACCTCACGGACAAGACGAAGGCCCGGCTCGCCGACGACAAGGCGTGGCTCGCCGCCCGCGACAAGGTGACGTCGACCGAGGCGATGGCGGCGGCCTCGGCCGAGAAGGCCGACCAGGCCGAGAAGGACCTCGCCGAGAAGCGGAAGCCCTACGACGCCGACCCGCTGTTCAGCTACCTCTGGAAGCGCGGCTACGGCACCTCGGCCTATCGCGCCGGCTTTCTCGCCCGCTACGTCGACCGGAAGGTCGCGAAGCTGGTCGACTACGACAAGGCGCGGCCGAACTACTACATGCTGACCGAAATCCCGGTGCGGCTCCGCGACCACGCGACCCGCCTCCACGAGGCGATCGCCGCCGCCAAGAGCGCGCTCGTCGCGCTCGAGCGGAAGGCGCTCGAGGCCGACGGCATCGCCCCGCTCGAAGCGAAGGCCGCAGCCGCCGACGATGCGCGGAAGGCGTTCGCCGCCGAGCTCGACGGGATGAAGGCCGAACTCGCGGCGCTCGACAAGGAGCAGGAGGCGCTCCTCGATCCCGCCGGCGACCATTCGCTGTCGAAAGCGATCGACGGCTTGGCCGCGGCGATCGCCCGCGAGGATCTCGCCGCGCTCCACAAGGAGGCATTGCAGACTCCCACTCCGGAGGACGAGCGGATCGTCGCCACGCTCCGCGAGATCGAGCCCGCGCTCCGGCGCCGCGAGGCCGAGACCGAGGAGGTTCGGAAGACCGCCGTCGCGCTCGGCAAGAAACGCGTGGAACTGGAAGCATCGCGCACGAGCTTCCACCGCGAAGGCTATGACGATCCGCGCGGCCGCTTCTCCAACGGCCCCGACATCGGCTCGGTGATCGGCGGGGTTCTCGGCGGCATGCTGTCCTCCGGCAACCTCAACGACGCCTTCGGCCGCGGCTGGTCGAGCCCGAGCCGCGGCTCGGGGTCGACCTTCGGCGGCGGCATCCGCTTCCCCAGCGGGGGATCGTCGTCGCGCCCGTCCCGCCCGTCCGCGCCGTCGCGGCCATCGTCCCGCGGCGGGTTCCGGACCGGCGGGCGGTTCTAGGGCAGGTTAATCCGCGCCGCTCGCCAAGACCGACCGGCGTTCAACCGACTGCGCAATCTACCTAGTGCGCGAGTTCGAAGTGCATGCCATCGATACGGCCCCCGCCAAAATGCCCGCCCCAGAAGAACCCTGCGGCATTGGCGCCCGCCACGAGTTCGCGCACCGAGCCCTTGCTTCCGCAGACCGCGGGCACTTCCCCGATCCAGTTTTGAATCGCGTTAATGTCGAATGCCGAGCCGAAGGCATGATTGCTGAGTTTCGACGCTTCCGTGCTCTTCAGTTCCGGCTGAGCGCCATTTCCGGGGTTGTGCCCGAAAATGTATCTGGGATCGAAGGCCCCAGCATAGCTGATGACAAGATGAAGCAGATCGGCGTTCTTCCATTGGAGCAGGAGTTCTTCCAACGCTTCCCTCGCCTTCGCGTGGACTCGGAAAGAACCCCTGAAGCCGTCTGCAAGGGAGAAGGCGCTCGACTCGAACTCGATAATGTTCCGCTGGATCCAGTCGGCCACCGAGCCGGCGCAGGCGCCCCGGATTACGATTCGTTCCTTACGGTCGCGAAACTGGAGGGCTTTTTGGACGAATTTGAAGCAGCCGAATTTTGAGTTTCTCCAAGAAGAGGTAGGGGAGGAAAGATCGGATGGTGGAGCCGGCCAGTTTATAGAATTTCTCTGTGTGTAATAGTTGTTGGGAAGAATCGTATATCCTAAAACCTTCGCCGCACTGAGGGTTCCAGTGTTGACTTTTCCGTTCACAGCAAGCTGCTGCTGAAGCTGAAATATTTTAGTAGCCTCTTCTGTTTTTAGTCCGAACTCCCCATCTATTTTCCCGACCTGTGTTATGCTGCGACGAAGTAGGAAGTATTGCCACCGTTGTACTTCAGCAGTGATGTTGTTCCCACCGCGAGAAAGGGTGAATGCCATGGTTGCCTCCTCCTCCGCAACGTTCAAGCAATTCGACCCTTCGCCTGTGAATAACGATTGTCAACAACTATGAAGCGCGACGAAGCCCGGGTGAGAGCGGTTTCGAGGCAGCGCCGCGCGTTGGCTGGCGCAGTTCTGGCCAGCCGAGGCCGCACTACCGCGGGGATTGACTTCCAAGATTGTCGGGGGTGGAGTTCTCTGAAGACGCGCTACGACCAGTCTGCCCGCACGGGGACCTAATCGATCCCAACGAGAGAACCTGATCCGGGGCAGCAGGTCCGTGATGAGGAGTCCTTTGATGTCGCGCAACGTGATTCTCGTCGCGTCGAGAGCGCTCCGCCCTACTCTGCCAGCCAGGCCTTGGCCTCGGCGACCGCGCCGGTCGGGAACAGCCTGAGTTCGGCGGGCATCAGCCCTTCGAGCGCGAACACCGCACGGCGGTAGGGGCCCTCCTCGGCGAGGAAGGCGATCTTCTCGAAATCGGTGAAGTGCCGCGTGCCGAACACGGCATCGTCGAAGAGCCCGTTGGGGTCATAGCCGGCGAAGCGCGGGCCGGCGAGATAGAGCAGCCGCACCGGCCGCCCGTCATCGAGGATCGCCTCGATGGTCGGTTCGAGGACCTCGACGCGGTCCTCCTCGGTGATCCTGCCGACCGCCTCGAAACCGATGGCGCCGGCCGGGAGATTTTCGATACGCGTGAACATGATTGCCGCCTCCTCTCCCCCTAGTGCCCATGGCGAAGGTAGCGTGCAGGCGGCGTTCGTTTGATGACGCTGCTGTGAAATCTTCGCAACCGCAATCGGGCCATAGCATGGCGGCGGACGGCGCGGCGTCCGGCCGAGAGCGCCATGAGAGGCGCCCCCTCCTATCCCTGCCCTCCGGCTCAGAACCCCATCTGCTTCCGGCCGAGCGGCGTCAGGTCGTCGAGCGTGGCGCGGCCCTTGAAGTCGACCTCGAAATTCATCGGCGCGAAGTCGGGCGCCGAGCGGCCGGCGAGGAACGCCTCCCGCTGGCGCGGGAGATAGGCCCGGTTCTTGGCGCAGTCCGGCGCCGAGCCGATATAGATCACGCTCGCATATTCCTTCCCCGCATGCTCGTCGGCCACCGCATGGCAGATGTCGGTGTGCCACCACACGGTGTCGCCGGGCATCACCTCGGGGATGGAGACCTGCGCGGCGAGGAGGTCGGCGTGCCACTCCGGGTAGACGCCCAGCGCCCGGCCCGGAGCCGCGCCGCAGAGCTGGTCCTCGGGCACGTCGTCCTCGAGCGCGCGGAGGAGAACGTAGGAGATGCCCTCGGCGATCGGGATGAGCCGCAGCGTCCCGTCCTTGGGCCCCTGCCGGGTCAACGCCGTCCAGCCCTGGTAGGTGCGGAACACGCTCGCCACCGCCGGCGACGGGATCTCCTCCGTCTCGAGCCGGTGCTTGCCGTCGAAGGGATCGTAGCCGCGCCAGTCGCCCTCGAAGACGCGGGCGTAGACGCGCTGGTAGCCGGGGTCGATCCAGCGCTCGACGGTGCCGGCATCCATGTGCGGCGACAGGCCGAGAGTCGTGTCGCCGGGCTGGCGGCGGCGGACGCGATCGGCATAGGTGCACTGGAGGTCCGGATCGAACACGCCCTCGTACTTCCAAAGCCGGTCGAGGAAGCCGCGGGTCGCGGCGAGGCTCTCGCCCTGGCGCGCGTTGACCTGCGGCTTCGACCAGTAGAGATTGAAAATCTGCGGCCTGCCGGCCTTGAGCGCGGAGAAGTACTTGTCGAGGCTCCGCTTCTCGATCTCCTTCTCCTCGTAGTGGTTGTCTTCGATATAGGCGCCGACCTCGGCGAACCAGTCGCTGGCCATCGCCTCCGGATAGACCCCGCGCACCACGGCGCAGCCGGTGCGGCGGATCGCGGCCTTCGTCGCCTCGGAGACCTTTCCGTCGCGGATGTCGGCATAGGGCACTTCCGGTACGACCTGGCGGCCGGCGGCGGCATCCGCCAGAATCGTGTCGGCGGCGCGCTTCACATGATCGGTGACCTCGCCGAACGCCTTGTGCAGCGCCGCGCGGCGCGGCGCCATCGCGCGCTTGAAGGCGGCGATCTTGTCGGCGACGTCGAAGGGATTCTTCTCAGCAGTCCCGGCTTCCATCATGGTCGTTCCTCCCTTGGTCCGATTTTCCCCTTGATACGCGGAAAGGCCAGCCCGATGTTGCCGGCTCGGCGCAAATTTTGATACTGGAATGGCGTCAGAGCAACCATTGGCGCCGAGACAGTACATGAGTCATGAACCACATCCGCTCGTCCCCGCGTACGCGGGGACCCAGACAGTCAAGGTCGCCAACCTTGCCGGCTGTTCCCTGTTCTTGCCGGGAATTCCCATGGACATCATGAACGGCCGGTCTCGGGAAAGCTGGGTCCCCGCGTGCGCGGGGACGAGCGGATAGGTTGCGCGATGCGCCCGCTGTTCGAGAAGGTGACGGTGCCGGAGGGGACGTCCTGGGCGCTCCTCGACCGAAGGCTCGACGACGGCATTCCCTTCCAGTGGCACTACCATCCCGAATTCGAGCTGACGCTGACCCTCAACAGCCGCGGCCAGCGCTATATCGGCGATTCGATCGCCGCCTATGACGATGGCGACCTGGTGCTGCTCGGCCCCAACCTGCCGCATACCTGGTGCTCGGCCGAGCGGATCAGCGAGCGGCGGCCGCACCATGCGCTGGTGATGTGGTTCACCGAGGATTGGGGTGCGAGCCTGACCGGCCCGCTCGCGGAGATGCGCGGCCTGGCCGCCATGCTCGGCCGGGCCGGGCGCGGCATCGCCTTCTCGGCCGCCGCGGCCGAGAAGGTGCGTCCCTCGATCGAGGCGATCCCGGCGCAGAGGCCGGCGGAGCGGCTCCTCACCCTGATCGGGGTGCTCACCGCCCTCGCCGAGGACGAGGCGGCGCGGCCCATCGCCGGGCCGGGCTCGAACCGCGTCGCCGCGCATACACCCGATAAGGCGCGTATCGAACGGGTGCTCGACCACATCCACGCCCATTACCGCGAGCCGGTCGCGATCGAGACGCTGGCCGAGCTCGCCTGCCTCAGTCCGAGCGGCTTTCATCGCCTGTTCCGCCGCCACACCCGGCTGACGGCCTCCGACTACGTTGGCGAGCTCCGCATCGGCCAGGCCTGCGCGCTGCTGATCAACACGACGCGGCCGATCGCCCACGTCGCCGACGATGTCGGCTACCGCAACCTCGCCAACTTCAACCGCCAGTTCCGCGCCCGGAAGGGGATGACGCCGCGCGCCTTCCGCCGGAGTTTCTCCTGACCAACCGCTGGTCGGGGCTGTTCGGCCGCCTGCCGTCGTGGGACGATGGGCGCTGCGGCGGAGCTGGGGAGGAGGCATGCTTGACCATGTACTCGTTGAGGAGAACATCGTCCATCTCGGCGCGTTTCTCTATCTCGCCGGCTTTCTCTGCCGCGACCAGCTCCTGCTCCGCGGCTTCATCGTCGCCGGCGACATCCTCTACATCCTCTATTTCTACTTCGCGCCGGCGTCGCCGCTCTGGGGCGGCATCTTCTGGAGCGCCGTCTTCACCCTTGCCAACCTCGCCATGATCGGGCGCATCCTTTCCGACCGATCCGCCTATGGCATGACCGAGGAAGACCGGCGCCTCCACGGCCTCCTCGACACGCTGACGCCAGGCGAGTTCCGCCGGCTGATGCGGGCGGGCCACTGGAACCGGGCGGACGGTAACGTCGCCATCACGCTGGAGGGCCAGCCGCTCCACCGTCTCGCCTACGTGATCGATGGCACGGTCACGGTCGAGAAGGCCGGCCATGCCTTCACGATCACGTCGCCGACCTTCATCGGCGAGGTCGCCTTCCTGATCGACCGGCCGGCCTCGGCGACGGTGACGCTGTCGGCGGGCGCGCGCTACGTGACATGGGACATGAAGCGGCTCCGCCGGGCGCTGCTCCGGTCGCCGGCGCTCCGCATCGGCCTGGGCGCGGCCTTCAATCGCGACCTGGCGGAGAAGGTGGCGCGGGCGTGAGTTTCACGCTCCCAGCTTGACGAACCCGTCTACGTCGACCCTCGCGAAGCAGGCCTTGCAGCGATTGCCGCCCGCCGGCGAGAACAGCGGCAACGCCGTCACGGCGAGCTTGCCGCAGAGCGTCTTCAGCCGGCCCTGCGCCAGGCGGCCGTGATGCGGCGGCGCGAGATGGACGCGCTGGTCGTCGAGCGCATGGACGGGGATGGTGCTCTGCGGCTTCGCCAAGGTCCGCTCCCTGAAGCTCAGTCTTGCCGCCGCGCCGTCGACATCGTCGCCGGAAGGCGCCGGAGCGCCTCCCCGCATGGTTATGGGTTGCCCTAACTGGCGGCGACGCCGGTCCCGATCGGGCACGACACGCCGGTCCCGCCGAGGCCGCAATAGCCGTTCGGGTTCTTGGCCAGGTACTGCTGGTGGTAATCCTCGGCGAAGTAGAAGGGCGGAGCGTGGACGATCTCGGTGGTGATCGCCGGGTAGCCCTTGGCCTTCAACGCCTCGCCATACATCGTCCGCGCCGCCTCGGCCGCCTGCCGCTGGCCCTCGTCGGCGACGTAGATTCCCGAGCGGTACTGGGTGCCGATGTCGTTGCCCTGGCGCATGCCCTGCGTCGGGTCGTGCCCTTCGAAGAAGGCCCTGAGCAGCGCCTCGTAGCTAACGACCTTCGGGTCATAGACCACCAGCACCACCTCGTTGTGGCCGGTGCGCCCGCTGCAGACCTCCTGATAGGTCGGGTTCGGGGTCGGGCCGCCGGCATAGCCGACCGCGGTCACATACACGCCCGGAATCTTCCAGAACGCCTTCTCCGCACCCCAGAAGCAGCCGAGGCCGAAGACCGCCGTCCTGAGGTTGTCGGGATACGGCCCCTTGAGCGGCCGGCCGTTGACGAAGTGCTTCTCCGCCGTCGGGATCGGCTCGTCGCGGCCGCGAAGCGCCGCCTCCGGCGCCGGGATCGACACCTTGCGGGACAACAGGTCGAGGATGCTCATATCGTCTCTCCTTCCCCGTTCGGGGGGTTTTTCAGGACGCGTAGGCCGCGGTCATGCGGCGCTTCCGTCCGACATAGACCAGCCATGTCCCGAGGAGCCCGAGCACCAGCCAGGTCGGCAGCAGCAGGAGCCACACGATGAGCGGGTCCCACAGCCAGTGTCCGATATAGGATTCGATTGTCCCCTGGACGAAGCTCTGCGCCGACATCAGCGTCGACGGGCTGATCGCGTACCATGACTGTCCGAGCGGCGTGACCGTCAGCGCCGAGTTGGCGATGGTCTTGGTGCCGTCGATCACCAGCGCGACCAGCGCGCCGGCGATCATCCAAAGGCCGATGAAGCGGGCGATGAATGCGATCATGACCGCCGCGAAGGCCACTCCTCTCGGGATGGGCGATATGTGGTCATGGGGTCATTTGACCGCAACGGCGGGCTCCGTCAACTCGCGGTGATCGCCTCGCCGTCAGGCCGGGCCGAACTTCGCCTTCTCCCGGAACGCCTCGTATTCGGCCTTCGTCTCCGGATTGGGCGGGTAGAGGCCGATGATCGACCGGCCGCCGGCGACCTGGCGTTCGACCCAATCCTCGAAGGCGGTCATCTCCACCGCCTCGGCGGCGATCCCGGCGGCGATGCCCGCCGGCACGACCACCACGCCCTCGCCGTCGCCCACCACCCAGTCGCCGGGATAGACCGGCACGCCGCCGCAGCCGATCGGCACGTCGATGTCGATCGCGTGGTGGTGGATCAGGTTGGTCGGGGCCGACGGCGCCCTGCAGTAGGCGGGGAACGGAAGCGCCGCGATCTCGGTGCTGTCGCGCAAGCCCCCGTCGGTGACGACGCCGGCGGCGCCGCGCACCATCATCCGCCGGACGAGGATGCCGCCGGCCGAGGCGGCGCGGGCGTCGCCGCGTGAGTCGATCACCATCACCGCGCCGGGCGGAATCGTCTCCACCGCGTGGCGCTGCGGGTGGCGCGGGTCCTTGAACACCTCGATCGTGTCGAGGTCCTCGCGGGACGGGATGTAGCGGAGCGTGAAGGCCGGCCCGGCCATGCGGCTCGCCGGATTGAGCGGCTGCGCGCCCTGGATGAAAACGTTCCGGAGCCCGCGCTTGAACAGCGCCGTGGTCAGCGTCGCCGTGCTCACGGCGAGAAACCGGTCCCTGATCTCCGCCGCGTCGTTCATTCCGGTGCTCCCGCATCTGCAATCCGCCACGGGATCGTCTCGCCGCCGCGATAGGCCGCGACCCTGACCTCCGGGCCGTCGACGGCCGCATCCCGCGGCGCCTCCCAGTCGGCGCGGATAAGCGTTACCGTGCCCGCGTTGACCGGCAGCCCGTAGTGGCGGGGGCCGTTGAGCGAGGCGAAGGCCTCGAGCCGGTCGAGGCGGCCCGCCTGGTCGAAGATCCCGGCATAGGTCTCGATCGCCACCGGCGCGTTGAACACGCCCGCGGCGCAGACCGGCGCGAGCTTCCGCCCGAGCGCATGCGGGGCCGAATCGGTGCCGAGGAAGAAGCAGGCCTCGCCCGACGTCGCGGCCTCGACCAGGGCGACCCGGTCGGCCTCGGTCTTGACCACCGGCATGCAGTAGAGGTGCGGCCGGAGGCCGTGCCCGAGCATCGAATTCCGCGTCTCGACGAGATGGTGCGGCGTGATGGTGCCGGCGAGCTGCGGCGCATGCGCCCGCACGAAGTCGACCGCCACCCGCGTCGAGAGATGCTCGAGCACGATCCTGAGGCCGGGGAAATCGCGGAGGAGCGGCGCGAGCCGCCGCTCGACGAAGCGCGCCTCGCGGTCGAAGATGTCGACCTCGGGCGCAACATCCTCGCCGTGGATGAGGAGCGGCATGCCGAGCTTCTCCATCCGCGCCAGCACCGCATGGACCCTGGCGAAGTCGGTGACGCCGGCGGCGGCATTGGTGGTGGCGTGCGCGGGGTAGAGCTTCACCGCGGTCAGCACGCCGCTCCCGAACCCGGCCGCGATGTCGTCCGGGTCAGTATCGTCGCGGAGATAGGCGGTCATCAGCGGCGTGAAGGTGGAACCTTCCGGCAGCGCCGAGAGGATGCGCTCGCGGTAGGCTGCCGCATCGACCGTGGTCACCACAGGAGGGACAAGATTCGGCATCACGATCGCCCGGGCGAAGGACGCTGCCGTGAACGGCAGGACGGCGCGGAGCATGGCGCCGTCGCGGAGGTGGACGTGCCAGTCGTCGGGAGCGCGGATGGTAATCGAATCTGTCATCGCCGGATCGCCGTCTGCCTGGTCCGGTTCGTAGGGGCTCGCGGTTTCGGGCGCAAACGGAATCGCGGTAGGGTCTTCCCGCGGACGGAACAAGCGGCGGAAGGCATGATTGCGGCGAGGACCCTGGCACTGGTGGCGGTACTGACTGTGGCGGGAGTTGCCGTCGCGACATCGGCGCGCGCCCAGCCGGCCTGGCTCGGAGCGGACGACCTGCCGACGACGCCGCTCGCCTGCGACCGCGAGGCGGTGGAGCTGCCGCAGAGGCCCTATGACGGCGGCGTGCCGGCCAACCCCCCGGCCCGGGCCGGGGAGAAGATCACCGTCGTCAACGTCCCGCGGCTCACCGGCGTCGGCTATTACGACGCCGTCGCGCGCGGCATGCGCGAGGCCGCGGCGGAACTCGGCACTGTCGATGTCAGGACCGACGGGCCGGCCCAGATCAGCATCCAGCAGCAGATCACCGTGATCGACGACCACGTCACTTCGGGCATCGACGGCGTGCTCTTTGCCGCCAACGACCCGGTGGCCGTGACCCCGGTGCTGCGGAAGGCGCTGTCGCGCGGCATCAACGTCGTCGGCTACGATGCGGACGCTTCGCCCGACGCCCGGCAATGGTTCGTCAATCGCGCCGACCCGGCGGGAATCGCCAAGGTGCTGATGGATACCCTGGCCGGCGAGATCGGCGAGGATGCGGGCTTCGCCATCGTCACATCGCGCTTCGCGGCGCCGTTGCAGGCGCGGTGGCTCGCCGAGATGGCGGCCTATGCGGCGAAGTGCCATCCCGGCATGGCCTGGCTCGGGACCAGCGAGGGCCAGGAGGACGGCTCGCTTTCCGCGCGCCAGGCCTCGCTCCTCATCCGCCGCCACGGCCCGGCGCTGAAGGGCCTCGTCACGCTCACCAATTTCGCCACCCCGGCCGTCGCCGAGGCGGTGAGCGCGACCGGCAAGTGCGGCGCCGTCGCGGTCGTCGGGATGGCGACCCCCAACCCGATGAAGCAGCATATTGCCTCGGGATGCGTCCGCTCGGTGGTGCTGTGGAATCCGGTCGACCTCGGCTATGCCGCGCTCCATGTGCTCCGCGCCGCCGCCGACGGTACCCTCCAGCCCGGCGCCACCGCG
>JALHRF010000181.1 GCA_022841545.1 Bauldia sp. | reverse complement strand
CGGCCCCGGCCGCGGAGGAACCTGCGCCGCCGGCCGATGAACCGCCGCCGCCCCCGGCCGCGGAGGAACCTGCGCCGCCGGCCGATGAACCGCCGCCGCCCCCGGCCTTGGAGGAACAGGAGGCCCAGCCGCAGGCGCAAGATTGCGGCGACGGCATGCGACTGAACCGGCAGGGCGAATGCGTACCGCGTCGCAACCAGAACCGGGACTGAGCGCGCAGGAGTTCAGCACGGGGCGTTGCCCGGCGCCGCCCCGTCCTGTAAGCCGGGCTCCGTCTCTCTCGGAGTTCCGGCATGGCAGACGTCAAGAAGGTGGTGCTCGCTTATTCGGGCGGGCTCGACACCTCGATCATCCTCAAGTGGCTGCAGTCCACCTACGGCGCGGAGGTGGTGACCTTCACCGCCGACCTCGGCCAGGGGGAGGAACTGGAGCCGGCCCGCAAGAAGGCGGAGCTCCTTGGCATCCGCGAGATTCACATCGAGGACCTCCGCGAGGAATTCGTCCGCGATTTCGTCTTCCCGATGTTCCGGATGAACGCGCTTTACGAGGGCGTCTACCTGCTCGGCACGTCGATCGCCCGCCCGCTGATCGCAAAGCGCCTGGTCGAGATCGCCCACGAGACCGGCGCCGACGCGATCGCCCACGGCGCCACCGGCAAGGGCAATGACCAGGTCCGCTTCGAGCTGACCGCCTATGCGCTCGATCCCAACATCAAGGTCATCGCCCCGTGGCGAGAGTGGGACATGAAGTCCCGCACCGACCTGATCGATTTCGCCGAAAAGCACCAGATTCCAGTTCCGAAGGACAAGCGTGGCGAGGCGCCGTTTTCGGTCGACGCCAACCTTCTCCACTCCTCGTCGGAGGGGAAGGTGCTCGAGGACCCGTGGGTTGAGCCGCCGCCCTACGTCTACCAGCGCACCGTGGCGCCCGAGGACGCGCCCGACAAGGACACCTATGTCGAGATCGATTTCCTGAAGGGCGACCCGGTCGCTGTCGACGGCAAGGCGATGAGCCCCGCGACGCTGTTGACGCATCTCAATGCGCTCGGCCGCGACAATGGCATCGGTCGGATCGACCTGGTCGAGAACCGCTTCGTCGGCATGAAGTCGCGCGGCATCTATGAGACCCCTGGCGGGACCATTCTCCACGTCGCCCATCGCGCCATGGAGTCGCTGACGCTCGACCGCGAGGCCGCGCACCTCAAGGAATCGCTGATGCCGCGCTACGCGGAGTTGGTCTATTACGGCTTCTGGTTTGCGCCGGAGCGGCGCATGCTGCAGGCGCTCTGCGATACCAGCCAGGAGCACGTCGAGGGCACGGTCCGGCTCAAGCTTTACAAGGGCAACGTCATGGTCGTCGGCCGCAAGAGCCCGAAGTCGCTCTATTCCGACGCCCTCGTCACCTTCGAGGACGATCGCGGCGCCTACGACCAGAAGGACGCCGCCGGCTTCATCCGACTCAACGCACTCCGGCTCCGCACGCTCGCGGCTCGAGACCGGAGTTCATGATTTCGCGCATAGAGGGTAGATATTGCCTGCACTCCTAGTGATTTAATGCGACTTTAACGCTGAGGTGAGATTGTCGATCACCCCAAAGGGGGAAGTTGGGGAACGAATGAGCCGCATCGTACAAAGCTGGGGCCGTCTCAATGGCGTTCCTGACGCAATGGCCATGCTGAGCGATGCGCTGGCTTGGATGCCGTATGGCGTTTCCGTGTGGAGCGACGACCACCAACTCCTCTTCTGGAACGAAGCTTACCTTCGCCTTTACGATATACCCCCCGACCTCCTCGCGGCCGGAATGACCCTTCGCCAACGGGTGGAACTTTCCTTTGCCAGCGGCAACCATCCCGGCCTCGACCTGGACGTGCTGGTCGAGCGGCACCGGAAGCGCCTCGAGGCCAATCGCGACCCGGCCTCGCCGGCGGTGTTCTTCGACAAGGTCGGCGACCGGATCATCGAGCGGACCTACCTGCCCAGTCCGGGCCTGGGATGGGTTGTGATCCACGAGGACGAGACCGCCCAGCACGCACGCGAATCGGACCTCAAGGCCCAGCATCAGCGTCTGGATGCTGCGCTCGACAGCATGACCTATGGTTTCTGCCTGTTCGATGCCGACTTCCGCCTCGTCCTCTGGAACGAGTGTTTCGTCGACCTGTACAGCCTCGACCGGAACGAGATCCTCGCCGGCATGTCGCTGCTGGAGGTGTTCCTTGCCAGCATCGCCGCCGGCAATCACCAGGGCTGGACGGCCGGCGAAATGGCGGTTCGCGAACGAGCGCGGCTCGCTTCGCTCGGTTCCGGCGAGACCCTCGAATCGGAGGCGGTGCTCGGCAGCGGGCGGATTGTCAGAATCCGATGGAAGCGGACGGCCGACGGCTCCTGGGTGGCGACCCACCAGGACATCACCGGGGAGCGCGACCGGGTCCAGGCGCTGGAACGGAGAGAAACCGAACTCGCCCGCCAGAACATGCGCTTCGAGGCGGCGGTCGACCACATGTCGCAGGGCCTCTGCATGTTCGATGCGCAGCAGGAGCTGATCATCTGCAACCGCCGTTTCGCCGACCTTTACGGCCTGCCACCGGAAATGGTAGTCCCCGGCACCACGCTGATGGACATCCTGCGCTACCGCATCGCGCATGGCTTCCGTCCCAAGACCGGCAACGAGGCGTACATCCAGCGCCGACTTGAGCTCGTGACCGGGCGGCAGGATGCCGTCGATACGGTCGAACTGGACGACGGCCGGGTGATCTCGGTGATCCACCACCCGCTGCCCGACGGCGGCTGGGTCTCGACCCACGAGGACGTCAGCGAGCAGCGGCGTACCGAGGCGCGCATCCGCCATCTCGCGCGTCATGACGCATTGACCGACCTGCCCAACCGCATGCAGTTCCGGGAGCGGATGGAGCATGCGGTGGATCTGGTGGCGAGCGGCCATCTGGTTGCCGTGCTGTTCGTCGATCTCGACCATTTCAAGAGCGTCAACGATCTTTACGGCCACGGCGTCGGCGACGCGGTGCTGAAGCTCGTGTCGCAGCGCCTCCTCGCCTCCTGTCGCGAGAGCGACATCGTCGCCCGCCTCGGCGGCGACGAGTTCGCCATCCTGCAGACATCGCTCGGCTCGCCGCAGGACGCGGCGGCATTGGCCGAACGCATCGTCCGGACGATGGGCATCCCGCTCCGTGTCCAGGGCCAGGAGATCGTCCTCGGCGCCAGCGTGGGCATCGCCATCGCCCTCGACGTCGGCCGCGACGCCGAGACGCTGATGAAGAATGCCGATCTCGCCGCCTATCGGGCCAAGGCCGACGGGCGCGGCGCCTATCACTTCTTCGAGCCGGGCATGGACGCCGCGCTCCAGGAGCGCCTGTCCTTCGAGATGGAGCTGCGCGGCGCGCTGGCGCGGAACGAACTGGCCCTCGTTTTCCAGCCGCTCTACAACGTCAGCGACAACCGCATCAGCGGCGTCGAGGCGCTCCTGCGCTGGAACCACCCGGAGCGCGGCGTCGTCACCCCCGACCGGCTGATCCCGGCGGCGGAGAAATCCGGGCTGATCGGCCCGATCGGCGAATGGGTGCTCCGCGAGGCCTGCCTGATGGCGTCGAGCTGGCCGGAGCATGTCTCGATCGCGGTCAACGTCTCTCCGGTCCAGTTCGTCCACCGCAACCTGATCCGCCACGTCAAGGACGCGCTCCGCATCTCCGGCCTCGATCCGAGGCGCCTCGACATCGAGGTCACCGAGTCCGCCCTCCTGGCCGACAACGAGATGACGCTCGGCATGCTGGGCGAACTCCGCCGCCTCGGTGTCCGCATCTCGCTCGACGATTTCGGCACCGGCTATTCGAGCCTCGGCTATCTCCGTGCCTTCCCCTTCGACAAGATCAAGATCGACCGCTCCTTCGTTCACGATCTCGCCAACCGGAGCGACAGCCTCGCCATCATCAAGGCCGTGATCGCACTCGGGCGGAGCCTCGGCATCTCGACCACCGCCGAGGGCGTGGAGACCGAGGAGCAGTTCGACCTCGTGCGCCTCGAAGGCTGCACCGAAGTCCAGGGCTATATCTTCAGCCCGCCGCTGCCTGCGAGCGCGATCGTGGAACTCCTCTCGCGGCCGCCCGTCTCCGACAGCCTCGACCGCGCCGTGTCCTGAGCCCTTCGTTCCGGCCAAGCCGCCCGGAGACCTCTGAGCGGCCCCGCCCGCCCTGGTCCGGGCAGCCACAGATCGCACAAATCCAATCGAAAACCCCTTGTTTGATCGGCGGATGTCCCCCATATTCCCGAGAAGTCTGCCAACGGCCGGGGTGGCTCCGGCCGGGACTTGTTTGAGAGGGTTTCAATCGATGGCGAACTACGAAAACCAGCCGACCCGCTTCGGCGCTTCGGTCGGCGGCGCGGTATCCGCGATCGACGAGGGCCTGCGCGCCCATATGGTGCGGGTCTACAACTACATGGCGGTCGGCCTCGGCATCACCGGGCTGGTGGCCTACTTCACCTATTCGCTCGCGACCACGACCGACCCGGCCCAGGCCGTGGCGACGCTGGGCAACGGCGTGCTGCTGACCTCGCTCGGTGCCACGATCTACGGCGGCATCTTCATGTGGGTGCTGATCCTCGCCCCGCTGGCGATGGTCTTCTTCCTCAGCTTCCGGATCAACACGCTCAGCGTCGGCACCGCTCAGGCCATGTTCTGGCTCTATGCGGCACTGCTCGGCATCTCGCTGTCGTCGATCTTCGTCGTCTACACGTCGCAGAGCATCTTCCAGGTGTTCTTCATCTCCGCCGCCATGTTTGGCGCGATGTCGCTGTTCGGCTACACCACCAAGCGGGACCTGACCCAGTTCGGCTCGTTCCTGATCATGGGCCTGATCGGCGTCATCATCGCCATGGTGGTCAACATCTTCCTGCAGTCCAGCGCGCTTGGCTTCGCCATCTCGGTGCTCGGCGTCCTGATCTTCGTCGGCCTCACCGCCTACGACACGCAGAAGATCAAGGAGATGTACTCGGTCCACGACGACGGCACCGTTGCCGGCCGGAAGGCGATCATGGGCGCGCTCGCGCTCTACCTCGACTTCCTGAACATCTTCCTGTTCATGCTGCAGCTCTTCGGCGACCGCCGCTAGACCAGCCGGACCTGAAGCTTGCGGGGCGCGGCCTTCGGGCCGCGCCCTTTCTTTTGCCGGAACAGGGACCGCCGGATTCCTGCGGCCGCGGCCCCATGCTAGTGTCCGGCGCACCTCCGCATCCTCATCACGCCATGCCAGACCGCATCATCCGCCCCGCCACGCCTGCTGACATCCCGGCGATCACCGCCATTTACGGCCACTCCGTCACCACCGAGACGGCGAGCTTCGAGTTCGAGCCTCCTTCGGAGGCGGAGATGGCGCGGCGGATGGCCGCTTTCGTCGAGGCCGGCTTTCCCTACCTCGTCTGCGAGTGCGGCGGGACGGTCCTGGGCTATGCCTATGCGAGCAACTGGCGGCCGCGGGTCGGCTACAACCACACCGTCGAGGATTCCCTCTACATCGCCCCCGATGCGCAACGGCAAGGCGTTGGCGGGGCGCTGCTCCGTGCGCTGATCGCGGAGTGCGAAGCCCTCGGTTTCCGGCAGATGGTCGCGGTGATCGGCGATTCGCGGCACCTTGCCTCGATCGCGCTTCACGCGCGGGAAGGCTTCACCATCGTCGGCGAATTGCCGACGCTCGGCCACAAGTTCGGCCTGTGGCTCGATTCGGTGCTGATGCAACGCCCCCTCGGCCCAGGCGCAACCAAGCCGCCGTCGCGGCCGCTCCGCTAGGAACTCCCTCGGTTCAGGCGCCGACGAGGCGGAGCGGCTTGTCGAGCATGCGCAGCACGTTCGCGAGATCGTGGCCGCGCTTCAGGATATGCCCGGTCGCCGCGATCAACGCATAGGCGCCTTGCCGGCGCGCCAGCTTCGGCTGCTTGACGATGCGGTAGAGCGGGGTTTCGGAAGCGCGGCGGTAGACCGAGAAGACCGCCTCCTCGCGCAACTGGTCGATTGCGTAGTCCCGCCACTCACCCTCGGCGACCTTGCGGCCGTAGATCCGGAGAATCTGGTCCAGCTCCCGGCGGTCAAAGCTGGTGATCTCTTTCGTCGTCGATCTGTCGGTGCGGGCGGCTAGGGCGACGACGATCGCCCGGCCGCCGTACGGCTCTTTTTCTTCCACCTCGCTCACGCCTCCTCCACCGTCATTGTCCCGTCATGATCGCGCCGTTGGCGGGTCATGGCAAGAGCCGGATCGCCCGCGGATGCTGGCCATTTCCGGTGCAATCGCGGAACTTCGGGAGCCCGCCAAAAATCACGATTTCGCCTACATTGCGCCCACGACCGGCCACGTTGGAGTTCGATCATCCTGTCGTTGTCTCAGACGGTTCGGTTCGGTGAAGGCTTCGGTAATTCTCAGCCCCCCAGCCCCCCGGGGTCGATGCTGGACCGAACCACCTGCCTTCGGGCAGACCGAGGCAACGTTTTGGCCGGCGCTTGCGCCGGCCAATTTCTTTTCCGCGCCCCTTCAGCCTTGAAAGACCGGCGCCAACCGGCGATATCACGGCCGGTTTCGCTGAACATCAGGGCATTCCGAACATGGCTGAACACGCGAGCGCAGAACGGGAAACGCGAAGCTTCGAGGCGGAGGTCTCAAAGCTCCTCTCCCTCATGGTGCACTCGGTCTATTCCAACCGGGACGTCTTCCTCCGCGAGCTGATCTCGAACGCCGCCGACGCCTGCGAGAAGCTTCGCGTCACCGCGCTTCAGCAGCCCGAGCTTCTCGCCGAAGACCCGGATTTCCGGATCACGCTCATCCCCGACAAGATCGCCGGCACCCTCACCGTGGCCGACAACGGCATCGGCATGGACCGGGCCGAGCTGGTCGGCAATCTCGGCACCATCGCCCGCTCGGGCACGCGCGCTTTCCTCGACGGCCTCTCCGGCGGCGCCGAGGGCTCCGCACTGATCGGTCAGTTCGGCGTCGGCTTCTACTCGGCCTTCATCGTCGCCTCCTCGGTCGAGGTCACGTCGCGGAAGGCCGGGGCCGACGAAGCCTGGCGCTGGACGTCGGACGGACAGGGCAGCTTCACCGTCGAGCCGGCCGCGCTCGACGCGGCTCCGGCGCGGGGCACCCGCGTCGTCCTCCGGCTCATGGACGACGCTAAGACCTATGCCGAGCAGGCGACGATCGAGCGGGTGGTGCAGGAATACTCCGCCCATGTGCCGATCCCGATCCTGCTCCAGGTCGGCGACGGCGCGGCTGACAAGACGCTTGCCGACGGCAGCGCCCTCTGGCGGAAGGCCAAGGCGGGGGTGACCGAGGCGGAATACGCCGAGTTCTACGGCCATGTCAGCCATCAGTACGACGCGCCGGCGCTGACGATCCATTATCGCGCCGAGGGCCGGAACGAGTATTCGGTGCTCCTCTTCGTCCCCTCGATGAAGCCGTTCGACCTGTTCGACCCGGAGCGCCGCGGCCGCATCAAGCTTTACGTCAAGCGCGTCTTCATCACCGACGAGGCGAGGATCCTGCCCGGCTGGCTGCGCTTCATGCGCGGCGTGATCGACTCCGAGGACCTGCCGCTCAATCTCTCGCGCGAGATGCTGCAGAAGAACCCGGTGCTCGAGGCGATCGGCAAGGGCGTCACCAGCCGCATCCTCGCCGACCTCGACAAGCTCGCCAATGACGACCGCGAGCGGTACGAGAAGGTGTGGGACGCCTTCGGCCCGGTGATCAAGGAGGGTCTCTACGAGGACGCCGAGCGTCGCGACGCCATCTACAAGATCGCCCGCTTCCGCACGACAACCGGCGGCGATGCCTGGCGGAGCCTCGCCGACTACATCGCCGCGCTCCGGCCCAACCAGACCACGATCTACTATGCCCTCGGCGACGACCAGAAGACGATCCTCGCCAGCCCGCAGCTCGAAGGCTTCGCCCGGCGCGGCGTCGAGGTGCTGGTGCTGTCCGACCCGGTCGACGCCTTCTGGGTGCGGAGCGCGCTCGGCTATGACGGCAAGCCGTTCCAGTCCGTAACCCAGGGTGCCGCCGATCTCGACGTGATCCCGGTGGCGGAGGGAAGCGAGACCGCCGAGTCCGCGCCGGAGAGCGCGGTGGCGACGCTCGCCGCCCGCTTCAAGCAGACGCTCGGCGACAAGGTGACCATGGTCCGCGCCTCGTCGCGGCTCACCCAGAGCCCGGTCTGCATCGTCGCCGCCGATCTCGGCATGGACCGGCAGCTCGAGAAGATCCTGTCCGCCCACGACCAGCTCAAGGCGCGGACCGCCCCGGTGCTCGAGCTCAACCCGACCCACCCGCTGATCAAGGCGCTCGCCACCAAGGCGGCGGCGGGCGGCGCGAACGAGGCGATCGACGACGCGGCGGTGCTCCTCTTCGGCGAGGCGCGCATCCTCGACGGCGAGCCGCCGGAGGACCCGGCCGACTTCAGCGCGCGAATCGCCAGGCTGATCGAACGCGGATTGGGGTAAGGTCGGAGCGCCGCGACCGGAGACCGCCTCCGATGGTCCAGAGCCTGCAGATCCTGACCTCGACGAAGGATCATCGTCTCGATCCCTATCGGACGATCACGCATATCGGCGGGCTCAACCCCGACGGCTCGCCGTGGAGCCTGTCGGTCGCCGAAGCCATACACGGCATTCGCTCGCGGCAGTGGGAATTCTACGTGCTCGACCCGGCGGGGGAGAGGACCTGGGTCCACGTCACCGTCGCCCGCGACGGGCACGAGTACCTCAAGACGCTCGACGATCCCGGCGTGCCGCGCAGGCTTTTGGCGCTGCCGAGCGAGATCGACGAGGGCTGATCGGGCGCGGCGCGGCATGCTAGACCCGGGAGGGCTGCGCCGCCCTCAGGTGAAGAGAGAACAGGAAGCATCGCATGACATCGACCGGAACGATCGACACCACACGGCTGGGGCGGACCGATCTCGTCGTGTCGCGGCTCTGCTTCGGCACCTCCGCCCTCGCCGACATGCCGCAGGCCTACGGCTACGCCGCCGGCGCCGACCGCGCGGCGGCGACGTTCCGCGCCATTTTCGACGGGCCGACGAACTTCCTCGACACGGCGCGCATCTATGGCGACGGGCTGGCCGAGGAGCGGATCGGGGCGGCGCTCCGCGAGCGCGGCGGACTGTCCGCGGGCTTCGTGCTCTCGACCAAGCTCGACCGCGACGGCGCCACCGGCCGCTTCGACGCGGCTGTTGCGCGGCGCTCGATCGAGGCGAGCCTCGAGGCGCTCGGCCTCGACCGTGTCGACGTTCTCCATCTCCACGATCCCGAGTATGTCGAGCCGCTCGACCAGGTAACCGCGCCCGGCGGGTCCATCGACGAACTGTTCCGGATGAAGGAGGAGGGCCTCTGCGACGCCGTCGGCCTCGCCGCCGGCAAGGTGAGCACGATGCTGCCGATGCTGCGGGACTGGGATTTCGACGTCGTCCTCACCCACAACCGCTTCACGCTTCTCAACCGGAATGCCGATGCCCTGATCGACTTCGCGGTCGAGCGCGGCATGGCCGTGCTCAACGCCGCGCCCTATGGCAGCGGCATTCTCGCCAAGCCGTCGCGGGCCGGCGGCCGCTTCGCCTACCAGGAGGCGCCGGACGCGGTGATCGAGCGGACGATGTCGATGGACGCGATCTGCGCGCGCCATGGCGTGCCGCTCGGCGCCGCGGCCCTCCAGTTCTCGATGCGCGACCCGCGGATCACGTCCACCGTCTGCGGTGTCACCCGGCCCGAGCGGGTGGCCGAGACCATCGCCTGGGCGACGCTCCCGATCCCCGACGCGGTTTGGGATGAGCTCGCCGAAGTCGGCTTCGACGCGACCGACCCACAGGGATTCGCCGACTAACCGCCCACGACGTTACGCGGGCTGCCCCGCCAGAAGGCGTCGATGTTGTCGACGAGCTGGTCGGCAAGCGCCTGCTGCCCGCCGCTGCTCGCCCAGGCGACATGCGGCGTCAGGATGAAGTTGGGGAGATCGAGGAGCCCCATCAGCGGGTGATCGGCCGGCGGCGGCTCGGCGGTCGCCACGTCGAACCCGGCCCCGGAGATCTGTCCCGACCGGAGCGCATCACCAAGCGCCAGCTCGTCCACAAGGCCGCCGCGGGAGGCATTGATCAGGATCGGATGCCGCGCCATCAACGCGAACTCGGCGGCGCCGATCAGGTTGCGCGTCTCCGGCTTGAGCGGCAGGTGGAGGGTGATGATGTCGCTCCGGCGGAGCATGTCGGCGAAGGGCACATAGGGGGCGTCCGGGGCCGGGCCGCCCTTCCGCCCGGCGAAGATCACCTCGATGCGAAAGGCCCGCGCGATGTCCGCCACGGCATTGCCTAGCGATCCCCGCCCGACGATGCCGATGGTCGCCCCGGCGAGATCGCCGATCGGGTGGTCGAGGAAGCAGAACTGGCTGGCCGTCTGCCAGCGCCCGGCGCGGACCGAGTCGCGATAGGCGAGGATATTCCGGCGGAGTGCGAAGATCAGGGCGAATACGTGCTCGGGGACGGTATCGGTCGCATAGTTCCGGACGTTCGAAACGACGATGCCCCGCGCCGCCGCGGCCGCGACATCGACCATGTCGGTGCCGGTTGCGCAGACCGCGATCAGCCGCAGCCGCCGTGCCCCGGCGATCGCATCGGCGCGGACCGGCACCTTGTTGGTGATGACGATGTCGGCATCCGCGATCCGTTCGGCGACCTCGCCGGGGGCGCTCCGATCATGAACGGTGAGGCGGTGCGGGAAATCCGGGGCGCGGAGGCGCGTTTCGGGCGAGAGCGATTCCCGGTCGAGGAAGACGATCTCGGCCGGTGAGGAAAGCTCCGGTGGCATGGCGCAGGGCTACTCCGAGAGAATGGCGATCATCTCTGTGTAGCCGCGCCGCCGGGCGTGGTCGAGCGGTGTGACGCCATCGCGGTCGGCGATCAACCGGCCGGCGCCGGCCTCGACCAGCGCGCGGACCGTGGCCACGTGATCCGGGCCGCCGTCGCCGAGGATGACCGCCTCGATCAACGCCGTCCAGCCGAGGTTGTTGATGTGATCGAGCGGCGCACCCGCCCCGATCAGCACGCGGACCACCTCGGCATGGCCTAGATGGGCGGCGGCAATGAGGGCGGTGCCGTCATAAGGGCTGGTGATCGCGGCCGGATCGCCGCCGACGGCGATCGCCCTGCGCACGAGATCGGGGTCGTCGGCAACCGCGGCGATGGTGATCGCATCGTATCGCTGCCGGTCGAGGGCCTTCGGGTCGGCGCCGCCGGCGACGAGCACCGTGAGGGCATCGTCATGGGAGAAGAAGGTCGAAACGTGGACGGGCGTGCGCCCGTTCTGGTCGGTGGCGGCGGGATCGGCGCCCGCGGTCAGCAGCGCGGCGATCTCCGCCACGTCGCCCCGGGCGGCCGCGGCGTGGAGACCGTCAT
>JALHRF010000180.1 GCA_022841545.1 Bauldia sp. | reverse complement strand
TTTCTCCTGTTCCGCGTCGGTGAAATAGATGGCCGAGCGGTAGTGCGTGCCGACATCCGGTCCCTGGCGGTTCAGCTCGGTCGGGTTGTGGGCGACCGAGAAGAAGATCTGGAGGAGCTTGCCGTAGCTCACCTTCGCGGGGTCGTACTTGATTTCGACCGACTCGGCATGGCCGGTCGTGCCGGTGGTCACCGCGCGGTAGTCCGGATTGGCCACCGTGCCGCCGGAATAGCCCGACACCGCGCTCTCGACGCCGTCGACATGCTGGAACACGGCCTGGACGCCCCAGAAGCAGCCGCCGGCGACGATCGCCGTGGCGAGGCCATCCCCGGCCTTCGCATCGACCACGGGCGGCGGGATCTTCACCGCCTCCTCGGCCGCGGTCACGGCGCCGGTCTGGGAGACCAGCGCCACGATCGGCAGCGCGAGCAGCCCGGCGAGGGCGTAGGGGATGACACGTTCGGTCGGGAATTTGCGGCGGTGTGCGGTCATGGGACGCCTCGTGTCGTGGTTCGGGTTAAGGCTCAGGCGGCGGCAAGCGGCACGAAGTCGAGCGCGACGCCGTTCATGCAGTAGCGGAGCCCGGTCGGCTGCGGGCCGTCGTTGAAGACATGGCCGAGATGCGCCTCGCAGCGGGCGCAGGAGTTGGCGACCCGCAGCATCCCGTAGCTCCGGTCCTCGATGTCGAGGACGTTCTGCTTCGCGATCGGCTGCCAGAAACTCGGCCAGCCGGTGCCCGAGTCGTATTTCGTGTCTGAAGAGAAGAGGGCGGTGCCGCAGCAGACGCAGCGGAAGATGCCGGCCTCATGGACGTCGAGCCAAGGCCCGGTGAACGACTGCTCGGTCCCTTCCTGCCGGGTCACCTCGAAGGCGAGCGGCGAGAGCTGCGCCCGCCATTCTTCCTCGGTCTTTACGACCTTGGCGACCGTCTTCGGGCCTAGGCTCTTCCCGGCCGCATCGAAGTCCTCGATCGTCACGTCGCCCGGCGTCACCACGTGCGTCGTTCCCGCGCGCGCCGACAGCCTTGGCAGGATGCCGATGCCGGCAAGCAGCGCGGCCGCGCCTGCGGTGAACAGGAGCGTGCGTCGCGTCGAGCCGTGGTGGTCGCTGGTCATGAACTGGGCCTCTCGGGTATCGGACCTATTGCGCCGCAAGCTACGGGAAAGTTACGCCCATCGTTTCACCCTGTGTGCGCAAATGCTCGTGAAACCTCTGCGCAATGCCATCACGCCCCCGCGAGACTGGCAATTCCTTGCGGTTTCCGCCATATAGTCGCCCATCCCGACAGTCCGGCCCGAAAGCCTATGGCAAGCGCGCCTCTCCCTTTTCGCAAGATGAACGGCCTCGGCAACCGCTTCGCCGTCTTCGACGCGCGCGAGCGGCCGGTGCGGCTTGCGCCGGAGGCGATCCGCGCCCTCGGCGATGACGGGGCGATCGGCTTCGACCAGATGATCACGCTGGAGCGCTCGCCGCGGAACGCCGACGTGTTCATGCGCATCCACAACAAGGACGGCGGCGAGGTCGATGCCTGCGGCAACGCCACCCGCTGCGTCGGCTGGCTGGTGATGGGCGAGAGCGGCCGGAAGACCGTGGCGATCGAGACCAATGCCGGGCTCCTCGGCGCCTTCGATACCGGCGCGCCGGAGATGGTCAAGGTCGACATGGGCAAGCCGCGCTTCGGATGGCGCGAGATTCCGCTGTCGCAACCCTTCGACGATACCCGCGCCATCGACCTGTCCTTCGGCCCGGTCGATGCGCCGATCCTGTCGTCGCCCTCGGCCGTGAGCATGGGCAACCCGCACGCGATCTTCTGGGTCGACGACGTCGAGGCCATCGACCTCGTCCGGATCGGCCCCATCCTCGAGCACCACCCGATGTTCCCGGAGCGGGCCAACATCTCGCTGGCGCACGTCACCGCGCGCGATGCGATCACGGTCAAGACCTGGGAGCGCGGCGTCGGCATCACGCTCGCCTGCGGCACCGCCGCCTGCGCCGCCGCGGTCGCCGCCATGCGGAAGGGCGTCTGCGACCACGCCGTCACGGTGACGCTGCCCGGTGGCCCGCTTCGCATCGAATGGCGCGAGGACGGCCACGTGATGATGACCGGCCCGGTCGAGACCGAGTTCGTGGGCCTCGTCGATCCCGAGACCCTCCGCTGGTCGGCGACGGAGAAGGGCGCGGCGTGATGGCCGACGCCTGCCACGAACGCGACGTCAACCTCCCCCTTGCGGGGAGGTCGAAACTGCCAGAGGCAGTTTCGGGAGGGGGTACAGACCTTCAGGATCACGTCGCGTTCGCGGATGGGACGGCAACCACCCCCTCCCGACATCGCTCTGCGGTTTCGACCTCCCCGCAAGGGGGAGGTTGGCCGAGTTCTGCGCCCGGCGGGATCAAGACACTCACCTTCGGCTGCCGGCTGAACGCGCTCGAATCCGAAGCGATGCGGGCCCGCGCCGAGGCCTCGGGACTGCATGATGCCGTTCTGGTCAACACCTGCGCCGTCACCGCCGAGGCGGTGCGTCAGGCGCGGCAGGCGATCCGGCGGGCGCGCCGCGACGACCCCGGCGCCCGCATCGTCGTCTCGGGCTGCGCCGCCCAGATCGACCCGGACGCGTTCGCCGCGATGCCCGAGGTCGACCTCGTCCTCGGCAACGCCGAGAAGCTGACGGCGAGCGCCTACCGCGACTTCGGCCTCGGCGACACCGCGCGGGTCCGCGTCAACGAAATCATGTCGGTGCGCGAGACCGCGGGGCACCTGATCGAGGGCATGGACGCGCATTCCCGCGCCTTCGTCGAGGTGCAGAACGGCTGCGACCATCGCTGCACCTTCTGCATCATCCCTTACGGCCGCGGCAATTCGCGCTCGGTGCCGATGGGCGCGGTGGTCGACCAGATCCGGGGGCTCGTGGAGAACGGCTACCGCGAGGTCGTGCTCACCGGCGTCGACATCACCTCGTATGGCGGCGATCTTCCGGGCGCGCCGAAGCTCGGCCGGCTGGTCAAGTCGATCCTCCGGAACGTGCCGGACCTCCCGCGGCTCCGTCTGTCCTCGATCGACTCGATCGAGGCCGACGACGCTCTTCTCGATGCGATCGCAATGGAAGAGCGGCTGATGCCGCATCTTCACCTCTCGCTGCAGCATGGCGACGATCTGATCCTCAAGCGCATGAAGCGGCGGCATTCCCGCGCCGATGCGCTCCGCTTCGTCGACACCGTGCGCCGGCTCCGTCCCGACGTGGTGTTCGGCGCGGACCTGATCGCCGGTTTCCCGACCGAGGACGAGGCGATGTTCGGCCGCTCGCTGTCGATCGTCGCCGAGGCCGGCCTCACCTTCCTCCACGTCTTTCCGTACTCGCCCCGGCCCGGCACGCCCGCCGCCCGCATGCCGGAGGTCGACCGCGCCCTGGTCAAGGATCGCGCCGCCCGGCTCCGCGCCGTGGGGCAGGCGGCGCTCGCGCGTCACCTCGCGGCCGAGCAGGGCGCCACCCGGCGGGTCCTGGTCGAGCGCGGCGGCGTCGGCCATACCGAGCATTTCACCCCCACCGTGATCGGCTTCGGCGCGCCCGGCGACGTGGTCGCCGCCCGTGTCGCCGGCCACACGGCGCGGGCCCTGCTCACGGTGGCTGCGTGAGTTGCCGAGAATGATCCACACTCTGCCGATGCGCGCCTGGAAGTCTGTCTCTCTGTCCTTCGAGGCACGCCGCAAAAACGGCGAGCACCTCGGGACGAGGATGTTGGCGTCTTCGATGGGCGTCGTCGGGATGACGACCTTCATGGAGCACAAATTACTACCTCATCCTGAGGTGCTCGATCGCGCATGCGATCGAGCCTCGAAGGACGCACCGGCGCTCATCCATACCAAGGGCAAGAATTATGGCTGAGCAGAAGGGTCTTTTTCGTCGGGTGTTCGGCGGCGGCCAGTCTCAGCCTGCGGCCGAGCCCGACGTGCCCGTTCCGGTGGAGCGGCCGCCGGCCCCATCGGCGCCTCCGCCACCCAAGCCCTCGTGGTTCCAGAAGCTCAAGTCGGGCCTGTCGCGTTCGTCGAGTGCGCTGACCGAGAGCATCACCTCGATCTTCACCAAGCGGAAGCTCGATGCGGCCGCGCTCGAAGAGTTCGAGGAGATGCTGATCAAGGCCGATCTCGGTCTCGCCACGTCGGCGGCGATCACCGATGCGCTCCGTACGGGCCGCTACGACAAGGAGATCGGCGAGGACGAGGTCAAGGCCGTGCTCGCCGCCGAGATCGAGAAGGCGCTCAGCCCCGTCGCCGTGCCGCTGGTCATCGACCCGGCCCGGAAGCCGCATGTCGTTCTCGTCGTCGGCGTCAACGGCACGGGCAAGACCACCACCATCGGCAAGCTCGCGGCCAAGCTCCGCGGCGAAGGACGGACGGTGTGGCTCGCCGCCGGCGACACGTTCCGCGCCGCGGCCATCGAGCAGCTGAAGATCTGGGGGCAGCGCACCGGCGCCCATGTCGTCGCCCGCGAGACCGGCGCCGACGCCGCCGGCCTCGCCTTCGATGCCCTCCGCGACGCGCGGGAGGCGAACGCCGATGTCCTCCTCGTCGACACCGCCGGCCGGCTCCAGAACAAGGACGAGCTCATGGCGGAGCTCGAGAAGGTGATCCGCGTCATCCGCAAGGTCGACCCGACTGCGCCGCATACCGTGCTCCTCACGCTCGACGCCACCACCGGGCAGAACGCGCTCAGTCAGGTCGAGGTGTTCGGCCGGCGGGCCGGGGTGACCGGCCTGGTGATGACCAAGCTTGACGGCACGGCGCGCGGCGGCATCCTTGTCGCCATCGCCGCGAAACACAAATTGCCGGTGCATTTCATCGGCGTCGGCGAACAGGTGGACGACCTCGAGCCGTTCAAGGCCGGGGATTTCGCGAGGGCGCTGGCGGGGCTCTGAACATGGCCGACAAGCCGGAGACGGGCGGCGGAACGGGGCGTGCGAGGCCGCTCTCCGGCATCGCCCCCGCGCCGGCGCCCCGCCCGCGCGTCGTCGACGACAAGCTTCAGGCGATCGATGATCTCTGCCGGTCGATCAAGGACCGCCTCGGCATGGGGCTGGCGCTCGCCCGCGACAATCCCGGCAAGAGCCCGCCGACCTGGTCGGTGACGGCGCGCGGCAGCCGCAAGGTGCTGACCTTCGGCATCGTCGACCGCACCTTCTTCTGGACCTGGGACGACGGCGTGAGCAACCACTACGCCAAGGACGCCGAGACCATGACCCGCGTCATCACCGAGGAGATGCGCCGCTTCGGGCACATGGTGTGAGGCGGCGGCCCTCCTCTCCTGTGGGAGAGGATACGATGCCTTGCGCCGCGGAGCGGCGCTTAGGCAGAGTTGGTGAGGGGCGAAACGATAAGGCAGGAGGGGCGTTCGCATGTAGTGCCAACCGTCTGGCACTTCGCCAGGCTCGACTACGCTACGCTGCGAAGCGAGTCTCCCCCTCAATCGTCCGGCAGGATCGCCGTTGCCGTCTCCAGCACCTGCAGCGCCATGCGCTCGTGCAGCCGCTCGACCATCTTGCCTTCGACCGAGATCACCGCGCGGTTTACGTTTTCCGGCTTCGAGAAGGCGGCCAGCACCTTCTCCGCCCAGATCACCTCGTCGGCGGTCGGCGCGAAGGCGTCGTTGGCGATCGGCACCTGCCGCGGGTGGATCAGCGTCTTGCCGTCCATGCCGAGGTCGCGGCCCTGCTGGCATTCGGCGCGGAATCCGTCCCAGTTGTTGAGGTCGTTGAAGGTGCCGTCGAGCACGGCGATGCCATAGGCCCGCGCCGCCAGCACGCATTGCACCAGCGCCGGCACCAGCGGCGCGCGGCCGGGCACCGTGCGCATGCCCGTTTCGCGCATCAGGTCGTTGGTGCCGATCACCAGCGCGTCGAGCGGAACGCCGGAATTGGACGCAGCGGTCGCGGCGATCGCGCCGGCATTGAGCACGGCAAGCGGCGTCTCGATCATCGCCCACAGCGCCAGCCCCTCGGGCGCCTGC
The DNA here is from genome assembly GCA_022841545.1 of Bauldia sp. Lineage (GTDB taxonomy): Bacteria > Pseudomonadota > Alphaproteobacteria > Rhizobiales > Kaistiaceae > Bauldia. Next base: position 5,719 of record JALHRF010000180.1, on the reverse strand, counting down.
GCGGCATGGAGCGCGGCGCGGGCGCGGCGGATATCCTCGGGCTTCGATATCTTGGGGATCAGCACCGCGTCGGGCATCGACGTGACGATTGCCGCGATGTCGCGGGCGATCCATGGTGTATCGAGGCCGTTGACCCGCACCACGACCTCACGCTTGCCATAGGCATGGACGCCGACGGCGGCGCCAACCGCGGCGCGCGCCATGTCCTTGGCCTCAACCGAGACGGCATCCTCGAGGTCGAGAATAAGCACGTCGGCGGCGACCGACCGGCCCTTGTCGAGCGCGCGGGCATTCGATCCCGGTATGTAGAGTGCGCTTCGGCGCGGTCGCGGCAAGGCCGCCATCGTCGATCAGTCTCCCCCGAGGTCCCGGCGGAGATTACTAGCGAGCCACGCCGACTCTACAAGCTTTTCCTTGGCGGGCCGGATTGGCGGAGGACGCTACCTCCGCTAAGGGGGGGACGTGACCCGTTCGGCGTGGACCATGACCGAGAAACCGCCCGTCATTGTCGTCAACAGCCTCGTCTCGCGCGGCAGCGTCGGGGGCCGGGCAGGCCTTTTCGCGCTGGAGCGGCTGGGCTTTCCGGTGGTCTTCGTCCCGACGGTGCTCCTGCCCTGGCACCCCGGCCACGGGCCCGGAACCCGCACCGTGGCCGACCCGGCGCTGATCGAGGATCAGTGGCGATCGGCGGTTCAGGGGTGGTTTGGCGGCTGCCTGACCGGCTATTTCGGCGCGGGCGCCCAGGTCGAGGCGGCGATTGGCCTCCTCTGCCGGCTGCGGGCGGCCGGCCCGGCCCCGCTGGTGCTCTGCGATCCCGTGGTCGGCGATGCCGGGCGGTTCTATGTCCCGGAGGAGGTGCGCGAGTCGGTTCGCAGCCTCGCCGCCGGCGCCGACATCGTCACCCCCAACCGCTTCGAGCTCGCCTTCCTCGCCGGCCGGGACTTCACCCGCATGATCGGCAATGCCGACCTCGTGGACGCGGCGCGCTCCCTCGGCCGGCCTGAGGTGGTGGTCACCTCCGCCTTTGCCGGCCCCGGCGAGACCGGCAACCTCCTCGTCACGCCGCGCGGCTCGGTGCTCGTCGCCCACCGCGCCGTTCCTCATGCTCCGCATGGCACAGGCGATCTCCTCGCCGCCCTTCATTTTGGCCATCGCCTTGGCGGGGCCGCGCCGCAAGAGGCGCTGGAGCGGGCGACCGCCGCCACGTTCCGCCTCGTCGAACTTGCGGCCGGCGCGCCCGAGTTGCCGCTCGCGGCCGGGCAGGATGCCTTCTTCGCCCCGCCGGCCGGCATCCGGGTCGAGGCTATGGGCGGTGGCTGAGCCGGCCTGGGTTGCCGGCGTCGACGGCTGCCCGGCGGGCTGGGCGGTGGTGCTGCGTCGGCTCGATGGCGGTTCTCCGCCGGTCTTCGCAGTCCTGCCCGATTTCACCGCGGTCCTCGCCGACTCGCGGCGCCCGGCAATCATCACGGTCGACATGCCGATCGGCCTCCCCGATCGGGTCGGCCCCGGCGGCCGCGGGCCGGAGCGGGAGGTGCGACGGCTGCTCGGCGAGCGCCAGTCCTCGGTCTTCGCCGTGCCGTCCCGGGCGGCGGTGATGGCGGAGGATTACCGACACGCCTGCGCGATGGCGCTGGCGACGTCCGATCCGCCGAGGAAGGTGTCGAAGCAGTGCTTCCATCTCTTCGCGAAGATGCGCGAGATCGACCGGCTGATGACCCCGGAACTTGAGACGCGGGTTCATGAGGCCCACCCGGAGCTGGGCTTCTGGCGGTTGAACGGCGGGCGGCCGATGGCTCTGCCCAAGAAGGTGAAGAGCCGGCCGAGCCCTGCGGGCATCGACGAGCGCATGGCGCTGCTCGTCCGCCACGGCTATGACCGCGGCTTCCTCGACCAGCCCCTGCCGCGCGGCGTCGGCCGCGACGACCTCATCGACGCGGCCGCGCTGGCGCTGACGGCAACCCGGATCGCGCGTGGCGACGGCCTGAGCTTCCCGGCATCGCCCGAGCGCGACGGCAAGCGCCTCCGGATGGCGATCTGGGCGTGATCAGAGCGTGCGAAAGAAATCGAGATCTGGATTTGCGTCGCGTGTCCTTCGAGGCTCGCCGCGAACGCGGCGAGCACCTCAGGATGAGGGCTGTGGACTTGCTCCACACATGACACAAACCGTTGATCTACTTGAGGAAAACACCAACATCCTCATCCTGAGGTGCGAGCGCTCTGCGCGAGCCTCGAAGGACGCACTGGCGGTCGTCCAGGACATTTTTCACAAGCCCGCGCGCGAGAATACAGTTTCTCAAACACATGCGTCCGCGATGCGAAAGCTGGATGCCCGCATCCCACGGGTTGTCACCCCGCCACGAACACCGCGAGCGTCACGCCGTCCTTGGTGAGCAGCTCCAGCCGGTCTCCGGTGATGACGAAGCGCGCCACGTCCTGGAAGGCCTTGAGCAGCTCCTGCTCGGTCCGGTAGGCGTCGGCGCAATACATGCGGGTGGTGCGGATCGGGCTGAAGACGATGGTGTCGCCGTCGAGCGAGAAGCCGCCGCCCATCTGGTTGCAGCCGGTGTTGCCCTCGAGCCCGCCGTCGGGGCCGAGCACCATGTGCGGCGGCCCGCCGCGCCCGGCCACGGCCGGCATGCCGCGGACCGAATCGAGCGTCCAGCGGGTGTCGAGCAGCGAGGCGTCGGCGGCGGAAGCGGACATGGTGGCGGCGGCGAGGACGAGAGAGAGGAGCGCGGTCAGGCGCAGGAAGACTCTTGGCAGCACGGGAAGGAACTCCGGCATCGCTGCCCCCCGGCCGCTTCAGAGCACCATGATTGCGGCGCCAGTGCGGGCGCCGCGATCATCCGCCGTTCACGGCTTCGTCAGGCGGCCTTCAGCTTCGGCTCGATCAGCCGGCGGTTGACCAGGACCTCGGCGATCTGCACCGCGTTGAGCGCGGCGCCCTTCCGGAGGTTGTCGGCGACCACCCACAGCATCAGCCCGTTCTCGACCGTCGGGTCCTCGCGGATGCGGCTGATATAGGTCGCGTCCTCGCCCGCCGCCTCGTAGGGCGTGATGTAGCCGCCGGGCTCGTGCTTGTCGATGACGAGACACCCCGGCGCCTCGCGAAGGATGTCGCGGGCCTCCTCGGCGCTGATCGGCTTCTCGAACTCGATCGCCACCGCCTCGGAATGGCCGACGAAAACCGGCACGCGCACGCAGGTCGCCACCAGCTTGATCTTCGGATCGAGGATCTTCTTGGTCTCGGCCATCATCTTCCACTCTTCCTTGGTGAAGCCGTCCTCCATGAAGACGTCGATCTGCGGGATGACGTTGAAGGCGATGCGCTTGGGGAACTTCTTGGCCTCGACCGGGTCGGTGACGAAGACGGCGCGGGTCTGGGTGAACAGCTCGTCCATCGCGTCCTTGCCGGCCCCGGAGACCGACTGGTAGGTCGCCACCACCACCCGCCTTATCGTCGCCACGTCATGGAGCGGCTTCAGCGCCACGACGAGCTGCGCCGTCGAGCAGTTGGGATTGGCGATGATGTTGCGCGCCCGGAAGCCCTCGATCGCGTCGGCATTCACCTCCGGCACGATCAGCGGCACGTTCGAATCGTAGCGCCAGGCGGACGAGTTATCGATGACGACGCAGCCCTGCGCCGCGATCTTGGGCGACCATTCCTTGGAGATGGTCCCGCCCGCCGACATCAGGCAGATGTCGGTGTCGGAGAAATCGTAGGTGTCGAGCGCCTTCACCTTCAGCGTGCGGTCGCCGAAGGAGACCTCGGTGCCCTGGCTCCGGCGGGAGGCGAGCGCGACCACTTCGTCGGCGGGGAAGCCGCGCTCGTCGAGCACGGACAGCATTTCCCGTCCGACATTGCCTGTCGCGCCGGCGATGGCGACCTTGTAACCCATGGCGATCCTCACTCCTTTATCCGGGGCAGGTCGCACGTGGCGCCGCCCGTCACGGTTGCCCTCCGCGAGCGGGGGGCGCATCGCGGCGGGCTTATGGAAACTTCAGGTTTTGGCAGATGTTTTCGTGAATGGTTTCGGCATAGGATCGCCGCCGGCGCCGCCGGCCGGCGTGGGGACCGCATCGAAAGACAGGAACGAGATCATTGGCCCGACCCGAAAAACCGCGCCCCTTCTACGCCAAAGCGGTCCCTTGTCAATGAAGTTGCTCGCAGCGCTTGCCACCATCGCGCTTCTGCTCGCGGCTCATGCCGCGGCCGCCTCGGAGCGGATGTTCGGCTTCGAGATGGAGAAGACCTTCTCGGGCTTCACCTTCGACGGCATCTATGACGACGGCTCGTTCTTTTCCGAGACCTATTTCGAGGACGGCTCGATCCGCTATCACGACGTCGACGGCGCCGACTCCGGCCAGTGGTCGGTCGAGAGCGACACCTTCTGCACCTTCTACGAAGGCTCCCAGGGCGCCTGCTTCTTCGTCGAGCGCGACGGCGGCAACTGCTTCACCTTCTACGAGGCGGTCGAGGGCGAGGGCGGCGCCGCCGAGGCGAGCGACACCTGGACGTCCCGGGCCTGGAACCGCGAGAGCGACTCGACCTGCGTCACCCCGCCCGGCGCTGAGATTTAGGTTGGACGCAATTCACGGCTCGGCGCTGACCTGGGCTTCGCCGTCCTTGTCGCACTTGGCGATGAGCGCCTTGAGTTTCCGCCGGGTCTTCTTGTCGAGGTAGTCGTCCCACACCTCATAGTCCGCGCGGAGTGCGGTGCAGCCGTTCCTGACCGCCAGCTTCGCTGACTCGCGCGCCTTTTTCTGCGCATCCCGGAGCGCCTCCGGGCTCATCGCCGTCGCCGCCATCGCCTCCGGGCTGATCGGCTCGGTCGTCTCCGCCGCCGGCGCTTCCCGGGCCTGTTTCCGCTCGATGAGATAGAACCCGCCGAGACCGATCACGGCGATGGTTGCGGCCGCGAAGAGGGCACGGAGCGCCCGGATCATCGCCGCACGCGACCAGCCGCCATGCGGTCGCGCCGATCCGCGCTACCGGCCGCGCCGAACCTGCACCCGATCTTCAAGAGAGGTTCGATCATCTGTGTCGCACAGTAGAGGGCTGGCCTTCGCCTTGCCGCCGGGCCGCCATAGGCGGGCCGCTGGCGGATTCAGGCTTCGGCCTCGGCGTCCGCGCGCTTGCCGGTGCTCTCCTCGAACTCCTCGACCACGGCCGGCGACAGCCGCCGGAAGTCCTCCGGCATCTCGCCCTTGGTCAGTTCCACATAGAGAGGGTTCGGATAGCCCTCGGCGTTGAAGATGACGAAGTGGGTGCGCATGTTGCGCTTCCCCACCTTCACCCAGTGTCGCCAGCCGGTGAGCCGGTCGATCGGCGCTTCGACGACGATGCTCTTGAACGGCCGCCACAGCGTGATCGCAACGAGGCCCTTGTCGAAATCGGCGTCGATCGCCGTCACCGCGTCGCGGGCCTCGCTCCAGATCGTGTAGGCGCCATAGATGCCGCCGCCCACGAAGAGCACGCCGAACATGGCCGCCATCTGGTCCTGGCTGCCGGTGCCGAAGGCGGTGTAGAGCTCGAAGACGCCGTAGATCACGACGGCCACGAGCACGATCACCGAAATGTTGTTCCGCTTGGCGAAACCGGGATTGTCATAGATACGGGTCATCGGCGGAACCTAGCCGATGCCCCGCTCCAGTCAAATCCCTCCCGCCAGTCTTTTTGCGGGGGGGGGCCTGGCGCCGCTCAGCGCCGGAAGCCGGT
>JALHRF010000179.1 GCA_022841545.1 Bauldia sp. | reverse complement strand
ATTGGCTCGCCCTCCGATAGGGGGCGAGCCTAGCACATTCCGGTGCGCACCGATCGCGACCCGCATGCCGGCGCGTCCTGATTGCTTAGGCTGCGCTATGAGATCAGCGGGTGGCGGCGACCAGCAGTTCGGCGAGCCGTGCAGGCTGCTCGCCGAAGGCCGAATGACCCGTGTCGATCTCGACGACGCCGGCGCCGACCGATGCCGCCATTGCCCGCTGGGCCTCCGGCGGCACCAGCGTGTCGGCGGTGGTCACGACGTAGATGCGCCGGCCGGAGGCCGGCAGATCGCCGTTCCACTTCTGGCGGAGCGCGGCAATGCCCTGCGGACGCTGTGTCCGCTCGAGATACGACCGGGTCGCCTCCCGCGCGGACGGATCGGCCGCGGCGACCAATTGGTCGATGTCCAGGGCACATCGGCCAGCGCCGGCACTGGCGATCAGTCCACCGAAGGCGGCGATCCCTGCCGCTTCGCCGTCAGCGAATGGATCGCTGCCGAAGAAGAGATCGATCACCGACGCGCCCGGCTGCGGCACCCAGGCCGCGACGTACACCACCGACATGCCGGCGTTCTCCGCGGCGATGGTCGAAACGGTGAAGCCGCCGAACGAGTGACCGACCATCACAACATCGGCCGGGTCATCGGGGAGCACGGCGCGCACGGCGGCTGCGTAGTCTTCCAGGGTCGCACCGGCGTCGACACATGGCAGGTCGACGGTGATCACGGCGTGGCCGGCCGACTCCAGCGGCCCGACCACCGGTTCCATCTCGGCGGGTGAGCCCCAGGCTCCGTGCACGATGACGAACGTCGACATGGCGAAATCCCTTCGCCGCGGACGATATCCCAATGGGTCGCGAGGGCAAGTCTGACATCGTTCAGATGCGCCGGGGAGTCGATCAGGGGGCGGCGCGGCCGTGACCGGCAGCGCCGACGCCCGGTCCTCTACTCGTTCACCGACCTGGCCGAACCGGCCGCCCGGACGAGCTTGACGAACTCGGCCCGGAGCCCGAACGCGTCCTCGCCCTTGGCGCCCTTGGCCAGCGTGACGATGTCGTCCCAGCCGTAGTCGGCGCCGAGCCACGGGTCGCCGCGGAGCTTCTGCCCGTAGGCGGCCACCGCCAGGGCAAAGCGGGTCGCTTCGGGCGCCGCGTCGAGGGTCGCCGGACGGTCGGCGTCGGTCACCGGCCGCTCGATCAGCGTCGAGGTGTTCCCGCCCGGCAGCTTGTAGCGGACCTTGACGAAGGCGACCTCGTCGCCCGGGTCGCTCGCGCCGGTCGAGACCTTCTGGTAGCGGAGCGGATCGGCCGAGAGCGGCCCGCCCACCGGCGTGATCTCGTAGAGCGCGGTGACCGAGGCCCCTGCCCCGACCTCTCCGGCGTCGACCCGGTCGTTGTTGAAGTCCTCGCGGTTGAGGAGCCGCGTCTCGTAGCCGATCAGCCGGTATTCGGCGACACGGTCCGGGTTGAACTCGACCTGGATCTTGACGTCGTCGGCGATCGGGAAGAGCGAGCCCGAGAAGTCGTCGCGGAACAGCTTGTGGGCCTCGTCGAGCGTGTCGATATAGGCCGCCGTGCCGTTGCCGGACTGCGACAGCGTCTGCATCATCACGTCGTTGTAGTTGCCGGTACCGAAGCCGTAGACCGAGAGATAGACGCCGGTCTGACGTTTCTCCGCGACGAAGTCCTCCAGCTTCTCGGGATCGGCAATGCCGACATTGAAGTCCCCGTCGGTCATCAGGATGACGCGGTTGACCGCGTCGTCGCCGAAGCCCTGCTCGGCCATGGCATAGGCAAGCGCCAGCCCTTCGCCGCCGGCGGTCGAGCCGCCGGCCCGCATCGCATCGACCGCGCAGCGGATCTTGAGCTTCATGTTGCCGCCGGTCGGCTCCAGCACCGCCCCGGCCGCCCCGGCATAGACGGCGATCGACACCTTGTCCTCGGGCCGGAGCTGGTCGATCAGCACGTTCAGCGCCTTCTGGACCAGCGGCAGCTTGGACGGATCATCCATCGACCCAGACACGTCCATCAGGAAGACGAGGTTGAGCGGCGGCAGCTCGTCGGGCGCAAGGTCGTAGCCCTGCAGCCCGATATGGATGATCTCCTTGCCCGGCGCCCAGGGCGACGGCGCGAGCGTCGCATGCACCGCGAACGGCGTGTCGGGCGAGGACGGAAGCTCGTAGCCGTAGTCGAAATAGTTGATCAGCTCCTCGACCCGCACCGCATCCCGGGGCGGCAGGTACCCGTCGTTCAGGAAGCGCCGGACGTTGGCGTAGGAGGCGGTGTCGACGTCGATGGAAAAGGTCGAGACCGGCTCGTCCGCCACCTGCTTGATCGGATTGGAGGTGGCGTCGGGGTAGCGCTCCGTGTCGACCAGCGGCTCGAAATAGACCTCGCCCTGCTCCGCGGCGGCAACGCTGTCGGTCAGCGCGCCTGTGGGGGGCACGCTCTTGGCGGTTTGAGCGGGCATTGGCGATGGCGGGGGCGCGACGGATTCGGGGGCCGCAAGGCCCAGGGATGTCCCGAGCTGGCGAAGGATGCCCCCACCGCCCGAGCGGGTGCCGCTCCCCCCTTCCTCGTCGCGGTCGATGGTGCTGAAGCCGAGCTGGGCGCAGGTGCGCGCGCTCGGCAATCCGTCGATCACGTCGTCGTTCGCCGCGAAGGCGGGGACGCCCGACAGAGCAGTGGCTGAAAGCAGAATCGAAAAGGCGCAGACTGACTTTACGGGCACTGAGAGATGGCGCGTCATGGCCGGTGTTCTCCGACAGCGCCCCCCGGCACGTCGGGAACTTCTCACCGCATTTGGCGGGCTTTTGGGCCGGATGGCGGCGCTAGTGTGGTGGTGGCCGCTGTTGCACCCGGGTCACGCAGGCGCTGGACCTATCTGTTAATAGGGGCCGAACGCCACAAATCTTGCCCTTCCATGCGTAGCCGTTTCGACCGCGCCTATCGATCCCTGATCCGCAGGGTGGAGTTACCCGTCGCGCCGCCCCGGCGATTCAGAGAGAATCTTCAACCGTTCGACCAACTCGCTGACCTGGACTGATCGCACAACCAGATCATCGATATCGAAAGGGCAGTGCGCGGGAAGGCGGTCTACCGTTTCTCGGTTCACGCTGCTGCTTGCCTGCTGGCACGCGGTCGCCCAAAGCTCATCGATACCAATGCGCTGCCGCATGGAGGCAGCGTACCGATGCATCAGGTCGGAATGAAAGCCTGTGACTTGGCTTTGCCAGTGCCCGGCAGCCGCAGAGTCGGTCTCGACAGCGAGCTTTGTGAGGTGGAGCAGGACTAGCCGTATGAAGCTCTGGACCGTCGCCAGTTCCGATCGCCCCGCGCTCGCGATCTTCTCGGCCACGTTCTCGATGTCCAGTTCGTTCGGCAGCCCGCGCGCGGTCCCGCGCAGCCGCCGGATCACCGCCGCCTGCTGCTCGGACCAAAGAAGAAGGGGATCCCCTTGACACACGTACTAAGAAAACGGGACAATCCGGGGCACTTTAGGCGCACATAACGACATGCTTATGTCTTGATGTGGACGGTTGTGGCCGCCTACTATTGGACAACTTGCCAAGCAGTATCGTCTTGCCTTATACCGTCCCCACCGACCTGAGTCGGAGGACAAGAGATGCAAAAGGCGAGACCAGAATTGATGCCCGCGATCACGCTCTTCGAGCAGAAGGTGATCGACGCGGAACGCAACGTGACCGCACTGCTAAGCGCCCTGAATCTTCTACGGGCCGAAGCCGGCCTGCCGCCCCGGCCGCCGACCAGCGGCGGCGGCGGCCCGGAAGGAGGCGGTACGGCTACTGTGGCGGAGATCAGGCCAGACACCTTCTACGGCAAGAAGCTCCAGACTGCCGTCCGTGAGTACCTGGAGATGCGTAAGGCGGCAGCGGGCAGAACCGACCCGGCGACGCCGAAGGAGATGTACGAGGCGATCACCGCCGGTGGCTACAAGTTCGACGCCAAGACCGCAGACATCGCCATGGTCGGTTTGAGGGCGCTTCTTAGGAAGCGGACCGCGTTCTTCCACAAACTGCCGAATGGCACCTACGGCCTGACCAGCTGGTACCCGGACGCCAAGAAGCCCAAGGCCGAGGCCGGGAGTGATGATGGCGAGGACGCCGACGATGGCTTCCCGGCGAGCATCGGCGACGTAGCCGATGACATCGAAGACTTGAATGCGAAAGCGGCCACCCCCGAGAAAAAGGCAGCCGCTTCCTAAGCCCTTACCGACTGGTTGGCACCCGGTCGGAACATTCCTTCCTGCGGCCCGCAGGCACACCGGCAGTGTAGGCGCCGGAGAAAGGACCAGACCATGCCTTACGTTGATGCCCGCCTCGGCGGATGGGTTGGGGTAGCAGCCCCTTCACATAGACCGAGAGATTTAACAACGCGGTGACCTAAGTCCTGCTGGGCTGGCGAAGCGCCGCTCCGGCGGCCCAGCAGGCGCTTTCTACCACGCCCGAATCCAAACTCAACCTCCTACATGGTCACGGCAAATGGCTGTGTTCTTTCGCCCCGAGCGGGGCGCAATCCTTCTCTGCGATTTTGGCATGGCGTCAATACCGCCAGAGTTCGCAAAGAAGCGCCAAGCCATTGTCGTTTCGCCGATCAGATTCAATCACAAGCACGGGAGCGGTCCAGGTCGTTGCGTGGTTGTTCCGCTAACCTCCATTCCGCCTGACTCGGAGGGCCCTCAAGACGTTCTTTTCCCAGGCGGGAAGTATTGGAGCATCCCCGACGATTCATGGGCGATCTGCACCGCAGTAGGCACGGTTTCACACACAAGACTGGACCTACTTCTCAATCGCGGGCGCCGGCAGCGGAGCGAAATGGTTACCGAAGAGGACATGCTCGCGGTCGAGGCGGGGATAAAGGCAGCCCTTGGACTTGCTTGATTCTCTCGTTCGAAAGGCCTATATCATGCTCGTCCCGAAAGGGCGTTGCGGAGGCGGTTTCGAGGCATCCCGCGAAAAGGAGAGGCCGATACGCTGACCTCCGCCTATCAGGCCCCGCGACAGTTTGCGGGGCCTTTTTCTTAGGATCGAGATGGCAACGATTACCCTAGCCGAGGCTGTCAAGACAGGACGCTTAGAGCAGTTTGCGGCGGAGCAAGAAGCGGCTGGGGTTGGTCCGGCTGACGCCGAGGAACTGGACGCCGCAATCGCCCACATCGCTAGATCGCCGCGACCAAAAGATCGAACATCGCGTTCCGCATCTGGCGGTGGTTCGCGCGGTAAGTGAACTCTCCCAAATACAGGTTCATGTGCTTCTGACTGATGTGGATGTGCGTCGAGCGGACCGACGCCTTGAACAAGTTCCAGAACGACTCGACGTGGTTGGTGCTGTGGAAAGCACCGTGCCGGTAGTCGTAGTAGGACCACTCCTTCGCGCCATGGCGTACGGTCCCGTGCTGGTATCCGTCGTCCTCCAGTAAACCGTAGCTCATCAGTTCATCCGTCGAGACGGTCGAACCTTCCTTGACCGTCCGCAGCACCGCATCTCGAAGCGTTGCCTGACGCACATCGGGGATCACATGGGCGGTCATCCGCCCGTCCCGCTCTTTCATGCCCTGACGATGGTCTTACCCGGCGCGCCGCGTCCGCGCTTGCCGCCAGAACGGCGGCCACCGACGTATGCCTCGTCAATTTCCACATGGCCCTGAAGCATGTCGAAGCCGTCCGCCTTCGCCATCAGCTTCCTGATCTGCATCCCCATTCGGTAGGCGGTCTTGTAGGTCACGCCCAAGGCCCGCTCCAATTCCTTGCCGCTCACACCGTGGCGCGTCACGACAAAGAGGTAGATCGCGTAGAACCACGACACGAGCGGGGTCCGCGTGTCCTGAAAAATCGTCCCGGCGGTCGGATAAACGTGGTCGGCGCAGTTGGCGCACGAATACGCCCGACGATGCGATAGGCGGTGGAAGGTGCTCTCTACGCCGCAGGCGCGGCACACATGCCGGAGACCGCCAAAGCGCACCGACATGATGTGGTCAAGACAGGCATCCTCGTCAGGGAAGCGTTCGAAGAACTGGCGGACGGTTAGTTTGGTGGTCATTGGTCATCTCCCGATGACCACAAATCTAAGTCACGCTCGTACGTGTGTCAAGGGGATAATCCCCAAGAAGAATGTCTTCGTCGTAAAGGGTGGAATCGCTCATTGGTCGGCCCTCGACGAAAGAAGTGACCCCCTCACCCGTTCCACGAGGCCATCCACGCCTATTCTCTTCCCGAGAAGGTCGTCCAGCAGGATCGGGCACGCCGTGGAAATTTCATTCGCGCCCTCCGCTTCCGCCACGCTGTAGCCTAGGCGAATCTGCTCCCCCACACCGCTCCAGATTTCGTCCATGTCGATCCGCTGCCGCATGGAGGGCGCATACCTGCGCTTGAGGTTGCTGTGGAACCCTCCGATCTCGCTGCGCCAGTGGGCCGTTGAAGCGGCCTCGGGATTGATCGCCAGCTTGATCAGGTGGAGCAGAATCAGTTCGATGTAGCTCTGAACCGTCGCCAGCTCCGATCGCCCCACGCTCGCGATCTCCTCGGCCACGTTCTCGATGTCCAGTTCGTTCGGCAGCCCGCGCGCGGTCCCGCGCAGCCGCCGGATCACCGCCGCCTGCTGCTCGGACCAAAGAAGGATATCGTCATCGTAGAGACTGGAATCGCTCATCTTAGCGCTCCCTTGCCATGCCCCGGCCGCCCCGGATCACGCCGGAAGTCTACACCAAGCGGCTCTGTTCCACAGCCGCGGCGATGAACGCGGCGAATAGCGGGTGCGGCGCGAAGGGCCGCGATTTCAGTTCCGGGTGGTACTGGACGCCGATGAACCAGGGATGGCCCTCGAGCTCCATCGTCTCGGGCAGCAGCCCGTCAGGGGACAGCCCGGCGAAGCGCAAGCCGTGCTGCTCCAGCTTCTGGGCGTAGTTGATGTTGATCTCGTAGCGGTGGCGGTGGCGCTCCATGATCTCGGTCGCGCCGTAGATGCCGGCAATCCTGCTGCCGCGCTGGAGCATGGCCGGATAGGCCCCGAGCCGCATCGTCCCGCCGAGGTCGTCGCCGGCGCCCCGCCGTTCGAGCTGGTTGCCCTTCACCCACTCCGTCATCAGGCCGACGACCGGCTCGCGCGTCTCGCCGAACTCGGACGACCCCGCATCGGTGAGGCCGACGAGGTTCCGGACGGCTTCGATCGTGGCGAGCTGCATGCCGAAGCAGATGCCGAGGAACGGCACCTTGTGCTGCCGCGCGAAGCCGGCGGCGGCGATCATTCCCTCGGAGCCGCGCTTGCCGAAGCCGCCGGGCACCAGCACGCCGTCGACCCAGTCGAGTCGCGCGCGCGGGTCGCCCGTCTCGAGGCTCTCTGCTTCGATCCACTCGAGGTTGACCTTCACCGTGTTGGCGATGCCGCCGTGGTGCAGCGCCTCGACCAGCGATTTGTAGGCGTCCTTGAGCCCCGTGTACTTGCCGACGATGGCGATCGTCACCTCGCCCTCGTGGCCGGAAATGGCGCGGCCGATATCGTGCCAGCGGGTCAGGTCGGGCATTGGCGCGTCGGTGATGCCGAACGCCGCCAGCACCTCCTCGTCGAGCCCTTCCTGGTGATAGGCGATAGGCACGTCGTAGATGTTCGACACGTCGAGCGCCTGGATCACCGCCGACGGCCGCACGTTGCAGAACAGGGAGAGCTTCCGCCGCTCCTCGCTCGGGATCGGCCGGTCGGCGCGGACGAGCAGGAGGTCCGGCTGGATGCCGATCTGGCGGAGCGCGCTGACGGAGTGCTGCGTCGGCTTGGTCTTCAGTTCTCCCGCCGACGGGATGTAGGGCATCAGCGTCAGGTGGATGAAGACGGCATGCCCGCGCGGCAGGTCGTTGGCGAGCTGCCGGATCGCCTCGAAGAACGGCAGGGCCTCGATGTCGCCGACCGTGCCGCCGATCTCGCAGAGCACGAAGTCGTAGTCGTCGTTACCGTCGAGGACGAATTGCTTGATCGCGTCGGTGACGTGCGGGATCACCTGCACCGTCGCGCCGAGGAAGTCGCCGCGCCGCTCCTTGGCGATGATGTCCTGGTAGATGCGCCCGGTGGTGATGTTGTCCATCCGGTTCGCCGAGCGCCCGGTGAACCGCTCGTAGTGCCCGAGGTCGAGATCGGTCTCCGCCCCGTCGTCGGTGACGAAACACTCGCCGTGCTGATAGGGGCTCATCGTCCCCGGATCCACGTTGAGATAAGGGTCGAGCTTGCGAAGCCGCACCCGATAGCCCCGCGCCTGCAACAGCGCGGCCAGCGCCGCCGAAGCGATGCCTTTGCCGAGGGATGAGACCACGCCGCCGGTGATGAAGACGTACCGCGCCATGGGCCCCGAGCCTAACCTGTCCCCGCCTGATTCGGGGAGCGAAATCTGAACATGACCAAAAAGGCGGCGTTCCCGGCGGGAGCTTCGATCGCGCCGGGTCGAGCCATGAGGACGCCCCTTACTGAGGAACTTGCGGCGCCGACGGCTCGGTCGTGGCCGGCGCTGAATCTGGCGCGGGCGCCATCTGGTCGAGCTGGTCGAGCACCGAACCGTCGGTGCTGCCGCCCACCGGCGCGGGCGCCGTGGTGTTCGCCGCCGGCACGTTGTCGAGGATCGACGACGGGCGGTCGGCATATCGCGTCAAGATCGTGAGGATGATCGACGTCGCGAAGAACGCCACGGCAAGAATCGCCGTGGTGCGGGTGAGCACGTTGCCGGTGCCGCGCGCCGACATGAAGTTGCCGCCGCCGCCGCCGATACCGAGGGCGCCGCCCTCGGAGCGCTGCATGAGCACCACCGCGACGAGCGCGATGATCACCATCAGGTGAATGACGATGATGACGGTTTCCATGGGATCAATCTGTCCTTGAATCCGGGGCCTTGTACACGATCGGCCCCCGCCTTGCTAGTGAAGCGAATCTGACATCTGACATCTGGTAGCCGCGAACGCCGGATCAAATGTCAAATTCAAAGCTTCACTGGAATCATACAGTTGCTAGTGGTCCTTTGATTCCGACATTCGCTCAGACCTATCCGACACGGGGGCAAATGTCGGAATCGGACCACTAGCGTCGCCGGGCGTCACTTGGCCGCGGCGACGATAGCCAGGAAATCGGCGGCTTTGAGGCTGGCGCCCCCGACCAGGGCGCCGTCCACGTCGTCGAGCTTCAGGATCTCGCCGGCATTCGACGGCTTCACCGACCCCCCGTAGAGGATGCGGACCGCCTTCGCGCCGTCGCCGAACCGTTCGGCCAGACGGGCCCGTATATGGGCGTGCGCGGCGGCAATGTCATCATTCGATGCGGTGAGCCCGGTGCCGATGGCCCACACCGGCTCGTAGGCGATGACGGTATTGGCGGCGGTCGCCCCTTCCGGAACCGACCCCGCGAGCTGCTTCGACAGCACCGCATTGGTCTCCCCCGCCTTCCGCTCCGCCTCGGTCTCGCCGATGCAGAGCACGACGAGCAGCCCCGCCCGCCACCCGGCCTCGGCCTTGGCTCGAACCAGCTCGTTCGGCTCCTTATGGTCGGCCCGCCGCTCGGAATGCCCCACGATCACCAGCTTCCCGCCGGCGTCCGCGATCATCTCCGCCGCGATGTCCCCGGTATGCGCGCCATTGGCCTTTGGGTGGCAGTCCTGCCCCCCGATCATCAGCGCCGACCCCGCGGCCCGCGCCGCCGCCTGGGCAATCAGCGTCGCCGGCGGGCAGATCGCCACGTCGGCGGTCGCGCCCGCGATCCCGGCCTTTAGGGCGTCGATCTCGGCGAGGCTCGCCGCCGTGCCGTTCATCTTCCAGTTGCCCGCAACCAGTTGCCTCAGCTTGGCCATCGCCCCCTCGCCGTCTTGTGTTCTGTGAATGTCGCGCCCCCCTAGCAAATGCCCGGAGTAAAGACAAAGGGCGACGCGAGCCCTTCAGACGGCGGAACCCCATTGCAGGGCACGAGGATCGGCCTGCGCCAAGGGCTGGTATTGTCGCGTGCACCCTGCAACAAGGAGTGCCGCCGTTCAGGCACGGGGCCTCATTTGTCGGCGCAAGGCCGGGCCCCAACGCAGATTCGGGCCGAGAGCAGCCACCATCTACGCACCCCGAAGCGGGCCGGCCTCGTCAGCGAACGGCAGCCGTCCCGGCTACGGCCATGGACAACTCCTCCCTCACCGCTTGGCTTGTGCAGCGTCGTACCAGTCCGACGGCGAAATTCCCGGCACCGTCTCGCTTGCCTGGACCGTCACAGCCACCGGTGCGTGCGACGGACAGGAAACGTCAAATCCGCAGACAACCATCTCGGAGTAGTAGGCTCGATAGCCATCCTCGAAGCCTGTGCTGTTCTTGCTGCCGGGTGGGAAGGTCGCAAACACGTGGTACGCCCCGGCTGGCACGCTGAGCCGATAGCCCCAGGCGTTTCTCTCTCCTCCCATTCTGAGGTGCTGCGTCGTGCAGACGAGTTCATTCGTATCGATCCGTTCGGCGCAAACCTTGAGGTCTTCCGGAATGAAGTCGCTCGGATAGCCAAGCTCACCTTCGATCTGACCAAAGGCGACGCCGGCCTCTCCCTCCGTCCCGGGACCAGGCGACTCCGCTTGACGGTCCGTGTCGGGAATCTCTCTTGCCGCCATCAACTTTTCGACGCGGCCCGCGGCGCCGCAGCCCATGACATCGATATCGAGACGGCGCCCGGGCGTCAGGAGATACTTGAGCGTCGCGGCGCGCACCTTCAGGTCCGGGCCGGGTGGCAACGGATCGAGGTTGATGTAGCCACGGCCGTATTGGTCATCCACGAACCACACCCCATCCCCTTCAAGCACATCGACCATGCCACTTCCCTTGCCTGCGGCACAGTCGGAGGCGTCCGTCAGGTTGGCGATTGCAACCCGACCGGCGGAATCGCGCAGGAGATCTCCGTCTGCCACCAAATTGCCGTCGCCACTCCGGGAACAGGCCGCCACAACCGAGCCGATGGCTCGACCGGAACCCCGGAGGGGGATCGTATCGAAACCAGGGTTGAGCGGCGGCTCGACATCCACCAGCTTGGCCACCTCGCCGCTTCGGAGGGCGCTGGCGATCGCAGCGGCGTCGCCCTGGAGCCGAATTCCAAACGGCACGCCGCTCGGCGAAGGCTCCGGCGCGACGGCGAACCTCTCGCCGTCGATCGCGACGGAGAAGGGAGCGGCGATCCCCCCGCCGGTGTGCTCATAGTAGACGCCGAGGGTTCCGTTGTCCTCGCAACGCACCACAAGGCACGTCCAGTGGTCGTCGTTGGTGGCGCTGCTGCATCCGATGGCTGCCCGCGAGGACTCTCCGTCGTGGGGTGCTGCCACCCAACTTCGGTTTCCGTCCTGTGCTTGTGTCGGAACTGGCTGATGGACAGCGCCGCCAAATGCCAGCGCCAGCACGATCGCCGCCACGTCCGATCTTCCAGAATGCCTGGTCATGATTTCCCCCAACCGACGCGCGCGACGGTAGGAAATCTGCCCATGGCTGTCCATAACGCGCTGTCGACGTCTGACCGCTGAGCTGTCGGACACGGCCGGCGCTTCTGTCCGGGGCAGCAGCGGCAATTGACCGGATTGTCTCGGAACCGCACCTCGTGCAGCCTGTGACCCGGCTACACTCCCCCCTCCCCGGATTCCCCTATGACCTCCGCCCTCTTCTCCCCCCTCGCCATTGGCCCGATGACGGTCCCGAACCGCATCGCCGTCGCCCCGATGTGCCAGTACTCCGCCGACGACGGCGCGCCGACCGACTGGCACCTCCAGCACTGGATGAACATGGGCATGTCGGAGGCCGGGATGGTCACGGTCGAGGCGACCGGCGTCGAGCGCCGCGGCCGGATCACCCATGGCTGCCTCGGGCTCTATTCGGACGACAGCGAGGCGGGCATCGCCTGGCGCC
>JALHRF010000178.1 GCA_022841545.1 Bauldia sp. | reverse complement strand
GCGCCGAGTCGAACCAGTCCGGCCGTTTCGAGCCGCTGAGCCGCGCCCTCGTCGACGACGGCTGGGGCAGCGTCGACGACCTGCCGCCGTTGAAGACCACGGTGCAGGAGGAGAAGCCGCGCAAGATCATCACCACCAACGATTCCCCGGACATCTCCTTTGACCGGTCGATCAATCCCTATCGGGGCTGCGAGCATGGCTGCGCGTACTGTTTCGCGCGGCCGACGCACGCCTATATGGGCCTCTCCCCCGGCCTCGATTTCGAGACGAAGCTGTTTGCCAAACCGAACGCCGCGAGCCTCCTCGAGAAGGAGCTGGCGAAGCCGGGCTACGAGCCGCGCACCATGGCGATCGGCACCAATACCGACCCTTACCAGCCGATCGAGAAGCGCTACCGCATCATGCGCGAGGTGCTGGAGGTGCTCGACGCCGCCAACCACCCGGTCGGCATCGTCACCAAGTCGGCGCTGGTGCTCCGCGACATCGATATTCTCTCCCGGATGGCCGAGCGCAATCTCTGCAAGGTCGCGCTGTCGGTCACCACGCTCGACCGCAAGCTCGCCCGCGCCATGGAGCCACGCGCCTCGACGCCCGAGCGCCGGCTCGGCGCGCTCCGCCTTCTGTCCGAGGCGGGGGTGCCGACCACGGTCATGGTCGCGCCGATCATCCCCGCGCTGAACGAATCCGAGATCGAGCGCATCCTCGATGCGGCGGCGGCGGCCGGCGCGCGCGAAGCCGGCTACGTGCTGCTGCGCCTGCCGCTCGAGGTCCGCGACGTGTTCAAGGAATTCCTCGAGCGCGAGTACCCCGACCGGGCGAAGCACGTCATGTCGGTGATCCGCTCGATGCGCGGCGGCAAGGACTACGATTCCGCCTGGGGCACGCGGATGAAGGGCGAAGGGCCCCATGCCTGGCAGATCGGCCGGCGGTTCGAGATCGCCTGCCGGCGGCTCGGACTGAACGCGGCGCGCCGCAGCCTCCGCACCGACCTGTTCAAGCCCAGGGTCGACGACGGCGGCCAGCTCCAGCTGCTTTGACTTTGGCCTACCAATTGGCGATGCCGCACCCCAGCCCTCCCCTTGAGGGAGGGCCGAAACCGCGAGGCGGTTTCGGGAGGGGTGTTTCTTGACCCCGCCCGAGTTCCGCCCTAGCCGATCGTCACCGACAGCGATCCGAGCGCGCCGTAGTCCATCGTGATCGCGTCGCCCGGGGCGATCGGCACCGGCACGACGCAGGTGCCGGTGGTCACGAACTGCCCGGCCTCGACCCCGCCGCCGTACTCCGCCGCCTCGTTGACCAGCCAGGTCAGTGCGATGCGCGGGTCGCCAAGCGCCGCCTTGCCACTTCCCGCCGCGACCTCGACGCCGTTCTTGAAGGCCACCACCCGATGCTCGGCGAGGTCGATGCCGCGCCAGTCCGCCTCGACCGCCGGGCTGAGGATGAGCCACGCCGGGCAGGCCATGTCGGCGATCAGCGACGGGGCGCCGACGAGGGTGAAATCCGCATAGCGCGAGTCCGGCACCTCGATCGACAGGTGGAGCGCGGTGACGGCGTCCAATACCTCGGCCTGGCTGTAGGGCGTGCCGCGGTCGGGCATCGCCGTGCCGAGCACGAAGGCGAATTCGGCCTCCGCCACGCGCATGATGGTGCCGCCGATGTCGACCGTCCCGCCCGGCGGCAGGAGCCGCTCCTTGAGGATCCGTCCGCCCAGCGGCCCGTCGACATTGATGTGCTTCTGTCCGGCCGCGCTGGTCGCCGCGATCTTCCAGCCGGCCACCGTGTCGCCCGACTGCCGCGCCACCGCCGCGGCGATTTCGTAGCCCTCGCCGCGGTTGCGCGGCCAGCAGGGTTCCGGCAGCGCGTCGATGCGGGTCAGCCCCCGCCAGTTGGCGAGCAGGATCGCTGCGGCTTCATCGGCCTGTTCCGGTGTCATGGTGTCCCCCATTCCCAGCCTCGGGCGATTTCGTAACGGGAATCGCTGCCCGCGTCATCCACCCTCTTGGCTGTGACCCCGATCACAGACAGGAGCATCCGGATCGCTATTCGTGCCGCCCCTGACCGTCGGCGCAAGCAGCGCCGTCTCCCCAATCCCGAAGGCGCTGAGCGATGCTTCTCTACGACACCCTGCTGTTCCTTCATATCGCGGCCGCGATCATCTGGATCGGCTCCGGCTTCCTGCTCCACGTCCTCGCCTGGCGCGCCGAGCGCGCCGACGATCCCAAGGCGCTGATGGCGGTGCTCGGCGACATGGGCGCGCTCGGCAACACGCTCTTCGTCCCGGCGTCGCTCGCCACCTTCGTCTTCGGCCTGGGCATGGTGTTCGTCGGTGGCTGGGCGTTCACCGACCTCTGGATCATCCTCGGCCTCGCCGGCTACCTCGCCACCTTCGCCATCGGCTTCTTCATCCTCAAGCCGCGTGGCGAAGCGATCGGCGCGATCGTCGCCCGTGATGGCGGCATCAGCGCAGAGGCCGTGGCCAAGGGCCGGCAGCTCGTCGCGATCGGGCGGATCGATGCGGTGCTCCTCTTCCTCGTCGTCGCGGTCATGGCGCTGAAGCCCACCCTCGACGACGTCCCGGTCCTCGCCGCCCTGGCCGCGGTGCTTGCCATGGGAATCGTCGCCGGCCTCACTTCGGCCCGGGCCGGCCCCGGCGTGGCGGTCGCCCGGACCGGGGCGGCGGCGGCGCCATCAGAACCGTAGCGACAGGGTCCCGTTGACGGCGTGGTTCTCGGCGTCGGCGGCGATGCGGGCGAGATAGGAAACGCCGAAGCGCGCGAGCGGCGACAGTTCGGCATCGACACCCAAGCCGAGCACGAGGGCATCCACGGCGATCGGCGCGCCGAGCACGGTGAACGGCGCGCCGCCCGCGGCGAAGGACAGGTCGGCCGCCGGCGTCGGATCGGAGAAGACGTGCTGCCAGCCGATGGTGCCGCCGAGGTCGATGCTGGCCGAAGCAACCGGGAGCCGGGTCTCGCCGCGGATGCCGATCTGCGCTGTCGTGGCGGCGAAGCTGCCGGCCGAGCCGTCGAGCGCGGCCACACCGCCAGTCTCGCCGAAGGAGCCGGTGCGGGCCGCGATGGTGCCGAGCCCGGCGAACGGCTCGACCCGTGCCACGCCGATCGCCGTCGGGCCGAGATCGAGATCGTAGGCGAGTTCGCCGAAGGCCTGCGCCGTCGTCGCCTGGAGATCGCTCCGCGCCCTGCCGGAATAGCCGGCATAGACGACATCGCGGTCGACCGAGACGTCATGGACGCCGAAGGCCGCGCCGAGATTCGCCACGAGCGCGCCCCTGCCCAGCTCCGCCAGCGTGCCGCCGGCATAGGCGGCGAAGTCGGCGCCGTTGCTCGAGCCGGACGAACGGTAGCCGTCGACGGCGAATGAAGTATGGGCATAGCCGCCGGCGATGCCCAGCCGCCAGTCGGAGCCCGGCGCCTCGGTATCGATGCCGCCGATGATGCCGGCAAGGGTCCGGCTGAACGCCGCGACGTTGTCCGTCGCGTCGGTCATCCCCCAGTCGCCGTAGCTCGTCACCCACATCGCCCCGGGCGACGCCGGAGCGAGCGCCCTGCTGTCGGGCGCGTCGATGCCGCCCAGGCCCGGCCCGTCATGCACCTGGCGCAGCCGCGCCAGGATCGCGTCGCGGACGCCCATCGCCTGTTCGGCGAACATGCCGCGGATCGACGGGTAGATCGCGCCGGAGAGCTGGTCGTAGGCATAGCGCGCCGACCGGGCGTCGAGCACCACGATGGTCTCGACGACCCCTGCGTCGAGGCCGAGCGTGTCGAGAGCCTGACCGACCGCCTTCTGGTTCCGCGTCTCGGCCGCGGCGGCGAAGGCGACGTCGCTCCGCGTGACGGTGAGCGCCACCTCCCCGCCTTCCGTCGCCGACGCCACGGCGAGGAACGGGTAGGCGCTGCTCAGCGCCGCAAAGTCCGGGGCACGCATGGCGAAGGCGCCGATGATGCTGCCGGCGTCGACCACGACATAGGAAGCCCCGAGCGTCGGCGCCGCGCCGGGCAGCACGCCGACCTCCAGGGTCGCGCCGGCGATGGCGAGCGTGCCGCCGACGTCGAGCCGGTCCGCCTCGCCGTCCTCGCCGATCTCGGCGACGTAGACCGAACCCGCCTCGAAGCGCGCGTCCCCCGCCACGGACATGGCGCCGGCCGAATGGCCGGGCGCGACGACGCCGGTGGTGACGAGCGCGCCGCCGATGTGGCCATTGCCGGTGAGCACTCCGGTATTGCCGACATTGCCGGTGACGGTGCCGTCATTGGCGAACAGCCCGGCATTGAAGACGTTCCCGGCGATCGTCCCCCCGTTGGTCGCGGTCCCGCCCGCCGTGACAACGAGCGGCGCCGAGGTCGTCGCACGGAACGATGCGTTGCCGGCCACCGTGACTCCGGCGGGAAGCGTCACGTCCGCCTTGAACACCACCTCGCCGGCGCCGCTCACCGTCAGCGCCGCCGGTCCGGTGAACGCGCCCCTGAAGGTCGCGGTGGCGTCGGTCGCAATCTCGGCGTCGGCGCGGACATAGACCGGCAGGTCGGTGGCCAGCGCCTCGGTCAGCGACCACGGTCCGGCCATCGACAGAAACGGGTCGAAGACGACGCTCGCGCCGCCGATGCCGGTCGCGCGGAGGCCCTCGAAGCCGCCGACGCTGTCGAACAGGTAGTCGAATCCGGCGATGGGATGGATGCCGACATTGGAGCCGCCCGGATTGTTGTCGGTGCGCGTGAACCACGGCGCGACCGGATTGTCGGTCTCCCCGGTCGTATAGGTGAAGCCGACCTGGTCGCTGCCGCCGAAGTAGACGGTCACCTCCGCCCCGGGAGCAGCGCACTCCGCTGTTGCGGGCAAGGTCCGGTCATCGTCGGGGCAGTTGGCGTGGGAACTCGGGCCGCCAATGTTGACCCAGGCATAGCCGATGCCGGTGTCGAGGAGGAGCGGCAGGTCGCGCGTCGTGGTGGCGCCGTCCCGGGTCACGATGAAGGTCCCGGGCAGCGTTTCCCACTGCTTGCCGGCCTGGCCGGGAATCGTCGTCGGCAGGAGCTTGTACATGGCGAAGCCGGACCCGGCATTGGCCTCGGTGAGTCCCACTTCGATCCGGTCCGACCTGAAGACGTAGCCGGCGCGCATCATGCCCGCATCCATCTCCTCGATGTGGAGGAGCGGATTGTTGAGGAGCGACGGATGCAGCCCTTCATCGGCTTCTTCCTCCCGGTCGAAGCCGATCCCTATCATCCTGGGGATCTGGTTGAGCGGGAGGTCGCAGTCATCGGTGTTGAGGTCGCAGACCTCGGTCGCGACCAGGACCTTCACCTTCGATGATGCCACTCCCTTGTTGCCGTGGCCGTCGGTGCTCTCGGGGAAGCTGACCGTGACCTCGGTCCAGTAGCCGACCGCCTTGATGCCGGAGCTCACATAGGTGATTGAACCCCGCTCGCCGGTGCGCTTGAAGTCCGGCACGAGATCGGCGGGAACGACCATCCCCTGCGAGCCGGTGTCGAGCTGGAACGGGCTGACATCGCCGCCATTCACCGAGACGTTGACGATCGCCTGCGGCGGGTTGTCGGCATAGTCGAAGTCGAGACGGGAAACGAAGGGAATGGTGTAGGACTGGCTGTAGCCGTCATAATAGCTCCAGCCGTCGCCGGCCTCTGCCGGCAACGCCGGGCATACGACCGCCGCAGCGATCGCAGCGCTCCGGAGAGGGCCACGCACAGTCCCCATCGCCCCCCGCCTGACTGCCGCCCGCCGCGACATCGGCGCGGCGCGATCACAGCCTTCGATCGGGACGCACCTCGCCGGTCCCGCTATAGTGCCGCATTATGGCTCGCCGGGATCACGATTCGCCAGCCCTGATAGAATTGCTGCCCGTCGCCGCGACCGACCGCTTCGAGAAGCGGGCGCGGCGGAACGGCGCGCGGCTGGTCGCCGGCGTCGACGAGGCCGGCCGCGGCCCGCTGGCCGGGCCGGTGGTGGTTGCGGCGGTTCTCTTCGAGGGCCGCATCCCCAGGGGCCTCGACGATTCGAAGAAGCTCGCCGCGCCGGAGCGCGAGCGGCTCTATGCGCTGATCATGGCGAAGGGGCTGGTCTCCGTCGTGGTCGCGAGCCGGACCCGGGTCGACCGCATGAACATCCTCCGCGCCTCGCTGTGGGGGATGAGCCGCGCCATTGCCGGCCTGCCGGTCCGCCCCGACCATGTGCTGGTCGACGGCAACATGCTGCCGCCCGGCCTGCCCTGCCCCGCCGAGGCGATCGTCAACGGCGACGCGCTGTCGGTGTCGATCGCGGCCGCCTCGATCGTCGCCAAGGTCACCCGCGACCGCCTGATGGCGCAGGTCGGACTGGCCTTCCCGGACTACGGCTTCGCCGACCACAAGGGCTACTCGACGCCAGCCCACTTCGCCGCGCTCGGCGCCCACGGTCCCTGCATCCATCACCGGCGGAGCTTCGCCCCGATCCGGAACGCGCTCGGCCTCGATCCCGTGCAGGACGACCTGTTCTCCGCCGCCGGGAGCCAATCCGCGGCGTTGGCGTGACCTGCGGGTGCCGCCGACGTGACCAAGGCCAGCGCGGTCGCGGATCGAACCCGGGCGAGCGAAGGAATTGCATCATGCCCTTGGTACCGTCGAGCGTCGCCAAACGTTAAGCAGCGGATACAATGCCTGTCCTGCGATGCGAACGGGAGTGCCCGGAATGAACGACATGGCGAAGGGAACGATCATCGGCATCATGGTTGCCGTCATCCTCGCCGGGTTCGTCGTCGCGGTGCTCGACTTCCGCAAATCGGGGACGTGGGTCAAGGAGCCGCCGGCGAGGGTGACGGTCGTCCGGCTCGGACCGGGCGGCAAGCCCGGTACCTTCTTCGGCGACGGTCTGAAGGCCGCGGCGATCCCCGGCAGCCAGCGTTATGACCTGTGCGTCGGCGAGCTCAGGGTGCAGCGCCCGCCGATGATCACCACCAATATGCCAACCGCCTTCTGCTCGGTCACGCGCAAGGGCAGGAAAGGCTCGTGGCGCATCACCACCGGCGGCTGGCAGGAATGCCAGGCGGTGTGCGTGAAGATCGGCGCGAAGAAGCGAGGTTAGTGGAGCTTGGTCTTGACGTCGTCGATGGCCTGCTTGATCAGGCCCTCGGCGGCGGCGCCCCGGGCGCGGGCGGCAAGAATCCGCTGCGCCGCATCGATCGCAACATCGGCCGAGAGCGAACGCACCTCGCGGATGGCCTGCGCCTCGGCCTGGGCGATCTTGCCTTCGGCCATCTTGGTGCGGCTCGCGACATAGTCCTCCACCCGCTTCTTCGCCTCGGCGCCGAAAGCGTCCGCCTCGCGCTTCGCCTGGTCGATGATCTCCTCGACCTCGGCCTCCGCCTCGCGCGCCTTCCGCTGGTACTCGGCCAGCAGCGCCTGCGCCTCCTCGCGGAGCTTTCGCGCCTGCTCGAGCTCGGTGCGGATGGTCTCGGCGCGGTTGTCGAGCGCGCCGGTGAGCTTCCCCGGCACCTTCATGTAGATGATGAGGACAAAGAACAGGATGAGGCCGACCAGCGCCCAGAATGTCGGATCCTCAAGCATTGACGTTCCTCTCGGCAAGCACGGACTGCACCGCCGCCTTGACCTCGTCCGGCGTGGTCCTGGCGCCGATCAGAGAGGCGACGACCTGCTCGGTCGCCTCGCCGGCGATCGAGCCGACCTCGGACAGGGCGCGGTTCTTGATGTCGGTGATGCGCGCCTCCGCCGCCGTGAGCTTGGCGGCGAGATCGCGTTCGGTCTCGGCCCGCTGGGCATCAGCCTTGGTCTTGGAGGCGGTCCGGGCGGTTTCCGCGATGCCCGAGGCCTTGGCGCGGGCCTGACCCAGCGCCTTCTCGTAGCTTCGCGCCGCATCCTCCGATTCGCCCTTGAGCCGCTCGGCGGTATCGAGGTCGGCGGCGATCCGGTCCCTCCGGCCCTCGATGATCCCGGCGAGCCGCGGCAGCGCCACCTTCGCCATCACGTAGTAGAGGACGGCGAATGTGATCGCGAACCAGAGGAGCTGGGAGGCGAAGGTCGTGGCGTCGAACGGCGGGAAGTTGTTATGCTCCTCCGGCGTCTCGACGATGATGCCTTCGCCGCTGGTGAACGGCCCCTCTGGCGTTTGGCTGGTGGTTGCCATGGCTCGCTAGCCCGGGCTCTCCGCTATCGCCTAGACCGCGAACAGAAGCAGGAGGGCGATCAGGAACGAGAAGATGCCGAGCGCCTCGGTCACCGCGAAGCCGAAGATCAGGTTGGTGAACTGGCCCGGAGCGGCGGCAGGATTGCGGATCGCCGAGGAGAGGAAGTTGCCGAAGATGTTCGCGACGCCGATCGCCGCGCCACCCATCCCGATGCAGGCGATGCCGGCGCCGATGAACTTTGCTGCTTCCGCTTCCATTGTCTTTTGCTTTCTCCGTTGGTGGTTGTCTTAGTGCCCGGGATGGAGGGCGTCGTTGAGGTAAAGGCAGGTCAGAACCGCGAAGACATAGGCCTGGAGCGCCGCGACCAGGAACTCGAGCGCCGTCAGCGCCACTGTCGCGAGCAGCGGCAGGATGGCGCCGAGAATGCCGGCCACGCCGAGCGAGCCCAGCGTCGCCACGAAGCCGGCGAACACCTTCAGCGTGATGTGGCCCGCGAGCACGTTGGCGAAGAGCCGGATCGAGAGCGAGATCGGCCGCGAGATGAAGGACAGCACCTCGATGAAGGTGACGATCGGCAGGAGCGCCGCCGGTAGCCCGCTCGGGGTGAACAGCTTGAGGAAATGCAGCCCGTGCCGCTTGAAACCGTAGATGATGACCGTGCCCATCACGATCATCGCCAGCGCCACCGTGATGATCAGGTGCGATGTCACCGTGAAGAAATACGGGAACATGCCGATCAGGTTGGCGAACAGGATGAAGATGAACAGGCTGAAGACCAGCGGGAAGAACCGCATGCCGTCGCTGCCGGTCGAATCCCGGAGCGTCTTGGCCACGAACTCGTAGGTGACCTCCGCCGCCGACTGCCAGCGGCCCGGCACCAGTCCGCGGCCCCGCGTCGAGAGGATCAGGAAGGCCGATGCTCCAACGACCGTCGCCACCATGAACAGGGCGGAGTTGGTGAAGGAGAAATCGACGCCGCCCACCTCGATCGGGATGATCGAGTGGATCTGGAACTGGTGAATCGGATCGGTAGCCACCTTGACCCTCGTCAGTCGAACCGGCGGGATGCCGGATCGTCGTCCAATCCCGGCCGCTTGGCGATCAAGCCGGCCGTACGCATCACGCTGAGGATACCTGCCGCGAACCCCAACAGGAAGAACACGATCAGGCCCCAGGGCGAAGTCCCGAGCAACCAGTCGAAACCCCAGCCGATTGCCGCACCCACCACCACACCGGCCACGAAGTCGGCGCCGAGACGCAGCGCCAGCCCGTATCCCTGGTGCGGCGCCGCTTCCGGCGCAGTACCCCTCTCCCGCTCCGGTCGCCGCTCGTCGAGCCTCCGGTCGAGATCGCGCAGCCTCTTGGTAAGGGCGGCATCTTCAGCGCTCGGCATACGGACGGGCTCGTCCCCGCCCGATCCATCCGCGTCGCTCATCGATCCCGCCCTGCCAGCGCCGGAGAACCTTTGGGAACTCCCGCCCCGCCCTCAAAGCCGCGCGCACCTTAGTTTTGGCGCGAAACCGTGTCAAGAAGCGGACATTATTATCTAACCATTTGATATTGCATCTATTTCTTCCAGGATCATGCCCCGCGATGTTGCGCCGCAACCAGCGGGGAGCGGTGGGAATCGGGGAATCTCCTCTCACGCTCTTCCGGCTGCCGCCTTGGCATGGGACAAACGCCGCCATGCCAACCCCGCCCCAGAGACGCAAAGGCGCCGTCCACCTCAGCGAGATCGTCGGGCGCGTGATCGAGCCGGTCACGGCCCGCCGCGGCTTTGCCAAGGCCGACCTGATCGCGGTCTGGCCCGAGATCGCCGGGCCGATGCACGCCTCCTGCACCGCGCCGGAGAAGATCGTCTGGCCGCGCCACGCGCCCGGCGACGACCCGCCGGCCGGGACGCTCTTCATTCGTGCCGATGGCCCGCGCGCGATCTTCGTCCAGCACGAACTTCCGCAGATCGTCGAGCGGGTGAACGCCTTCTTCGGCTACCGCGCCGTGGCGCAGGCCCGGGTCGTGCAGGGACCGGTGGGCGCCCGCGCCCCGGAACCGCCGGCCGCGAAGCCCGTCGACGAGGCCACGCTGCGCCGCATCGCCTCCGAAACTGCCGCCGTCGAGGATGACGGGCTTCGCGCCGCGCTGGAGCGCCTCGGTCGCGGCGTGTTCACGGATCGTCGCGATTAGTTGACCGTCCCGCGGCGGACGAACGCCACATTTCCCCTGTGCAGTACGGCCGAATTCCGGCATACCGGCCGCGCGTCACCGACCAGAACGAAAGCGTCATCGCGATGATCAGAAGGACATTCCTGACCCTTGCCGCCTCTGCCGGCGCGGTCGCCATCATGGGTGCGGCCGGCTTCGGCGGTCTCCTGGTCGGCACGGCCGGCGCCCAGAGCACCGAGGAACTGATGAAGCCGGGTCCGCTCGGCGAGATGGCGCTCGGCGATCCCAACGCTCCGAACGTCGTCATCGAGTACGCCTCGATGACCTGCAGCCATTGCGCCTCGTTTCATACCGAGACCTTCGGTGCGCTGAAGGAAAAATACATCGACACCGGCAAGGTCTATTTCATCTTCCGCGAATATCCGCTCGATGCGCTCGCCACCGCCGCCTTCATGCTGGCCCGGTGCGGCCCCCAGGAGCGCTATTTCCCGCTCGTCGACCTGATGTTCGACCGTCAGGGCGAATGGGCCTTCACCGAGAACCCCAAGCAGGCGCTCCTGAACTTCGTCCGCCAGGCCGGCTTCACCGAAGAATCGTTCAACGCCTGCCTCACCGACAAGGAACTCCAGGACGGGGTGCTCGCGGTCAAGAACACCGCCTCGAACGACTTCAAGGTCACCTCGACGCCGACCTTCTTCATCAATGGCGACCTGCACCGCGGCGGGTTTTCCATAGAGGAATTCGACGAGATTCTTGCCGATTAGGGCCGAATCGCCCTAGTCGGGGCGAGGGCCGGTTGTGAAGTTTCCCGAGTGCCGGCCCTGAGCGCGAGGAGCGCGGCGCGTTGAAATTCACACGGCTTCGGGTCCTCGGCTTCAAGTCCTTCGTCGAGCCGACCGAATTCCTGATCGAGCCCGGGCTGACCGGCGTGGTCGGCCCGAACGGCTGCGGCAAGTCGAATCTCGTCGAGGCGCTGCGCTGGGTGATGGGCGAATCGTCCTATCGCAACATGCGCGCCTCCGGCATGGACGACGTGATCTTCTCGGGCAGCGGCAACCGCCCGTCCCGCAATACGGCGGAAGTCACCCTCGTCGTCGACAATGTCGACCGCACCGCGCCGGCGGCGATGAACGACGCCGACCACCTGGAGATCACCCGCCGCATCGAGCGCGAGGCGGGCTCCGTCTACAAGGTCAACGGCCGCGACGTCCGCGCCCGCGACGTCCAGCTCCTCTTCGCCGACGCCTCGACCGGCGCGCATTCCCCCGCGATGGTCGGCCAGGGCAAGGTCGGCGAGCTGATCGCCGCCAAGCCCCAGAGCCGCCGCGCGCTGCTCGAGGAGGCCGCCGGCATCTCCGGTCTCCACAACCGCCGCCACGAGGCCGAGCTCCGTCTTTCCGCCGCCGAACAGAATCTCGCCCGCCTCGATGACGTCGTCGGCGAGATCGAAGCGCAGCTCGAGGCGTTGAAGCGCCAGGCCCGGCAGGCCGTCCGCTACCGCAATCTCAGCGGCCAGATCCGCCAGGCCGAGGCCACCGTCCTCCATCTCCGCTGGCTCGCGGCGACCGAGTCGCTCCGCGAGGCCGAGGCCGCGCTTGCCGAGGCCGCGGCGCTCGCCGACAGCCGCGT
>JALHRF010000177.1 GCA_022841545.1 Bauldia sp. | reverse complement strand
CGGGCAGCAGTCTTGCGACGGAACCGCGGGGAGCGGCGTGATCGCCTTTCCCTGGTTGATGGAGCAATCCGAGTTGAACGCCCCAATGGACTTTCCGACCGCGCCGCCGGTGATGATTCTCGGCTGTGGTCGGAGCGGTACGTCGATCTTCGGCGAGCTCTTCGAACACATCCCGGTCTACACCTACCGGAGCGAGCCGCCGTTCGAGGACGTGATGGCGGCGGATTACGGGCGGCCGCAGGCGTTCAAGGTGCCGCGCGACTCCGACCGCTTCGGCAAGCCCGAACCGGGTCTTTCGTTCCCGCTCGCGGCGATGCGGGCGCTCCGGCCGGAGATGCGCTTCTTCTGGATCGTCCGGCATCCGCTCGATGCGATCTCCTCGCTTCGGGTCGGGATCGCGCAGGATTGGGGCCACCATCCGCGTCCGCCCGACTGGCAGGACTGGCGCGACCGGTCGCTGGTCGAACAGTGCGCGCACCACTGGGCCTTCCTCAACCGTGCCGGCTACGGGCAGGTGAAGGACGTGGCGACGGTGGTGAAATTCGAGGACATGATCGCCGACCCGGCAGGTTTCGCCGAGGCCGTGTGCCGGCGGCTGGGGCTCGACCCGGGCAACTTCGCCGACACCGTCGCCGCCTGGTCGAACCGCGTTCAGGACAGCAACAACGAGAGATTCGTCGAGGCCCGAACCTCGCGCGGCTATTCGCGGCCCGACCATAGCCGGCGGGTGGGGCGGTGGCAGGAGAACCTCTCCGCCGATGATGTCGGACGGGTCTGGCCGATCGTCGCGGACGCCGCGAGGGCGTTCGGCTACGCACGGTAGTTCGTGCGGTCGATTGCGTCTCGCGCCGCCGCCAGCCCTTGACCTTGGCCCCGCGAGCCGATACCCGGCGGCGCCTATGACGAATTCCGATCATCCGCCGCGGGTCGGCGGCCTTTCCGATCTGGCCGGCGACTATCGCTTCGTTCTCTGCGACGCGTGGGGCGTGTTGCATAACGGCATCCGCGCCTATCCCGCCGCGGTCGATGCCCTCAAGCGTGCTCGCGCGGCCGGACTGACCGTCCTCGTGCTCACCAACGCGCCGCGCCCGAAGGTGCAGGTGATGAGGCAGTTCGAGCATTTCGGCGTCGATCATGCCGCCTTCGACGATATCGTCACTTCGGGCGAGGTGGCGCGCGAGTATCTCGCCGCGCGCCCCGGAACCAAGGCCTTCTTCGTCGGCGCGGAGCGTGACCGCGCCGTCTTCGACGGAATCGGCATCCAAATGACCGGCGAGAACGAGGCGGGCGTGATCGCCTGCGCCGGCCTGTTCGACGACGACCGCGAGACGCCGGAGGACTACGTCGAACGCATGCGGGGCTGGGTGGCGCGCGGGCTGCCTTTTATCTGCGCCAATCCCGACAAGGTTGTCGAGCGCGGCGACAGGATCCTGTGGTGCGCCGGCGCCCTGGCGGCGACCTACGCATCCCTCGGGGGCGAGACGATCATCATCGGCAAGCCGCATGCGCCGATCTACGCCACCGCGCTCCGGCGCTTCACCGAACTGGCCGGCGGAGGAGTCGATCCCGCGACCGTGCTCGCTATCGGTGACGCTGCCGAGACCGATCTCCGCGGCGCCAACGATGCCGGGCTCGACGTTCTCTTCGTCACGGCCGGCATCCATGCGGAGGCGTTCGGGGCGCGGCACGAGCCGGGCGGGGCGGCGGTCGGCGCCTTCCTCGCCGGGCACCATCTCGGCGCACGCGCCTATATCCCTCACCTTGCCTGGTAGCGGCACGCCGCCTTGACCGCCGGAAGCCCAGGCGGCAGGGTCGCGCACCTTGAAGCCGACAAAGCCCGTCATGCCTGAACCGACCGGCGCATGCCCGTGATTCTCTCCACCCATCCGCTCGAAGCGCTTCCGTCGGACCTGACCGGCGGCGCCGTCGCGATCGGCAATTTCGACGGCGTCCACCGTGGCCACCAGGCGCTGCTCGCTCGCACCATCGCCGATGCGAGGACACTTTCGGCAAAGGCGGTGGTGCTCACTTTCGAACCCAATCCGCGCACCTATTTCCGGCCCGAGGAGCCGGTCTTCAGGCTGACGCCGCCTGCCGCCCGGGCGCGGCTCCTGACGGCCCTGGGGCTCGACGGGCTGGTGGTGGCGCGCTTCGACCGGGCGCTCTCGTCCTTGTCGGCCGACGCCTTCATCGACATGGTGCTCGCTGGCGGGCTCAAGGCGCGCTCGGTCACCGTCGGCGAGGATTTCCGGTTCGGGGCGAAGCGCGCCGGGACGACCGCCGGCCTCGTCGAAGCGGGGCGTCGCCTCGGTTTCGAGGTCGACGTCGTCTCTCCGGTCATCGACGGGGAGGGGGACAGGTTCTCCTCGTCGGGCATTCGCGAGGCGCTTGCCGGAGGCGAAATCGGCGTGGCCAACCGCGGATTGGGCTACCGCTGGTTTGTGATCGGCGCGGTCATAACCGGCGACCGGCGTGGCCGGGAACTCGGCTTCCCGACCGCAAACATGAGGCTTCCGGCCGACTGCCGGCTTCGACACGGGATTTATGCCGTGACCTTGAAGCGGCCCGGGGGCGAAGCTCTCGCCGCCGTGGCAAGCTATGGGCGACGCCCGCAATTCGACAATGGCGCGCCGCTGCTGGAGGTCCATGTTCTTGATTTTGCAGGTGATCTCTACGGCGATCAGGTCGTCGTGAGCTTTCACGGCTGGATCAGGCCCGAGCTGAAGTTCCCTTCGGTCGAGGCGCTCGTTGCGACCATGGCGACAGACGTGGAGACAGCGCGGGCGATGCTCGCGACGGCCGGCGACGGCACGGCCCTTGACGGGATGTTGGCCCGTCTCGACTGACGTCGGGGGCGGGTTGGTTGTGGTGGCGCGCCGACTGGTCTATCAACCATTCACGGTTCGGCCGGATTTTTGCCCCCTTTTAGGAATTTGTTGGCTATCTGGAAGAATCGGGTCGCGACGTCAGTGGGGACTGCCGAGGGTATGAAGTTCACGCAGCCACATGTCTGGCGTTCGGGCCTCCTCTGCGGGCTTGTGCTCGGGCTTGCCGCCTGCGGCACGACCTACGGCACCGGCGTCAACCCGGGTGCCCAGACCGTCAAGGACCTCACGGGCATGCTGAGCCTGGGCGCCGGCGGCGGCGGGCCGGAGATCGCCTACGAGGCGCGGCCGGGTATCGTCCCACCTCCGGCCAACGCGGCGTTGCCGGCCCCGGGAAGCGGCGTGGCCGTCCAGAACTGGCCCACAGACCCGGATGTAATCGCCCGCGAACAAAAGCTCGCCAACGCCAATCAGCGCCCGGACAGCGGCAGCACGCTCGTCGATCCCGGCTTCCGGTTGCCCAAGCAGAAGGTGGTGGTCGTCAATGAGGATTCTCAAACCATAGATGACGACCTCCTGGCCCTGACCGGCAACAAGCAGGAGCAACAGACCCTGTTCGCCAAGGCCAAAGGCGGCGCCGCCGGGCAGGTCGACGCCAACGGCAACCCGGTCCGGACGGCGCTGACCGAGCCGCCGGCTGACTACCGCATCCCGGATCCGACGGCGCCCGAGGAATTCGAGGCGGCATCCAAGCGCGGGCTCTTCAACCGGAAGGTCAAGACGGCGCCGGGCGATATGGGCGGCGGCACCGACGACATCGCCGACCCGAACGTTTCGATGGCCGACCAGTAAAGCGTTCGCCCAGCATCCCGGGCGGGCGACTTCCGTCCCAGTCCCGTCCGCGGGCATCTGAATTGGCGCCCAAGTCTTGGTCGCGGTCGCTGCGTGACTACGGACCCGCGGCTTTCGTCCAGTAGTCGACGACCAGCGCCCGCTCGATCCACCCCGATGCGAAGGCCACGAATTCCTTGTGCTCGGGATGCGGCAGGTAAGCGTCGCGCGCCGCCTCCGATCCGAACGTCAACATGAAGCAGTGGGTGTGGCCCCCGCTCTTGCCTTCGGGACTATTGTCGACGCCCCATTCGAACGCCTCGATCTCAGGCAGGGCATCGGCGAGCAACCCGAAGCGCCGGGCAATCTCTTCGATCTCGATCTCGGTGGTCCCGGGCTTGAAACCGAAAAGCACGATGTGGCGCAGCTTGGCATCCATGGGTCGCTCCAATGAAACGAGAAAAGCGTGGTCGGCGCCGCTTTTCACTAGCACCGATTCTCCCAATTGGGCGGATTCCGACACTGGCTACCCATTAGCAACAAGGTCCAGAGCGAGTGCCGGAATCAGAAGGTCCACTAGCAACCCTATGTTTTAGCGGAGCTTTTGACTTTGACAATTGAGCGAGCGCTTACATCGGGCGGGACTTGACTGACAGGTCTGCCCCACTGGGAGTGTCAGCGCGCGCGCGCTCAGCCTCGCCGCGCGGCGAAGAAGCGGCGGAGAAGCGCGGCGGATTCGCGCTCCCGGATGCCGGGATAGACCTCCGGCGCGTGGTGGCAGGTCGGCTGGGCGTAGAACCGCGGGCCGTGCTCGACCGCGCCGCCCTTCGGGTCACTCGCACCGTAATAGAGCCGGCGGATGCGGGCGAAGGAGATCGCCGCAGCGCACATCGCGCAGGGCTCGAGGGTGACGTAGAGGTCGGCGTCGACGAGGCGCTGCGACCCGGCTGCGGCGGCCGCGGCGCGAATCGCCAGAATCTCGGCGTGGGCGGTTGGGTCGTCGCGCTCCAGCGTGCGGTTGCCGGCGCTGGCGAGGAGCACGCCGTCGCGCACGATCGCCGCGCCGACCGGCGTCTCGCCGCGGGCGAAGGCCGCCTCCGCCTCGGCGAAGGCGATTGCCATTGGGTCGAGCCGAGCGTCCGTCACCGCCTTCTCCTCGCCACCCGCCGCCGCCTTTGCTATGCACGGGTCCATGGCCGAATCCACACCCTCGACAACCCCGCCGGGCGAGCGCATCGCCAAGGTGCTGGCGCGCGCCGGCGTCTGCTCGCGCCGCGACGCCGAACGCTGGATCGCAGAGGGCCGGGTCAAGGTCAACGGGCGGACGCTGTCCTCGCCGGCGATCAACGTCACCGAGCGCGACCGCATCCTGGTCGACGGCGCGCCGCTGCCGACCCGCGAGCGCACGCGGCTCTGGCTCTACAACAAGCCCGGCGGGCTGGTGACCACGGCCCGCGACCCGGAGGGTCGGAAGACGGTGTTCGACGCGCTGCCGCCGGACATGCCGCGGGTGGTCGCGGTCGGCCGGCTCGACATCAACACCGAGGGCCTCCTCCTCCTCACCAATGACGGCGGTCTCGCCCGGGTGCTGGAGCTGCCGTCGACCGGCTGGCTCCGCCGCTACCGGGTGCGCGCCCATGGCACGATCGACCAGGCGACGCTCGACACGCTCAAGGACGGGATCGCGATCGAGGGCGTCATGTATGCCGGGATCGAAGCGACGGTCGACCGCGTGCAGGGGGCAAATGTCTGGCTGATGGTCGGGCTCCGCGAAGGCAAGAACCGCGAGGTGAAGAAAGTGCTCGCCCACCTCGGCCTCGACACCAACCGGCTGATCCGCGTCTCCTACGGGCCGTTCCAGCTCGGCGATCTCAAGGACGGCGAAGTGCGGGAGATCCGCGGCCGGGTGCTCCGCGATCAGCTCGGCCCGAAGCTGACCGAAGCCGCGCATGCCGACTTCGAGGCGCCGATACGGCAGGCGCCGCCGCCCGCCGATGCGAAGCCGGCGCGGACGACGACGCCACGACCGAAGCGGCCGGCCGGTGCGCATCGTCGGCGGTGAATTCGGCGGCAGGCGCCTGCTCACGCCGCGCTCCGACGCCATCCGTCCGAGTTCCGACCGCTTGCGCCAGACGCTGTTCGACGTGCTCGCCCATGGCTACGACGACGCGGTACGCGACGCGCGCGTCCTCGACCTTTTCGCCGGTACCGGGGCGCTCGGGATCGAGGCGCTGTCGCGTGGGGCACGCCACGCGCTGTTCGTCGAGGAGGACGCCGCGGCGCGGGGCCTGATCCGCGGCAATGTCGAGGCGCTCGGGCTGACGGGCCGGACCCGTATCTTCCGCCGCGATGCCACGCGGCTCGGGGAGGCGGGCACGGTCCCGCCGTTCGACGTCGTCTTCGCCGACCCGCCCTATGGGCATGGTCTCGGGGAGCGGGCGCTGGCCTCGGCATTGGCCGGCGGCTGGCTCAAGCCGGGGGCGCTGGCGATTCTCGAGGAGCGGGGGGATGTGGCCGTGGCGCCGGTGGCGGGGTTCACGGTGCTGGAGCGGCGGGACGTCGGGGATTCGCAGATGATGTTGCTGCGGGCGGGGTGAGGGGGCAGCCTGGCGGGCGAGGCCCCTTGTCTGCGTCGGGACGCGACGTGATCCCCGGCGCCCTCACGGGTCGATGAGCACGCCGGGATTCATCATCCCCTTCGGATCGAGCGCGCGCTTGGCGCCGCGGAGGGCGCGGGCGAACAGCTCGGGCCGCTGCTTGTCGTAGAAGGGGCGGTGGAAGCGGCCGACGGCGTGGTGGTGCGTGGTGGTGCCGCCGTGCTCGACGGTCGCCGCCGTGCAGGCGGTGAGGATCGCCATGAACTGGTCGAGCATGATGCGCTTGTCGAGGATGCCGCCGAGGGTGAAGTAGAGGCAGGGCCCGTCGGGATAGATGTGGGTCAGGCGGCAGGTGATCGTGCCGTCGCGGCCGGTGACGCGGCGGATGGTGTCGAGGGCGATGCGGGTGATGGTGGCGTGGAACGGGGGGAACCGCTCCCAGGTCATGGCCGTCTCGAAGGTCCAGGCGAGGATGCCGCGGGCGACCGCGTGCTCGGTGTAGTGGGGCGCGCGGATGAACTTGTCGCGCCACGCGCCGGCGGGGCCCGCGCGTTGCGGGTTGTCGCCCTCCAGGGCATCAGTCTCCGCTGTGCCGCCATGGTCCCGGCAGATTTCCAGCGCGCGGCCCATCCACGCGTCGAGCGGGTGGTCGGCGGACTCGAAGGCGAGCATGAGGAGGGCGGATTCGTCCGACCACGGCACGCCGGGAAGCGCCTCGCGTGCCTCCAGCAGGCGGAGGTTGGCCGGGTAAAGTCCGGCCTGGGCGATCTCGCGCACCGCCCCGGCGCCGGCATGGAAGCTCGGGAAGCGGACGGAGGTTGCGGCGCGGAACGCCGGCTTCTTCCGGAGCCGGACCCAGGCCTCGGTGACGATGCCGAGAATGCCCTCGGAGCCGAGGAACATGCGGTCCGGGCTCGGACCCGCGCCGGAGCCGGGGAGGCGGCGCGTCTCCAGCGCGCCGACCGGGGTCACGACCCGCATGCTTTCCACGAAATCGTCGATGTGGGTGGTGAGCGTGGCATAGTGGCCGCCCGATCGCGTCGCGATCCAGCCGCCGAGCGTCGAGCAGCGATAGGCCTGCATGTAGTGGCGCATGGTGAAGGGCGTGTCGCGGAGCTGGTCCTCGATGTGCGGGCCGTACACGCCGCCCTCGATCCGCGCCGCCTGGCTGACGGGATCGACCTCCAGCACCTTGTCCATGTGGCGGAGCGAGATCGTCACCACATGATCGAAGCCGGCGGTGGGCTCGATGCCCTGCACCACCGACGAGCCGCCGCCATAGGGGATGGCGATCGCGCCGACCGCATCGCACCAGTCGAGGATGCGGACGATGTCCGCCTCGCTTTCCGGGAACGCGACCGCATCCGGCGGGTTGGGCACGGAGCGCTGGAACATGCGGCAGGCGTCGAACCAGGCTTTTCCGTAGCTGTGTTCGAGGCGGGTCATGGGGTCGGTGCGGACGATGGCTTCGAGCGCGGCGGGGGCGGCGAGGCGCGGCGCGCGGAGGGCGATCTCGTCAGGGCGGGGAGGGGGCGTGACGTCGAAACCGGACAGGCCGTAGTGACTGGCGATCGGCGCTTCCCAGGCCGCGATTTCGGCCGGGGTCAGGTCCTCGTCGGCATAGCCCCAGGCATAGAATTTCTTCTGCCGCCGCATGTGGTGATTCCCCCGGCTCTTCTGGCTGCGTCGAGGACAGTTATCCTCAACCGTGTGGGCCCTGTGAACAAAGTGGCGAGCTGGAATTGCGTGGTGCGTCCTTCGAGGCTCGATCGCACAGCGATCGAGCGCCTCAGGATGAGGAGGTTGGTGTTCTCCATAAGAGGGCGCAATGACTTGTGTCTTCTGTATGGAGCCAAACCACGCACCTCATCCTGAGGTGCTCGCCGCATTTGCGGCGAGCCTCGAAGGACGCACGACGCAAATCAAGAGGATCCGGGCAGGCCCGACGGCGGCTCTCGGCGGGCCGCGTATTAATGCATAAGCAGCGTCAGCCCCCCGTCTTCCCCGGCCGGTGGCGGCTCAGGGAGGCCGCGGCGTCGACATAGGGTTCCTGAAGCGCGACGCTCCAGTACTTGAGCTCGTCGAGGGGGATGTCGAGGCCGGTGACGGCGCAGCGCACGAAACTGCCCGGCGTCAGCACCTGGAAATCGCCGTCAAGATAGCGGAGGCGGGCGAGGCCGCCGTGGCCGTGTCGTTCGATCCGGTTCATGGTGCGAGCATAGCCGCGCGAGGCGCGGTCGCGCAATTCACGTCTCCACCTCATTGACCGAGGACGTCGTTGATCAGGCCCTCGACGCTCGGCTGCTGGTTCTTCTCGTCCTTCTTCTTGTTCTTCTTGCCGTCCTTGCCGTCATCGGCCGGCGGGTTGGACTGGGCCTTCTGCTTGCCGCCGCCCTGGTTCCCACCGCCACCCTGGTTGCCGCCACCCTGGCCGCCCTTGTCCTTGTTGCCGCCGCCGAGGCCGAAGAGGTCGCCGCCGATCGTCTCGATCTGTTCGAGCGCGGCGCCCGGGTTCTGCAGGATGCCCTGGACGTCGGGATAGATCTTCGGCTTGCCGAGCGGGCCGGTGATCAGCACCGGCGCGGCGAAGTCCTGG
Source organism: Bauldia sp. (assembly GCA_022841545.1). Lineage (GTDB taxonomy): Bacteria > Pseudomonadota > Alphaproteobacteria > Rhizobiales > Kaistiaceae > Bauldia. The sequence continues at coordinate 3,110 of JALHRF010000177.1, read as the reverse complement.
AGCTTGCCGCCCTTGCCGGCGACCTTGGCGTTGAGGCGATAGTTGATCATGTCGGCGGGGAGGTCGATGGTGCCGGCGCCGGCGAGCTGGAACGCCTTGCCGGCCACCAGCAGGTCCTGGTTGGTGACGATGCCCTTGTCGACGGTGAAGGTGGCGCCCATCTGGCTGAACTCGGTCTTGTCGTTCGAGGGCTGCCAGCCGAGCACCGTCTGCACCGAAAGCGACTGCAGCATCTTCGGGATGTTGACGCCGCGGATGGCCCCGTTCTTCACGTCCATGCTGCCCTTGCCGGACAGCGACCGGGTGAGGGCCGACTGGCTCTGGCCGCTCGCCTGGAGGTCGAAGGCAAAACTGCCGGTGCCCTCGATCCGCTTGACGCCCATCACGTCGGTGAGGAAGGCCAGCGCATCGACGCCGGCGAGGCGGAAACTGGCGCCGATGGCGGGCGTCGCCGACGCGCCGTCGATCGCGATCGCGCCGGCGCCGGCGCCGGAATAGAGCGCCATTTCGGTGAGGTTGGCATCGAGCCGGCCGTTTGCGATCTTCACCGTCAGCGCCGAGGGGCCGATCTTGATCGCATTGGCGAGGATCTTGTCCGCCTTGAGGTTGAGGCTGGCGTCCATCGCCCGGAGCCCGGAGAAATCGACCGCCGTATCGGCCGCGGGCGCGGCGCCGCCGCTTCCACCGCCATCACCTCCGCCGCCCCCGTCCCCACCGCCGCCCCTCGGAGTGGCGAGATAGGGCGATACGTCGAGCACCTTCATGTTGAGACCGGCGGTCAGGGTCGGCTTGCCGCCGAAGGCAAGCTTGCCGGTGCCGACGCCGCTCGACTTGTCGAGGGTGAACGCCGCGTTCTCGAAGGAGAAGCTGTCGGCGGCGAGCTTGATGCTGCCCTCGATCGAGAAGGCGCGGAGGCCGCGGCCGGCTTCGATCGGCTGGCCGATCCAGGCGAGGAGATCGCGGAGCGAGGCGGTCGACAGCGAGACCTTGCCGGCGCCGAGGCCGGCGAGGCTGGCGCTGCCGTTGAAGCCGAACTTGACGCGGTCGGACGAGGCGTTGAAGGCGACGGGGATCGACTGGCCGGCCAGGAGTGCGCGGCCATCGGCCTTGGCGGCGATGGCGAAGCGTGTGCCGCGCCAGGTGACGTTGCCCTCGGCGGCGACCGGTGAATCGAGCGAGGCGAAGGTCGCCGTGAGGTCGATGTCCTCGAGCGTGTCGGCCGCCTTGTCGCCGCCCACCATGTCGGCAACGCCGAGCCCGGTGACGCGGCCGTCGGCCAGCGACACCGCCCCCCCGGCCTCGAGATTGGCGGCAAGGGCGGTGCTGGTGGCGCCGCGGGTGCTGAACTTGAGGTCGAAGCCGGCCGTGCCGGTGACCGGCGGGGTCTGGCCGGCGAGCGCCATCAGGCCGGCAAGGTCGAGGCCGTTCATCTTCACCGTGCCGGAGATAGCGGGCTCGGCGGTGCGTGCGTCGACCACCACGGTGCCGGAGCCGGGGGCGCCGTTGATCTCGACCGAGCCAACGCCGGTTTCGAGCACGCCGCCGGCGAGCTTCACGTCGAGTCCGAGGTTGCGGAGGACCATCGTGCCCGAGACGATCTCCTCGGCGGTCAAGTCGATATTGGCGTCGAACAGGCCGAGGGCGGAGAGGTCGAGCGGCTCCTCAGCCGCGGGGGCGGATTCGGTGGCGGGGGCGGTGAACTGGGCGAGGTCGATCGCGCCCGCCGCGAGCTTCATGCCGATCCCGGGCCGGGCGCGGTCGAAGGCGGCGCGGAGCCCGCCGGAGACCGGGACGCTGCCGATCGTTCCGCTGAAGGATTCCGTGAGGAGGTCGGCGGCGGTCGCGACCAGGGGGCCGCCGATGCTGAAGGCGCCGAAGCCGGGCGCATCGGGGAGGTCGGCGAAGGCGGCGAGGAAGTTGCGGAGCGAGTCGCCCTCCGCCTTGAAGGCGCCGGCGAAGAGACGGTCGCCGTCGAAGGCGGTGCCGTCGAGCGTGACTCCGCCGCCGTCGTTGGAAACGGTCAATCCGACCGGGATCTGCTCGAAGCGCTCGGCGACGGCGCGTTCGCCGATCGACAGGGCGAGCTTGTTCTCGACGCCGAGGTAGCGGAACGTCCCCTCGACGCTGCCCGGTCCGGTGATCCGCGGCATGTCCATGACGAGGTTGATGCCGTCGACGGTCTCCTCGGTGCCCGAGGCGCGGTCGCGGTAGGTCAGAACGCCGTCGACGATGGTGACGCGGCCGATCGACAGCTTGTCGAGGCCGGTGACCACTTCGGCGGTCGCCTCCGCCGCCTGCGGTTCGGCGGCGATCAGGTCTTCGATGCTGTCGGCGGCGTTCACGGGCGGCGGCCCGTCCCAGTTGCTCACGCCGGTCTCGTCGATCTCGTAGACGATACGCGGGCCGACGATGGTGAGCGCATTGATCTCGACATTGCCGCCGATGAGCGGGAGGAGGCTCAGGCCGAAGGAGACGGACTCGACCGAAAAGGCTTCGCCCTCGCCCGTGAGCCCGCCGAGACCGACGCCGCCGGCCGACAGCGAGGCGGTGGGGAGCACGCTGATGTCGATCGGACCGTCGATCCGCACCTCGCGGCCGGTCGCTTCCTCCAGGCGGGCGATGAGCTCCGCCCGCACCGTCTCCGAGGGGATGAACATCGGCAGGGCGAACAGCGCGCCGACGATGAGCACGACGACGACGGCGATGCCTATCAGGACTTTCTTCATGACGCGCCTCCGGCCGGGAGGTTGAAAACCGAATCACGAATTATTGCAGGGCATTGCAGCGGAGTCGTGGCAAACGGCGCACTGGCGGGGTCGCGCTCCTCGGTCCGCATCGACGCTGACTTCGTCTGCCTCGATTTGGGCGCTGCCAATGCGCTGCGAGTTCACACGTTTCTACCCGACCGTGACGAGGAGTCGCGACGGAACAGCTCGCTATCCTCTCCTGTGGGAGAGGATAGCGAAACACGATCGCTTGCGATCGCTGTGAAGCTTGGTGAGCATCTGTATTTGGTGTCAAGGTGCGACGGGGGCATTTGGTTGCCATGTTCGATCTTTGGCGATGAGGGTATTTGCGAGGATGAGCATCTTCCTGGCGACGGCGATGAA
>JALHRF010000176.1 GCA_022841545.1 Bauldia sp. | reverse complement strand
CGGTCGCGATAGCCGTTGCGCTGATTGAGCCGCAGCGGGTCCTTCTCGCCATAGCCGGCGCCGGTCGCCGCTCCCACCTCAATCTCCATAAGCCGCTCCGCGGCAAAGCCGATCATTTCCCGCAAGAGATCGGCGTCGGGGGTCTTCTCGATCAGCGTCTTCAGGTTCATCGTCGTGTCGGTCATCGGTGGTCTCCTCGAATCAGGTTGTGTCCACAACCCGACCTTGACCGACGAACCATCGATGACCACCAGCAAGCCGCTCGCTCGCTACGGCCGCTAGGGGGCGCGCTTCGCTCGCGGCTTGCTTCCGTCGAGCTACACCATCACCGGGGACGCGACCTCGGGCGCCATGACCTCGCTCTTCTATCCACCGTGGCAGACGGCGATGATCGCAGGCACCTGGCGTCGGCGATTCGGGACGATGCGGCTTTCCACAGCCGGTTCCGCTGCCCCGGTCAGGCCAGCGGCGGGTCGCCCAGCGCCTCGGCGATGCGGAGGCCCTCGTTCCATTTGGCCATGCGTTCGGACCGGGTGAAGGAGCCGACCTTGAGCATTTCCGCGCCCCAGCCGACGGCGAGGTGGGCGACCGAAACGTCCTCGGTCTCGCCCGAGCGGGCCGAGACGATGTTCGCGAAACCGGCCGACCGGGCGGCATCGAAGGCGGCTTTCGTCTCGGTCACGGTCCCGGCCTGGTTGGGCTTGATCAGGGCCGTGTTGCAGGCGCCGACCTCCGCCGCGTGGCGGACACGGCCCGCATTGGTCACGAGATAGTCATCGCCCACCACCCGTATCCCTTTGGCGGCCTTGGTGAATTCGATCAGGCCGGCTTCGTCGTCCTCGGCGAGGGGGTCCTCGATGAAGCCGATGGGGTAACGGTCGAGCCAGCCGAGGAGCATGTCGATCATGCCGTCGGTGTCGAGTTCGCGGCCCTCGCGGGCGAGGCGGTAGCGGCCGCCCTTGCCGAAGTCGGAGGCGGCAATGTCGAGCGAAATCAAGACGTTGCCACCGGGGGTGAAACCGGCCGCCTCGATCGCCGATACCGCCAGCCCGAGGGCCTCCTCGTTGGTATCGAACGCGGGCCAGTATCCGCCCTCGTCCGCCACCCCGGAAAGCTTCCCCTGCCGCGCCAGGAGCCGGCCTGCGGCGCGATATATTTCCGCCGTCATATCAATGGCTTCGGCGAAGGTCTTCGCGCCCGATGCGACCACCATGAAGTCCTGGACGTCGACCCGTCGGCCGGCGTGGGCGCCGCCGCCGAAGAGCTGGATCTCGGGCCGCGGCATGGTGGCGACGGGGTTCGCGCCGGCAAGGTAGCGCCAAAGCGGCATGCCGACGACGGCTGCCGCAGCGTGGACGACGGCGAGCGACGTCGCGACAATCGCGTTGCCGCCCAGACGACGCCGGTCATCCGTCCCGTCGAGTCGGATGAGGGCGCCGTCGACGGCTTCCTGATCGGTCGAATCAAGTCCGCGGAGGGTTCCGGCGATCTCGCCGTTTACCGCGGCGACGGCGCGGGTCACGTCGTAGCCGCCGAAAGCGGTGCCACCGTCGCGGAGGTCGACCGCCTCTCCCGACCCGGTCGAGGCGCCGGCCGGGGCGATGGCCCGGCCCATGGCGCCGCCGGCGAGCCACACCTCGGCCTCGACCGTCGGCCGGCCGCGCGAATCCCACACCCGCCGGCCGACGACCTTCACGATCTCCGTGTCACCCAAGTCCGATCTCCCTGCCCCAGGCATCCCGTACCGCCGCGAGCGTTGCGGGCGGCGCCTCGACCATCGGCACCGCGACGCGCCGCACCCGGTCGCGCTGCTCGTCCCCGGTGACGTATTCCACCGGCGACTTGCCGTCCACCCGGGCGAGGAACAGCGCCGGCAGGAGCGCCGCCGCCCGCGACTCCAGGTCCGGCCGCGCCTCCCACGTTGCGCCGGCGAGATAGGCGTCGCGGAGTGCGTCGAAGGCGATCAGGAAATCCGCCGAAGCCTCCGGTGCGGCGAGACACTTGAGGAGCATGTGGTTGAGGCAGAAGGCGAGATCGAAGGCCGGATCGCCGTACCAGGCGCATTCGGCGTCGAGGAAAACCGGGCCGCCCGGCCCGGCCATGATGTTCTTGGGACTGACGTCGCCATGGACCAGCGCCACCTTGGTCGCCGCAGTCCGATCGGCGAGCGCCTCGAGCCGCGCCGCCAGCGCCGGATGCCGCCGGCCGGTGGCGCGGAGATAGGGCTCGAGGCGGAGCGCCTCGAACAGCGGGCCGGTGGGGAACAGCGCGGCGACCGCCGCATCCCCCGCGGTGGCGCGGTGGATCGCGGCGAGCCGTTCGCCGACTGCGGCGGCGAGCGCGATGTCGACGCGGCCGGCCATGAGATCGGCCTTCCACAGACGATGGTCCGACGGGTCGAGCCACTCCATGGCGAAGAACATCGCCGCGTCGTCGTGGGCGAGGATCTGCGGCGCCGAGCCGGGCACGCGTTTCGACGCCAGTTCATACCACTGGCGCTCATAGCGATTGCGCTCGACCGGCGCGAACCAGTCGTCCTTGACGGCGAGCTTGGCCATCGCCCGCTTGACGCAGAAGACCCTGCCGCCGGCGCTCACCTTCCAGATGTCGGAGGAGACGCCGCCGGTCAGCCGCTCCGCGGTCACGGCTTGGGCCGCCCCGGCAAGCCCGAGGCGGACAAGACGCGCTAGGATCTCGTCGGGAAGCATAGTTGCGCAGGATGCCCGGAACTGACTCAGTCCGGCATCGTCGCGGATCGCGTGGCGTTCGGCAACGCGGGCAACGCCCGGGGGGAAAAGCCCCCCGGCGTCGTCCTCAGGCCCGGTACCGGACGGCCCGCCGGCTCTCCGCCTCCCCGGACTCGGCCAGGATCGAGGTGACATTCAGCCCGTCGCCCAGGCCATCCCCCGACTTTCGCGGCGCTCCGCGATTGGGAAGGGGCACCAGCTTGGCGAAGGGCATTCCGTTCTTCGCAATGACGATCTCCTCGCCCGCTGCCGCGCGGTCGACGAGATCCTGCAAGTTTGTCCGCGCCTCGTAGAGGCTGACGAATTTGGTCATCAACACCAGACTCCTTCATATCCTGACCAATCCGCCGCATCATTTCTATCCACCAAGGGTAGACCTAACTGATGAAAGTTAAAGACAAATTTTAAGGAGTTGGCTGGGGCGCCAGGATTCGAACCTGGGATCACGGGACCAAAACCCGTTGCCTTACCGCTTGGCCACGCCCCAAACGCGCCGGGCCGCAGATGAAATTCCGGCCGGCGGGCCCCATATAGCCGACGCGGGCGTGGTCAACCAGACCCATGCGGCACCCGGCGGAGCCCGCCGGTCGCGGGTTGCCTCCAAACGACCTACCGTCGGCCTTGTGGCGGCCGAATGCCGCCGCTATAAGACGCCTCGCCAGCGGCCGGAGTGTAGCGCAGCCTGGTAGCGCACCTGCTTCGGGAGCAGGGGGTCGCAGGTTCGAATCCTGCCACTCCGACCAATTCCCGCGCTGTCGAGGGCCCGTCTTCCGAGGGCCCGCCTTCCGAGGGATGAGCGCCGCGAGCGTCGCCATGGCCGAGATCGCCAGACCCGAGAGCGCGCATCCGACGCCCCCGCCGCCCGTTGCGGTCGGGATGGGCGTCCGCCGGCTCACGGCGCCGAATCCGGGGCCGTTCACCGCCAGCGGCACCAACACCTACATCGTCGGTTCCGGCCGCGTTGCCCTCGTCGATCCCGGTCCGGACATCCCGGCCCATGTCGACGCGCTGCTCGCGGCACTCGCGGACGAAACCGTCAGCCATATCCTCGTCACCCACACCCACCGCGATCACTCCGGCGCGGTGGCGGCCCTCAGGGCAAGGACCGGCGCCCCGGTGCTCTCGGGCGGGCCGCACCGCCTCTCCCGCGCGCTTCAGCCCGGCGAGGCGAACATCCTCGACGACGCCAACGACACCGGCCACCGGCCGGACATCGTCCTTGGCGACGGGGACGCCGTCGACGGCGAAGGCTGGCGGATCGAGGCGATCGCGACGCCCGGCCATACCGCCAATCACATCGCCCTCGCCCTCGCCGGCGCGGACCTGATCCTTTCCGGCGACCATGTGATGGGCTGGTCGACCAGTATCGTGGCGCCGCCCGACGGCGACATGAGCGACTACATGGATTCGCTCGACCGGCTGGCGGCAAGGCCCGAACGGCGGCTCCTGCCCGGCCACGGCCCGCCGGTCGAGGACGCCCATGCCCGCATCGCGGAACTGCGCCGTCACCGGCTGGCGCGGGAGGCGGCGATCCTCGACCGCATCCATTCGGGCGACAGCACCATCCCGGCGATGGTCGCGGCAATCTATCGCGACATCGACCCGGGCCTGCATCCGGCGGCGGCGCGCTCGGTGCTGGCCCACCTCGAGGTCCTGGTCCGGCGCGGCGACGTCTTCACCGACGGCCTCGTCAACCTCGGCGGCCGGTTCCTGCCGGGCTGAAGCAGACTATTCCGTGATGCCCTGGAGCGAGGCGTCGAGCTCGGCGAAGAAGCCGCGGATGCGCTCGGCATTGGCGCCGAGGTCGTGCGCCCCGTTCCGCGCCGCGGAGCGCATGTCGACCAGCGCCCCCTCGCCGTCCGGCACGATGCGGATGACGATGTCCTGGCGGAAGCCGAACAGCATCGTGGTGTCGACCGCCTCGATCCGCCCGACGTTCTCCGGCTCTTCCGGTTTCTGCGAGCCGAGCATGGTCCAGCCGCTTTTTTCCGCGATCGCCAGCGCATCCTCGAAGACGCGCGCGGTGCCGACGGGATAGTGGCGCGGCACGATATCGGGATAGCCGTCGAGCTGGAGCTCCGCCTCGTCCTCGTCGGGCGGTTCGAGCGGCGCCGCATCGTCCGGCCGGTTGCTGAGGGCGAGCAGGTAGTCCGGCGGATTGTCCAGGTCGGTCGAGATGTCGGTGAGGCGGGGATGGGTGACGAGCTTCCACGCGCCGACGACCGGCACGACGAGGATGAGGAGCCCGAGGAGCAGGCCGCGCAGCGCGGGCCCTATCCCCTTCCGCCCATCACGCCAGATGCCTTCGAAGGCGGCGATCGCGGCGATCACGCCCAGCGCCGCCAGCGAGAACCCGACCGCCATCGTCGCGTAGGTCGGGATCGCGTCCATCATGCCGGCGCGGTGGCCGAAGGCGGCGATGATCAGGACCGGCACCGCAAGCAGCGACAGCCGCTGCGCCCACACCGCCAGCAGGGACCGGCGTTCCCGCAGTCGGACAGGCATCGGGCTCCATCGCTATCGTGAACGGCAAGCTGTCAGCTATCGGCTTGTCGCGGTCGGCGCAAGCGCCCACCGGCCGCAGAACCGTGACGCATATGCAACGCTCGCATATCTGTGACTTCCATCACTGCCGGATGGTGACCATCCATTCATCATTCCGCCTCAAACTGCCGGGAAGAGGGCCACTTACCAGCCCCGGTTAGGGGTTTCGAAACACGAGATGCGAGCACCGTCATGACCACCCAGAAGAAGATGATCGACCGACGACCGTTCCAGTCGAAGGCCGAACTCGAACGCCAGGAGAACCTGGCGCAGCAGTACCGCAGCGTCGCGATCCCCGAAGTCGTCGCCGCGCTCCGCCCGACCAAGCAGGACGAGTCGCTCTCGACCACCTGACTGCGAGCATAGCCAAGCTGTGTTCGCCGCCTGCCGGCGGCCCCGACGACGGTCGTTCCGGTGGTGATCGCCCCGCCCCTTCTGTGCTCTGACAGCCTGCCGCAATCCCGGAGTGAAACTCCGGGCCGCTGCCTCGGCCTCAACGCGGGAAGAGCTTCCTGAGCACCGCCGACATGGCGGGACTCAACGGCTTCAACAGCTCGGCGTTGCAGGATGCGTGGTAGGGAACCGGTGGGTCGGCTTCGCTCAAATCCACGAACCGGATGGTCGGATCGACCGCCGACGGATCGTCGCTCTGCGGGCGGGTGGGGTCGACAGGCGGCACCGGAAGCCGGCCGCTGCCCTCTGCCGTCCGGTAGTTCGGGTTGTTGATCCGGAGGTCATTTCCGATGATCTGCTGCGCTGCGATGGCATAGCGGCGCGAATTGGCCGCCGGGGACGCTTCGGCCACTGCCGGATCAACGTTGAGCGTGACGATGGACACGGTGTCGTCGTCGTTGAGCACGATCTCGAACGTGCGGAACTGCTGGGGAAAATCTCGCAGCGAGGAAGTCTCGACCTGCCAGAAGCCGAGTTCGGGCCGCGCCGGATCCGGCGACTTGAACGCCTTGATCGTGTTCAAGTGACGATGCCCGGCGATCCACAGGATGAGATTGGGCGTGTCCTGAAGCGCCTGCACCAGCCCGGCGAGGTCGACGGCATTTTCGTAGCCGGGCTTGGTATTGTCGTCGCCCTGCCACCATTCGGTTTCTGACCCTATGGCGGATACACCGATGGGAATGTGGGCGGCCACGATCATCAACTGGTTCTCCGCCTGGCCCTTCGCGAGTTCCGAACGCAGCCACGCCCAGCGCCGCCGATCGAGATAGCCGTGGCCGTGGATGTCCTTCGAGCCGTCATGCTCCGACTGGGTGATGTCGAGGACGATGATCTTGAGGGGTATCTTCGGATCGGGGAGAAAACTGTAGCAGGCGAATCCGTCGCTATCCCGGGCGGGATCACTCCGGTCGACGAGATGGAAGCCGTGGCCGATCGGGCTGCTCGTCGTGGCGAAGAATTCGGCCACCCACTCCGAGCGTGTGAGCGAGCGTCGATCGGGATCCGGAACGACCCTGGGCGGCCCCGCGGCGAAGGCCGGGTCGGCAACGTCGCCGGCGCCGACTATGGCTCCGAAGGGGCTGGCACCATCGATGACCCCGGGATAGCGGAGCGGTCCTTGCCGGAATCGCTCGACGTCGAACAGTGCCGGGAATCGGGCCGGCTGGGGAACAAGCGGGTTGCCGATCGCCCACACCGAATCGGCAGTGTAGGACTCGCGAAAACCGAGGGTCGGATCGGCATCGACCGGGAATGAGCCGATCAGGAAATGATCGTGGTTGCCGAGCACCTGATACCAGGGGATGTCCCGGTCGAGCCCGGCGGCGAGGAACGGCTTCTGATAGTCCACGGTGTCGGCTCCGGCATGGGCGCCCGAGCTGGGATTGATCGGCCCGCCGTCCAGGACGTCGATGTACCAGCGGAGCTCGTTGTATGAGGTGCTGTTGCAGGTGTCGCCCAGCGATATTCCAAAATCGAACGGGTCGGTCCTGTGCAAGGCATTGACCGTCTGGATCGCGGCATCGAGCACTTGCGTCGAGTAGAGCATGACGCCTGAGTAAACCGAGGTGTTGTCGAGCGCCGCGGGCTCGCGCCGCTGGAAATCGAGGAGCTGGTTTGGCGCTTCCTTGTCGGTGGTGTGGATGTCGCTGATCGAAAAGAAGCGGGCCAGCCGGGAGATTCTGCCGGCGGGATCGACGGAATCGTCGGGGAGAAGGTCGGTTCGACGGATGAGCGGTAGGCCCGCGCCGAAAGTCCATTCGCCATATCCAAGCTCCGCGTAGCGCTGAATCTGGTCGAGCTGGTCCTTCGCCAGTCCCGGCGACAATGCCCGGGGGAAGGAGATCATCCGGTCGAGGGTCGTCCTGACCTCGGGGTCGATAGGATAGCGTTCCAGCGGCGGAGCGCTTTCTGCACCTCTCGTCGCGAGCGGGCCGACCGCGACGCAGGCCAGCACGCTGGCCGAGGATCGCAGGAACGACCGCCGGGTGATCCACCCGCCCGGTCGCGCGGGCGAAGACTGGTTCCAATGCCCGTTCTGCACGACGCACCTCAATGACCGCTGACCCAGGGCTGGCCGGCGCCGAGGGGGCACATCGCGACCAGACCCGTTGAAGGAGCCAAGCTATCCCGCCGAGGCGACGGAACGGTTGCGCTACATCAATCGCTCACCGAAGGTGGGGAACCGGGTGCGGCTGTTGTCACGGCGAACCGAACGCCTCGACGGCGAGCCGGATCGCGATCCCCCACATGACGACCGCGAGGCCGCGATCGAGGAGACGCCAGGCGGCCGGCCGCGCCAACAGCGGCGCAAGCAGCCTGGCGCCGAAACCCAGCCCGTAGAACCACACAGCGGATGCCGCCGCCGCGCCCACCGCGAAGGCGACGGCTGCGGCGCCTTCGTGCCGCCGACAGGCCGCCGATCAGGACGACCGTGTCTAGATAGACGTGCGGGTTGAGGAAGGTGAGCGCCAGCGCCGTGGCGACGGCCAAGACGTGCTCGCGCTTCAACCCCTGACGGAGGACAAAGGCGTTCTGGGCGCCGATGGCAATGATCAGCCCGGCGCCGAGCAGGAAACCTTCGACGGCTGCCGCCCCGGTCACGCCGGCCCCGTCGACGCCGGCTCGATCAGGCCCGGGTCGTCGTTCGCAGCGTGGTTGACCCGGGTCCCCACCGGGACCGCCTCCAGCGAACCCGATGGCATCGGGCGAAGCAGCGACGCTGCGGCGACGGCGGAGGTCCGATCCGAATCGAGCCAGCGGTCGCAGTCGGCCGGCGCGAGGACGGCCGGCATGCGGTCGGCGATGCCGGCAATGTCGCCGCCCGCGCCGACGGTGACGATGGCCGCGCCGTCGACCTCGCTGCCGTCGGCGCCGAGCCACGGGTCCCAGAGGCCGGCGAAGGCCATCAGCCCGCCGTCGCGGGGGCGGACCAGCCACGGGCGACTGGCGCCGCCCGGCGGCGACCGCTCCCAATGATACCAGCCGGTCGCCGGGATCAGGCAGCGCCGGTACTGGAACGCGCCGCGGAAGGCGGCCTTGTCGAGGAGCCCCTCGCCGCGCGCGTTGACGAGCGGCCCGAACCGGCGCGGGTCCTTCGCCCAGGACGGCACGAAGCCCCAGCGCACCAGGCCGAATTCCCCCCGCCCGCGGACGTGACGGACGACCGCGATCGGCTGGCCCGGCGCGATGTTGTAGCGCGGCGGGAACCAGTCGACGTCAAGGCCGAACCGCGCCGCGACCGCCTCGGGGGGAGCGGTGAGGATGAATCGTCCGGTCATCGGTGCAAGGTTAGGCCATCGCGATCCCTTCGCGTCCCGGCAATTTGACTTTCTATACGGCGGAGCCGTATATACATCGGATGCATGGCGTCGTTCTCACGCCCACATTTCAACGCCAGTCCGATCGCCTGGGGTTATCGGAAGAAGAGGTCATGGCCATCGTCTCCGAGATTGCCGCCAATCCCCTGGTCGGAGATCTGATTGTGGGTAGCGGAGGCGCGCGAAAACTGCGTCATCGGCGGGCGGGCGGTGGAAAGAGCGGGGGCTATCGGACGATACATTATTTTGGCGGTGACGATGTCCCGGTCTTCCTTCTTTCAGTCTTCGGCAAAGGCGCGAAAAGCGACCTGACGGCGAGGGAAAGGAACGACCTGGCGGCCATTCTGCCACGGCTGGCACAAGCCTACAGAGACAGGTGACGACAACATGGGAAAGTTCGGGGAAGAGCTGATCGAGAGCGCTCGTGAAGCACTGGCGATTGCGGAAGGCCGCATCGAGCCGGCGCGAATCATCAGGCCGGAGGCAATCGATGTTGCCGCGATCCGGAAGGACCTCAAGCTGTCGCAAGGGAAGTTCGCTGCCCGCTTCGGACTCTCGGCGGCAACCGTGCGGGACTGGGAGCAGGGTCGGAGGGTGCCCGACCGGATTGCGCGGAACCTGCTTCTTGTTATCCGTCACGCTCCGGAAACGGTCGAACGCGCCCTGCTCGCCGAGACCGCCGGGCGAAGATCCCCGCACAGGTAACGCGCCGGACCCAATCGACCCATGTCCCTTTCCGATAACAGGCGCCCCATCCTCGGCGTCAGCACCCTGGTGCGGCGCGGCGACAGCGTCCTCCTCGTCCGGCGCGGCGAGCCGCCGATGCGCGACATCTGGGCCTTCCCCGGCGGCCGCGTCGAATTCGGCGAATCGCTCGCCGCCGCCGCCGCGCGCGAGGTGATGGAGGAGACCGCGATCACGGTCGATGTCGATGGGGCGATCGACCAGGCCGAGATTCTCATCCGGAACGACGCCGGCGCGGTCGAGCGCCACTACGTCCTGATCGTCTTTGCCGGCACATGGCTCGCCGGCGAACCGGTGGCAGGCGACGACGCAGCAGAGGCGCGATGGGTCGACGTCGCGGACCTGGCGCAATTCCAAAAAACGCCCGATACCGACCGTATCCTCGCCCGGGTCATGGGTATTGCTGGGCCTCCCGGCAGCACCCGACCGACCTCGACGGACCCGATTGAAGCATGACCTTCGGCCACGGACTTGCCCTCTCCCTCATCGCCATCGCGCTCCTCGCCGCTCCCGCGCGCGCCCAGGAGGCCGCCGAGGCGCCGCCACCCGTCCCGGTCGTGGCGCCCTATGACGACGGCCTCGTGCGGCTCTCGGAGATCCTCGGATCGACCCATTACCTCCGCGAACTCTGCGGCGCGAGCGAGGGCACGCTCTGGCGCGACCAGATGCAGGGCATCATCGACGCCGAGCAGGCCGACGGCGACCGGCTCGCCCGCCTCGTCGACGGCTTCAACCGCGGCTACGAGGGCTTCAAGTCCGTCTACCGCACCTGCACCCCGGCAGCGACCACGGCGGTCGACCGCTACATGCAGGAAGGCGCGCGGATCGCCCGCGACATCGCCGCCCGCTACGGGCGCGAAGAGTAAATGCGCCGTTAACGAAATCGATCAAAGGATTAAGATGGCGTTAACCGTTCTTTCACGTTGCCGCTGCCGGCGCCCCGCTGGCGTGTTAGCGTCGACTCTGGCGTTAACCATCCGGCCGGGGCCGATTCGAGCATGGCAAGCATAATGGCGGAACCGGCAAAGCGGACCCCCGACGACCGGCAGATCGCCGAGAAGAAGCGGCTGGCGCTCGCCTATCTCAGCGAGGCCTGGGAAGGCGCCACGGCCGATGGCGTCGATTCGGAGATTCTCGCCCACGCCGCCCTCTTCCGCGCCTTCGCCGACCTGATCGAGACCTATGGCGAGGAGGCGGTCGCCGGGCTCGCCAAGACGCTCCCCGCGAAGATCATGGCGTTCGAGTTCTCGCTCCACCGCTCGGTTCAGTAGCAGCCCCCCGGCACGTTTGCGGAGGGGTTACCCGGTGGCGGCCGGTGCTCTATAGTCGGCTGCGAGGGGTTCGGTCCTCAAGTGAGTTCAACCGGGGGCGCCATGCGGATTTCAGCTCCGCGCGCGATCGTCATCGTCCTCGGCATCGTGCTCGCCGGGCATGCCTCGGCGTCGCCGGTCGACGATTCCCTCCCCGGATCGGAAATGGCCGCGCCGTTCGAGGCGCCGGACCGGCCGATGCCGTCGATTCCGCCCGACGACGACCCGCTGGATGACGGGCGCGACGATGGCGGCGGCGCGGCGGTGCGCATTCCCGTCACCGATATCCCGGTGGTCGAATACGACCCTGAAAAACTGCCCACGCCGGTCCGGCGGCTCCGGGAGCAGATCATCGAGGCCGCGTCGAGCGGCGACCTGGAAAGGCTCCGCCTGATTTTCGAGGCGAATGGCGAGCCGCCCGCGCTCAGCTTCAACGAAACGGGCGACCCGGTCGAGACGCTCCGCTCGCTGTCCGGCGACGCGGAGGGCCGCGAGATCCTCGCGATCCTGATCGAGGTGCTCGAGGCGGGCTACGTGCATGCCGACGCCGGTACGCCGGACGAAATGTACATCTGGCCCTACTTCGCACGCTATCCGGTCGACGCCCTGACGCCGCCGCAACTGGTCGAGCTGTTCAAGCTGGTCTTCTCCGGCGACTACGAGGACATGAAGACCTACGGCGCCTACATCTCCTACCGGGTCGGCATCGGCCCCGACGGCACGTGGCGATTTTTCCTGGTCGGCGATTGAGCTGAACGGCGCGGCGCCGGACTTCGACGCGCCTTGCGGCAGGGCCACACCGCGCTTAGGTACGCCTGGCGCACCGGGGCGTGGAGGACAATCGCATGAGCAACGGTCGAATCGCGGAACTCAG
>JALHRF010000175.1 GCA_022841545.1 Bauldia sp. | reverse complement strand
TCGCGGCTGATCATCGACTGCAATCGATACCCGGACGCGCCCGACCTGATCGTCGCCGAGAGCGAGGGCAGGGCGGTCCCCGGCAATCGCGACGTGGACGAGAAGGAGCGGCTCCGTCGTCTCGCCGCGATCCATATTCCCTACCACAACGCCATCGACCAGGTCCTCGAGGACCGGTTCGCCGCCGGCCGCGCCACCGGCGTCGTGGCGGTGCATTCCTTCACCCCGGTCTATTTCGGCCGGTCCCGGCCCTGGGACATCGGCATCGTCTTCGACGACGACCGGCGCCTTGCCGACCCGTTCATCGCCGCCCTCAGGGCCGATCCCGGCCTGACGGTCGGCGTCAACCAGCCCTACGCGCCGGCCGACCGCGTCTACTACACCCTGACCCGCCACGCGCGTCCGCGCGACCTGCCGGCGGCGATGATCGAGATCAGGAACGATCTCATCGCCGACGCGGCCGGCCAGAAGGCCTGGGCCGACCGTTTGGGCGCGATCCTTGCTTCGCTTTCGCCGGTGGTCTTGGGAGGGGCGGATGCCGCGTAGCAAGGTGACGCAGGCGAGCGGGCGGAGGCGGCGATGCCCGGGCCGATAGTCGCCTTCGTCCGCGCCGTGGACGCCGTCAACTACCGCGTCGGCCGGGTCGCGATGTACCTGATCTTCGTGATGGCCGCGATCCTCCTCGCCTCCACCGGCTCACGGCTGATCTTCGGAGTGCCCATCAACTGGGCGCTCGAGATGTCCCAGTTCCTGCTCTCCGCCTACTACCTGCTCGGCGGCGCCTACACGCTGCAGATGGGCGGCCACGTCCGCATGGACCTGTTCTACGACCGGCTTTCGGCCCGGAAGCGCGCTGTCACGGATGCGATCACCATCCTGTTCGTGATCTTCTACCTCGTCGTCCTGTTCTGGGGCGGCGTGTCGAGCACCGAGTACGCGATCTTCTACCAGCAGACCAACTACTCGTCCTGGGCGCCGGTGCTCTGGCCGATCAAGGTGGTCATGACCGTCGGCATCTTCCTGATGCTGCTCCAGTGCATCGCCACCTTCTTCAAGGACATCGCGATTGCGCGCGGGAAGCCGATCGCATGAGCCCCGAAACGATCACCATCTTCATGTTCGTGACGATGATGGTGCTGCTCATGACGGGGCAGCGCGTCTTCGGCATCATCGGTTTCGTCGGCGCGGCGGCGGCGCTGTTGCTGTGGGGCCAGGGCTCCTTCGAGATGCCCTTCAACGCCAGCTTCCAGGTGCTCAACTGGTATCCGCTGATCACCGCGCCGTTCTTCATCTTCATGGGCTTCATGCTCGCGGACTCCGGCGTCGCGGGCAATCTCTACCGCATGTTTCACGTCTGGTTCGGGCCGGTTCGCGGCGGCCTCGCCCTCGGCACCATCGGCCTGATGGTGATGATCGCGGCCCTCAACGGCCTGTCCGTGGCCGGGATGGCGATCGGCGCCACGATCGCGCTGCCGCAGTTGCTCCGGCACGGCTACGACAAGCGCATGGTGACCGGCGTCATCCAGGCCGGCAGTTCGCTCGGCATCCTGATCCCGCCGAGCGTGGTGCTTGTCCTCTACGCCATGATCGCCCGCCAGCCGGTGCTGCAGCTGTGGCTGGCCGGCATCATGCCGGGGCTCCTGATGGCGGCGATCTTCGCCCTCTACGTCTACATCCGCTGCCGCATCAATCCGGAGATGGGGCCGGCGCTGCCGGAGGACGAGCGGCGGTCGATCACCCGCGCCGAGAAGTTCAAGCTGCTCCGCGAGGGCATTCTGCCGCTCCTCGTCTTCGCCATCATGATGGGCCTTTTCCTCACCGGCGTGACGAGTCTCGTCGAGAGCTCGGTGGTCGGGGCCGCCCTTGCCACCATCGCCGCCGCCATCGAGGGCAAGCTCACCTTCAAGGTGATCGAGGACACGACGCGGAACACGCTCGCCATCAGCTGCATGTTCCTCTGGATCATCCTCGCCGCGCTCTGCTTCAGCTCGGTCTATGACGGGCTCGGGGCGGTGCGCGCGATCGAGACGCTGCTTCTGAACACCTGGGACCTCAGCCCCTATGCGATCCTGATCGCGATGCTGCTGTCGTTCCTGGTCATGGGCGCCTTCCTCGACGATACGGCGATGCTGGTCATCGTCGCGCCGCTCTACATCCCGCTGGTCGGCCAGCTCGACTTCAACCTGATCTGGTTCGGCATTCTCTACACCCTCACCTGCCAGGTCGCGTACATCACACCGCCCTTCGGCTACAACCTGTTCCTGATGCGCGCGCTCGCGCCGCCCGAGATCTCGCTCGGCGACATCTATCGCTCGATCGTGCCGTTCTTCTTTCTGATGGTCTTTACCATCATCATCATCCTGATCTTCCCGCAGGTCGCCCTCTGGCTGCCCGATCTCTACATGGCAGCGCGATGACGGCGGCGCGCGGAACAGGCGTCAACTGTGATTCGCAGCCGCGCCAGCGCCGTGCCGGCGCCAAACGACCGGCCTTCGAGGGGGCCACTATCCAGTGCCCACTGCAACAGGGGAGAACCTTGGAATGAGCAAGACACCATCGATGAACAAACGCGATTTTCTCAAGAAGGCGGGGCTGGTCTCCGCAACGGCTGCAACGTCGCTTGCGGCCCCGCATATTGCCCGCGCCCAGGCGCCCATCACCTGGCGCATGCAGACCTATGCCGGCCCCGCACTTGCCGAGCATGTGGTCAAGAACTCGATCGACTGGTTCAACACCGCCGCCAATGGCGAGATGGTGATCGAGCTCTACACCGCCGACCAGCTCGTGCCGCATGGCGAGCTGTTCCGCTCGGTCCAGGCGGGCACCATCGACGCCGCCCAGAGCGATGACGATTCCGCCGCCGCGCCGGTCGACATCAAGGTGTTCGCCGCCTACTTCCCGTTCGCGTCGCGCTACTCGCTCGACGTGCCGGCGCTGTGGAACTGGCACGGCCTCAAGGAGATCTGGGAGGAGGCCTATTCCGAGATCGAAGGCGTCACCTGGCTCTCGACCGGCTCGTGGGACCCCTGCAACTTCGGCACCACCAAGCCGATCCGCTCGCTCGAGGACCTGAAGGGCCTCCGCGTCTACACCTTCCCGACCGGCGGCCAGTTCCTGTCGCAGTTCGGCGTGGTGCCGGTGACGCTGCCCTACGAGGACGTGCAGCCGGCGATCCAGACCGGCGAGCTCGACGGCGTCTGCTGGTGCGGCATCACCGAGATGGTGACGGTGGGTTGGGCCGACGTCCTCAAGTACTTCATGACCAACCCGATCTCGGGCGCCTGGGCCGGCTCGTACTTCGTCAACACCGAGAAGTGGAACCAGGTGCCGCCGCATCTCCAGCAGCTCTTCAAGCTGGCGATGGACTCCTCCCACTACTACCGCCTCCACTGGTACTGGGCGGGCGAGGCCAAGTACCGCACCACCGGCCCGCTCGAGCTGACCTCGATCCCGGATGCCGAATGGAAGACGGTGGAGGACGCGGCGCTCGTGTTCTGGGAGGAGATCGCGGCCCAGTCTCCGCGGAACGCCAAGGTCGTCGAGATCCTGAAGGCCTACAACGCCCAGATGATCCAGGCTGGCCCTCCGTACCGCTACGGCGCCTGACGCACGTCACGCTTGAAGTCCCGGGGGCCTGTTGCCCCCGGGAGCCTGTCCCCCTGAACCCGCGGCGATCCCGATGCCTGGCAACCTCACCTTCGATCAATTGAAGAAAGCCGTCGCCGACGGCGGCATCGACACGGTCGTCGTCGCCTTCGTCGACATGCAGGGCCGTCTCATCGGCAAACGCTTCCAGGCCGAGTACTTCGTCGCCACCGCGCACGAGGAGACGCACGGCTGCGACTACCTGCTCGCCGACGACATCGACATGGAGCCGGTGCCCGGCTACGAGGCGGCGAGCTGGGCGAAAGGCTATGGCGACTTCGTCATGAAGCCCGACATGGCGACGCTCCGGGTCATCCCGTGGCTCGAGAACACGGCGCTGGTCCTCGCCGACGTCCTCGACCACCACCATCACGATCTCAGCCACAGCCCGCGGGCGATCCTCAAGCGCCAGGTCGCGCGCCTCTCGACACGCGGCATGACCGCGTTCCTCGCCTCCGAGCTCGAGTTCTACCTGTTCGACGAGGACTACGAGACGATACGGCAGAAGCGGTATCACGACCTCGCCACCGCCGGCCGCTACATCCAGGACTACCATGTCTTCCAGACCACCAAGGAAGAGGGCGTGATGCGGGCGATACGCCTCGGCCTTAACGGCGCGGGCATCCCGGTCGAGAACTCCAAGGGCGAATGGGGGCCGGGCCAGGAGGAGATCAACGTCCGCTATTCCGACGCGCTGGAGATGGCCGACCGCCACTCCATCCTCAAGAACGGCATCAAGGAGATCGCCTGGGGCAAGGGCAAGGCGGTCACCTTCATGGCGAAGTGGGACTACGGCCTCGCCGGCTCCTCCTCCCATATCCACGCCTCGCTCTGGGACAAGGCCGGCAAGAAGCCGCTCTTCCTCGACCCGAAGGGCGAGTTCGGCATGTCGGAGCTGATGCGCCGGTTCATGGCCGGCCAGCTCAAATATGCCGGCGACATCACCTGGTTCCTCGCCCCCTACATCAATTCCTACAAGCGCTTCCAGGCCGGCACCTTTGCGCCCACCAAGGCGATCTGGAGCCGCGACAACCGCACCGCCGGCTTCCGCCTCGTCGGCGAGGGCTCGAAGTCGATCCGCACCGAATGCCGGATCGGTGGCGCCGACCTCAACCCGTATCTCGCCTTCGCCGCGCTACTCGCCGCCGGCATCGCCGGCATCGAGGAGGAGCTGGAGCTGGAAGCGCCCTTCGTCGGCGACGCCTATTACGGCAAGCGCCTCCGCGAAGTGCCGAAGACGCTCCGCGAGGCAACCGCGCTCCTCGACAAGTCGAAGATGCTCCGCGCGGCAATGGGCGACGATGTCGTCGACCACTACGTCCACACCGCGGAATGGGAGCAGTTCGAATACGACCGCCGCGTCACGGACTGGGAACTGAAGCGGGGGTTTGAACGGTACTAGATAGTAAGTTACTATATGAACCTATGGAGATCATCCGCGTGCACAGGTTTGGCGATGATGACGACCGAAGGTACGAAGTATCACCCCCTTTTCGAGTATCTCCTGTTTTCGGGACAGGGGCGTCATCGCATGACGTTCTCTGAGATCGAGAAAATCATCGGCGGGTCTCTGCCTCCCTCAGCCCGGCGGCGTGAGGAGTGGTGGAGCAACAGTCCGAACGGACACAGCCAGGCGCGGGCCTGGATGCGTGCCAGCTATCGGACCTCGCAGGTCGACCTCGCGAACGAGACGGTCGATTTCGTCCTTGAAGGCTGGCCAGGCGGTTATCGGAAATTGAAGTCCCCGTTGAAGGCCGATAGCTCGGAACAATCGCCGACAGGCATGTCGGAGCCCGGCCAGGTCGGCTACAAGGCCGAACGCACTCACCCGCTGTTCGGAATCTGGGTTGGTAAAGTCACTCTCATCCCGGGATACGATTACACCAAGCCCGCGTTCGAGCCGGACGAAGCGTGACCGACGATTTCCTGCTCGACACATGCGCGATCATCTGGATCGCACTCAATCAGCCGATGAGGCCGGAGGCAGTAGCGGCGATGAATAGGGCCTTTGCCGCCGAACAGCGGGTGCGCGTATCGCCGATTTCGGCATGGGAGCTGGGACTGCTGAGCGCCAAGGGACGGCTGCCGACGGTGCGCTCTCCCATGGACATTTTCGGTGAGACGATTACGACACCGGGCGTGCGCATCGAAGCGCTTTCACCGGAGGTACTCGTCGAGGCTTCCTTCCTGCCGGGGCGGCTCCATCGCGATCCCGCCGACCGCATTCTGGTCGCGACGGCTCGGAGGCTCGATCTGACACTCGTCACCCGTGATCAAGTCATTCTGGACTACGCACATCAGGGACATGTGCGCGCACTTTCCTGCTAACGCCATGGGGCCACCATGACCTCCACCATCAAGATCATCTCCCCCATCGACGGCTCGGTCTATGCCGAGCGGCCGGTTGCGTCGGACGTCGAGGTCGACGCTGCGGTGTCGGCGGCGCGCGCCGCGCAGCGCGAATGGCGTGGCGTGAGCATCGCCGAGCGCGGGCGCTATGTCCTCGCCGCGCTCGAGGCGCTCCTTGCCATGAACGACGAGATCGTCACCGAGCTCGCCTGGCAGATGGGCCGGCCGGTCCGCTATGGCGGCGAGAAGGGCGGCGTCGAGGAGCGCACCCGCGCCTGCGTCGCGCTCGCCGAGGAGGCGCTCGCCCCGTACCTCCCGCCGGAGAAGGCCGGCTTCCGCCGGTATATCGCCCGCGAGCCGCTCGGCCTCGTCATGGTCATCGCGCCGTGGAACTATCCGTATCTCACCGCCGTCAACACCATCGTGCCGGCGCTGCTCGCTGGCAACGCGGTTCTGCTTAAGCACGCCTCGCAGACGCTCCTCGTCGGCGAGCGCTTCGCCGCCGCCTTCGAGAAGGCGGGCCTGCCCGCCGGCCTGTTCCGGAACCTCGTCCTTTCCCATGCCGCGACCGAGCGGCTGCTCGGCTCGGGCAAGATCGATCACATCAACTTCACCGGCTCGGTCGAGGGCGGGCGGCAGATCGAGCGCGCCGCCGCCGGCACCTTCGCTTCCCTCGGCCTCGAACTCGGCGGCAAGGACCCGGCCTATGTCATGGCCGACGCGAAGCTCGATCACGCCATCGAGAACCTCGTCGACGGCGCCTTCTACAATTCCGGCCAGTGCTGCTGCGGCATCGAGCGCATCTATGTGGACGCGAAAGTCTATGACGACTTCGTCGCCGGCGCGGCTGAACTCACGAAGAAATACGTCGTCGGCAGCCCGCTCGACCTGGCGACGACGCTCGGCCCGATGGCGCGCGGCAAGTTCGCCGATCTTGTCCGCGAGCAGGTCGCCGAGGCCAAGCGCAAGGGGGCGACTCCGCTGGTGAACATGAAGGTCGAGGGCGACCGTCCGGGCTCGCCCTACCTCGCCCCCGAGGTGCTCGTGAACGTCAACCATCAGATGGCGGTGATGCGCGAGGAGAGCTTCGGTCCCGTCGTCGGCATCATGAAGGTGCATGACGCCGAGGAGGCGTTGACGCTGATGAACGACAGCCCCTACGGGCTGACCGCCTCGATCTGGACCACCGACATGGACCGTGCCGCCGAGCTCGGCGCACGCATCGAGACCGGCACCGTCTTCATGAACCGCTGCGACTATCTCGACCCGTACCTCGCCTGGACCGGGGTCAAGGACACCGGCCGCGGCGTGTCGCTGTCGAAGTTCGGCTTCGAGGCGCTGACCCGGCCGAAGAGCTTCCACCTCCGCGAGGTCTGATCGACGCCATGGGCTACGTCCAGAAGGTGCTGCAGCCGGGCGAGACCCTGGTCTACGAGGCCGAGCTCTCGTGGGTGGGCTATCTGCCGGGCCTGCTTGTGCTGCTCCTTGCGCTGGTGGCCTTTGTGGTGGGCGGCGAGATGTTCGGCTGGCCGCTCTGGGTCGACATCGTCGCCGGCCTCATCGCGCTCGTCGCCCTGTATCTGCTCGCCGCCGCCTGGTTCACGCGCTGGACGACGGAGGTCGCGATCACTGACCGGCGGATCATCCACAAGACCGGCTTCATCCGCCGCCAGACCATCGAGATGAGCGTCGAGAAGGTCGAGAGCGTCGACGTCAACCAGTCGCTGCTCGGCCGCGTCCTCGACTATGGCGACGTCATCGTGCGCGGCACCGGCGCCGGCCTCGCGCCGCTCAAGGAGATCGACGCGCCGCTCACGTTCCGGAGCAAGATCATCGGAACCTCGCATCACCTCGGCACCACCCTCAGCAAGACAAATCAGGACTGACCAATGTCTGGGACCTCGCCCCGCGCCAACTGGAACTACCCGACCGCCATCCGTTTCGGCGCCGGACGCATCGCCGAGTTGCCGGAGGCGTGCCGGGCCGCGGGCATCACGAAGCCGCTCTTCGTCACCGACGCCGGCCTCGCGAAGCTGGCGATCACAACCAGCGCCGTCGCGCTCCTCGAGGACGCGGGCCTGAACCCTGGCTTCTTCTCCGACGTCCAGCCCAATCCGGTCGAGGCGAACCTCACCGCCGGCATCGCCGCCTACAGGGCCGGCGGCCATGACGGGGTCGTCGCCTTCGGCGGCGGGTCCGGGCTCGATGTCGCCAAGCTCATCGCCTTCATGGCCGGGCAGACGCGGCCGGTGTGGGACTTCGAGGACATCGGCGACTGGTGGACGCGGGCGAATGCCGACGGCATCGCGCCGGTCGTCGCGGTGCCGACCACCGCCGGTACCGGCTCGGAGGTCGGCCGCGCCGCCGTGCTGACCGACACGTCGACGCACACCAAGAAGATCATCTTCCACCCGAAGATGATGCCGAAGGTGGTCATCTGCGATCCCGAGCTGACCGTCGGCATGCCGCCGGCGATCACCGCCGGCACCGGCATGGACGCGCTTGCCCATTGCCTGGAGGCCTATTGCGCCGTCGGCTATCACCCTATGGCCGAGGGCATCGCCGTCGAGGGCATCCGCCTCGTCTTCACCTACCTGCCGCGAGCGGTCGCGGACGGGACCGACATCGAGGCCCGCGCCAACATGATGGCCGCCGCCGCGATGGGCGCCACCGCCTTCCAGAAGGGGCTCGGCGTCGTCCACTCGCTGTCGCACCCGGTCGGCGCGCTCTACAACACCCACCACGGCATGACCAACGGCGTCTTCATGCCCTATGTGCTCGCCTTCAATCGCCCGGCGGTCGAGGACAAGATCGCCCGCCTTGCCGCCTGGCTCGGCATTGACGGCGGCTTCGACGGCTTCCAGGCCGCGCTTCTCGACCTCCGCGAACGCTGCGGCGTTCCCCATACGCTCAAGGGGCTCGGGGTCGACGATTTCCTCGCCGACAAGATCGCGGTGATGGCGGTCGACGACCCGAGCACCGGCGGCAACCCCGTGCCGTTCAAGGTGTCGTCCGGCGTCGGCCTGATCCGCGTCGCCTTCCGGGGCGACCTCGCCGCCGTCCATAACGAGACGCGCTCGTGACGGCCTCGCGCCGCTGCGCCGCGCCCGGCGGCTGCGCGAGGGCATGGCAAAGGGTGTGGCGTCCGACATTGTGCCGCCGTCATTTGCCTGATTCCCTTCCGGTGTGATTCGGCGGGGAGTGAAAATCGTGCTCGGACGGATTGTCGGTGCGGTGCTGGTCGCCGCCTTTGGCGCAACGGCGGTGGCCCAGGCCGGCACGCTCGACGATGTTCGCGCCCGCGACCGCTTGATCTGCGGCGTGAGCGACGGGCTGCCGGGCTTCTCCGTCCGCTATCCCGAGGGCGACTGGGCCGGCTTCGACGTCGATATCTGCCGCGCTATCGCCACGGCGGCGCTCGGCGACTTCAACAAGGTCGAGTATGTGCCGCTTTCCGCCGCCGCCCGCTTCGATGCGTTGCGGAGCGGCAGGATCGACGTGCTGTCGCGGAACTCGACCTGGACGATGAGCCGGGATCTCGGTGGGCTGGAGTTCGCCGGCATCGCCTATTATGACGGCCAGGGCTTCATGGCCCGCGCCGTCGACGGGATGACCAGCGCACTGCAGCTCGACGGCGCACGCGTCTGCGTGGTGAACGGGACCACCACCGAGGAGAACGCTGCGGCCTATTTCCAGGCGAACGGCCTGAACGTGTCCTTCGTCCGCTTCACCTCGCGGCCGGAGGCGCGCATGGCCTTCGCCTCGAACGACTGCGACGTCTTCACCGCCGACGCGTCCGCGCTCGCGGCGGAGCGTTCCATACTGCCCGCGCCGGACGACTACGTCCTCCTTCCCGAGATCATCTCCAAGGAGCCGCTCGGCCCGGTCACGCGCGACGGCGACCCGGCCTGGACAGGCCTTGTCCGCTGGACTCTCTACGGCCTGATCAACGCCGAGGAACACGGCATGAGCGACGAGTCGGTCGAGGGCAACCGCGAGCAGGCGGCGGCGCTCGGCAAGCCGGCCGCGGTGCCCCTCGGCCTTGCCGACGACTGGCTCGCCAGCGTGATCGCCAGCGTCGGCAATTACGGACAGATCTTCGACCGCAATCTCGGCGAGGGCTCGCCGCTTGCCATCCGCCGCGGCGTCAACGCGCTGTGGACGGAAGGGGGCATCCTTTACGCCCCACCGATGCAGTAGGAGCCGGGCACCGTGATCCTCGACCAAGCTGCCGGCCGAAGCCTCGCCGCATTGGCGAGCCTTGTCTTCCTCGTCGTGGCGCTGGTCGCGGGCGGCGTCAGCCCGTCGCGGGCCGCTTCTGCCCTGTCGCCGGCCGACCGCGTCGCGCTCCGCGCCGAGATCGTCCATCTCCTTGCCAACGAGCCGGAGCTGCCGCTTCCCGTCCGCCAGCGGGCGGAGGCGCTCGCCGCCTATTACAGCGACGGCGCGCACCCGATCCTCTGGCTCGGCGAGCCGCGATCCGCCGACCTGATCACGTGGCTCAGGAACGCCGCCGAGGACGGCCTCGACCCTGCCGCCTACCCCGCGGGCCAACTCGAGAAGCTCGCGGAAGCGGTCGGCGAGACCAACTCGCGCGGGCGCGCGATCGTCGAGCTTCACTTCTCCGCCGCCTTTCTGCAGTTCGCCTCGGATCTCCAGGTCGGGCGGTTCCTGCCGCATAAGGTCGATCCCGATTTCTTCCAGGAGGGGCGGTCGATCGATCAGCTCGGCGCGCTCACCCTCCTTTCCGTCTCCGACAGCCTCGACCGCTTCTTCCTCCAGTGGCAGCCGCAGGCGCCGGACTACGCCGACCTCCGCGCCGCGCTTGCCGACTACCGGGCGCTGGCCGGGGCCGGCGGCTGGCCGACCGTGCCGCTCGGCGAGTCGCTGAAGCCGGGCATGAGCGACCCGCGCGTGCCTGCGCTCCGCGCCCGCCTTGCCGTCACCGACGGCGCCGATCCGGCGGCGCCGTCCGCCGGCGATCTCGTCTATGACGATGCGCTGGTCGCCGTGGTGAAGGCCTTCCAGGCCCGGCACGGGCTCGACGTGGACAGCGTCGTCGGCAAGGGTACCGTCGCGGCCCTCAACGTCTCCGTCGAGACGCGGGTCCGCGACATCGTGCTGTCGATGGAGCGCTGGCGCTGGATGCCGCCGGACCTCGGCCGCAACCACCTCATCGTCAACATCGCCGGCTTCGAGCTCCGGCGCTTCGCCGGCGGCCGACTCGAGGAGCGGATGAACGTCGTCGTCGGCCGGCCCTACAACAAGACGCCGGTGTTCAGCGACCGCGTCCGCTACCTCGAGTTCAACCCGTACTGGAATGTGCCGCACGGCATCGCCGTCAAGGAGGAACTGCCGAAGCTCAAATCCAATCCGGCGGCGCGCGCGGCGGCCGGTTTCGAGGCGGTGCGCGGCGACAAGGTCTATCCGCTCACCTCGATCAACTGGAGCCAGTACGGGCCGGGCAATTTCCCGTTCCAGCTCCGTCAGCGGCCGGGGCCGAACAACGCGCTCGGCCGCGTCAAGTTCATGTTCCCCAACCAGTTCGACGTCTATCTCCACGACACCCCGGCGCGGAGCCTGTTCGACAAGGCGGAGCGGGCCTTCTCCCACGGCTGCATCCGCCTCGCCCGGCCGCTCGACCTCGCCGTCCAGGTGCTCGCGGTCGGCGGGGTGCCGGGGTGGGACATGGCGAAGGTCAACGCGGTCGTGGCCACCGGCAAGCGCACCGTGGTGAACCTCGCCGAGCCGCTCCCGGTCCACATCACCTACTTCACCGCCTGGGTCGATCAGGGCATCCCGAACTTCCGCGCCGACATCTACGGGCAGGACGAGAAGCTCAACGCCGCGCTCGACGGCCAGGCCCTGTCATGGTGAGCGGGATGTGGCGCCGGCTGACAGCCGTCGCGCTTGCACTCGCGCCGGCCGTGTCGTCGGCGCAGACGCCGCCGGGCGCGGCGGAGGTCGCCGCCTATGACGGTCTCCACGCCGCGGCCGCCCAGGGCGACGTGGCGGAGATCGCCGCGCTGCTGACCGCGGGCGCCGATCCCGCCGCCACCGACCAGAACGGGCGCACGCCCGTCCACGTTTCGACCTTCTTCTCCCATGACGATGCCCTC
>JALHRF010000174.1 GCA_022841545.1 Bauldia sp. | reverse complement strand
GCGGCGACCATGCCCGAAGCGGCCATCACCGACCCGACCGAGAGGTCGAAGCCGCCGGCGATGATGACGATGGTCTCGCCTACCGCGACGATGCCGATGATGGCGATGCCGCGGCCGATATTGAGGAGGTTGGTCGTGGTGAGGAAATACGGGGAGACGAAGGTGAGGACGACAGCGAGGATGATGAGGATGGCGAGGAGGCCGATGGAATTGTCCCGGCCGGCCTCGCCGAACCAGCGGCGGAGGCCCGTGTGCGGGGGCGGCGCCTCGTCGTCCGCGGGGGCTGCGCCGGCGGGCTGGCTCACGCGGCGGCTCCCAGCGCGTCGCCGGTCATCAGCGCGTGCATCGCCGCCATCGTCTTCTCCGGGGTCTGGGCGTGGGGCGCAATCTCGCCGGCGATGCGCCCCTGCCTGACCACGACCACCCGGTCGCAGACGTGGAGGATGTCGGTGAAGCGATGGCTGATCATCAGAATCGATACGCCGCGCGACTTCAGTTGCTCGATCAGGCCCATCAGCACGCGGATCTTTTCCGTCGACAGCGCCGCGGTCGGCTCGTCGAGCAGCATCAGCCGCGGCTGGAACTGAAGCGCGCGGGCGACCGCGACGAGCTGGCGCTGGCCACCGGAAAGGGCGCCGACGATGCGGTCCGGTTCGAGGTCGGCGCCGAGCTCGCGCATCACCTTCCGCGCCGCCTCCCGCATCGCGACCCGGTCGAGGAACCGGAACGGGCCATACCGCCGCCGCGTTTCCCGGCCGAGGAAAACATTCGCCGCGACGTCAAGGTCGCCACAGAGCGCGAGGTCTTGGTAGATCATCTCGATACCGGCGGCGCGGGCGTCCGAGGGGCTGCCGAACCGCACTTCGCGGCCGTCGAAGCGCATCGTGCCGGCGGTGGGCGGATAGAGACCGGACAGGATCTTCACCAGCGTCGACTTGCCCGCGCCGTTGTCGCCGATCAGGCCCACCGCTTCGGCCGCGCCGATCGTGAGATCGACGCGGTCGAGGGCGATGACGGGACCAAAGGACTTGGCGATCCCGTGGAGTTCGAGGAGCGGCGCGGACATCACGGCGACTGCGGGCTGAGGGACGGACCTCGGCTCAGGGATAGACCGATCCGATCGAGCCCTTGTCGAGAAAGACGTGCTCGATATGGACCTCGTTGGGCACCGGCTTGCCCTCGATCACGTCGAGGCCGATCGACATGACGTAGTCGGGATACTTTTCCGGGAAGTAGGCGACGCAGCCGAGGAACTTTGTCGTGCCGGGGTCGCCGGCCTTGGTCTCGGCGACGCCGATATCATCGCAGCCGAGGCCGACCGCCGCGCCATCCCGCGCGTTCTGCGCCAGCGCCTTGGAGATGCCGGCGGCGCGGGCGTCATCGATCGAGGTGCCGAGCACGAACCCGGCCCCGGGATGCGCGGTGAGCCAGTCGGTCATCTTGGTCAGCGCCTGCTCGGTCGTGCCGGCGTCGAAGATCTCCTCGGCGATCCGCTCTGCGGGAATCGCGCCGCAGACTTCCTGCACGCCGTCGGTGAAGCCCGCCATGCGCTGCGCGGCCGCGTCGCCCTCGCCGGGACTGATGCCGTTGAAGATCGTCACCTCGCCGCACTTGCCGAGCGACTTGGCATATTCGCCCGCCGCCTTGCCGCCGATCTGGCCCGACACGTAGTTGTCGGCGCCGAAGAAGATGCCGTTCGGGTGCCAGACATCGATATTGGCGACCGGGATGCCGGCAGCGTCATAGATCTTCATGATCGACTCGGCGGCGCCTGACTGCCAGTTCGAGACGATGGCGAAGTCCGGCTTCTGCTGCGAGAGCTGCTCCGCGCAGGTGACGGCTTTCTCCGACTTGAACTCCTGGTCGCAGTAGATGACCGAGATGCCCTGTTCCTCGGCGATCCGGTAGACGCCCTTGTTGATCGACACGGAGAAGGGGATTGCCGCCCAGCCCTCGGCGAAGGCGAAGGTCAAAGGCTTCGTCGACTTGCGGAGATTGGGCGCGTACTGGGCCGACGCATCGCCCTCGACCACGACGTACTTTCCGCTCGCCGCATCGTAGGTCCAGAGGCTTCGCTCCGAAGGGAGCAGCGCTCCCTTGATGCCACCCTGCGGCCTTGGCGCGAAGGCCTCCTCGGACAGGGCCGGACCCGCCAGCGTCACCAGGACCGCCGTCGCGACAACTGTGTTCGATCGCCTGCTCATGAACCGTATTCCCCTGTTCATCGGAATGTCCTCCCTGTCGACCTCAAGAGCCAAAATCGTCGGATCTGATCCTAGAAAACGTTTCGCGAAACGTTTCGCGATGCTATGTGCAGGGATGCGGCGCTGTCAACCGGAGTCATGATGCGCCCGCCTGAAACCGGATAGAGGCACCCTTGCGCGGCGAATCGCTCAGCGGCCCCCCACCCCGACGAATCGGCATTCGCGATGTCGCGCAGCGCGCCGGCGTGGCGATCTCGACCGTGTCCAAGGTCTTCTCCGGCAAGGGCGAGGTGATGCCGGCGCTCCGGCTGCGGGTGCTCACCGCGGCAGCGGAGCTCGGCTATCAACCCAATTCGGTGGCCCAGAGCCTGCGTCGCGGCGCCACCGACCTCATCGGCTTCGTCGCCTCCGACCTGTCCGATCCCTTCTCGGCCGAGATCGTGGCAGGCGCCGAGTTCGTGCTCCGGCCGGCCGGCTATGCGCTCCTCGTCATGAGTTCGAGCCACGACCCCGAAACCGAAGCGGCGAATGTCAGGCACCTGAACAGCCGGCGGGTCGACGCGGTACTGGTGTCGCCATCGCGGGAGGACGGCCGCGGGCTCCTCGCCGCGCTCGGCGAGTTCGACGGGCCGATCGTGGCGATCGAGAGCGAACTCCGCAGTCCCCTCGCCGTCGACGCGGTCTGCGCCGATCATCGCCAGGGCATGCGCGAGGCGGTCGATCATCTCGTCCGGCTCGGCCACCGGCGCATCGCGGCGCTGACGGGGCCGCTCGCGCGCCGGTCGGGCCGTGAACGGCTGGCGGGCCTGCTCGAGGGCCTACGCGCCGTAGGCGCTGAAGACGATGCCGTGCCGATCGCCACCCAGCACGATGCCGGGGTGGCGGAGGCCGAGGTGCTCCGCCAGATCGACGGCACCGATCCTCCCACGGCGCTCCTCGCCGGGGGCCTTCAGCTCCTCATCGGCACGCTCCGCGCCCTCGACCGGCGTGGCCTCATCCCCGGCCGCGACATTGCCCTCGTCGGCTGGGACGACGGACCGCTGCCCGAACTGTCACGGCCCCCGATCGCGGTGGTCGACCGCGATCCGCGCGGGCTCGGCGCGGCAGCCGCAGGGCTGGCGCTGAAGCGGCTCGGTCACGGCGGCGTCCGCTACGAGGGCGGGGCCCAGGTCGAGATCCGCCGCGCCCGGTTCATCGCGCGGGCATCCTGCGGCGGGAGCATCGATCGCGATACATCCTTCGGAGGACTTGCCCATGGCTGATCTCTTCACCGTTGCGCCGGGACGCAAGGCGCTGGTGACCGGCGGTGCGAGCGGCATCGGACTTGGCGCGGCGAGGGCTTTGCTCGCCACGGGCGCCAGGGTGGCGATCGCCGACCTGCCCGCCGCGCTCGACCGCATGGGTCAAACCGAAAGGGACGCCTTGGTCCCTGTGCCGATGGACGTCACCGACGATGCCTCGGTGGGCGCCGGCGTCGCCGCGGCAGCGGCCACGCTTGGTGGCCTCGATACGCTGGTCAATTCGGCCGGCGTCTTCCAGTTTCGCGCCATCGAGGGCATCTCGACGCCCGAGTGGGATCGCATCATCGACATCAACCTCAAGGGCACATTCCTCGCCATGCGCGAGGCGATGCCGCACCTCAAGGCGTCGAAGCGCGGGCGCGTCGTCAACATCTCGTCCGACGCCGGCAAGCGCGGCTTCGCGCTGCTGGGCGCCTACTGCGCCTCGAAATTCGGGGTGATCGGGTTGACCCAGGCCGTCGGGGCCGAAGTCGCCCCCGACGGGGTCCGCGTCAACGCCGTCTGCCCCGGTTCGGTGTCCGAGACGAAGATGGGGCAGGTGGTGATCGAACAGAAGATCGCGCTCGGCTTCGGCGGCTCGCCGGAGGAGGTGGTGCGGCGCGGGGCGGAATCCTTTCCGCTCCGCCGCCTCGGCACGGTCGAGGACGTCGTCAGCGCGGTCATGTTCCTGATCTCGGAGAATTCCAACTGGATCACCGGCGAATCGATCAACATCGATGGCGGCTCGCTCGCGGGCTAGCCGCGCCGGGAATTGCCGGAAGACGCGTGAACCTTGGCCGGCACGGGGCCCGAAAACGCGGCGCTGTGCGGAGGCGTTTTGACAGCCTCCAGGTAGGCGATGCACATCAGGACCAGTTGCGCTCGCACGGCGCGCTCCTCGGAGGGTGGCAGATTTCGCTCGAACGCATTGCGGACCGCACCGAAGACCGTCGTCAGGAGCGTGAGGGTGACGATGGGGAGAGCAGCGAAGCCGGCGTCGGACGCGGTGGCGAACATCGCAGCCGTTGCGGCATCGACCCGGCGGCCAAAAGCCTCGATCAACGGTTCGTTGTCGAGTTCCACGACCGACCGGTACAGGGCGCGGGTCACGTCGCGCCGCGACGTCTTCGCGTTCCAATAGGTCGTCACGAGCCCTTCGACCATCTCATTGATCGACGCGCCATGCCGTGCCCTGCACGCGCGCTCGACCTTCTCTGCCAGGTCATCGAGGTAGCGCTCGTTCACGGCATAGAACAGGGCCTGCTTGTGGGGGAAATACTGGTACAGAGTCCCGACCGAGACACCCGCTCGCACCGCCACCCGCGTTGTCGTCAGGCGGTGGGGTCCATCAACCAGCATAACCTGAATGGTCGCCTCGAAAATGGCGTCCAATGTCGCCGCGGCACGCGCCTGACGCGGCCTTTTCCGCGGGGTTAAATGGGCAGGCGGGCTCGATGCCATATGCGAATCCCAAAGCTGAGTGATCCTTCATATCTTTGGTCGACGCAAGAGAACCAAGCATCGAAGGATCGATTCATGTCCGACACCAACCGCATCGCGCTCGTCACCGGCGCAAACAAGGGCATCGGGCTGGAGATCGCCCGCCAGCTCGCGCAAAGAGGGGTCTTCGTCATCATCGGCGCCCGCGATCCCGGCCGGGCAAGCGCGGCGCTGGAAGACCTCTCGGCGCAGGGATTGGCGGCACAGTCCGTCCGGATCGATCTCAACGACCCGGCGAGCATTGCGGCCGCTGCCGAAACGATTGCCGCCGAGCATGGCAGGCTGGACATTCTCATCAACAATGCCGGCATCGTCGATGCTGCGGACGGTCCACCGACCACTTCCTCATCCGAGGCGGTACGCCGGATCATGGACACGAACTTCGTCGGGACGCTGGCGGTGACTCAGGCGATGCTGCCGCTGCTCCGCCGCTCGGCGGCCGCACGGATCGTCAACCTCTCGAGCGCCCTGGGTTCACTGACACTCAACGGCGATCCATCGTCCCCCTACTATTCCGCGCGACTGATCGGGTACAACGCCTCCAAGGCGGCGCTCAACATGCTGACCGTACAGCTCAACGAAGAGCTGCGCGACACACCGATCGTCGTGAATTCGGTGAGCCCGGGCTACGTGAAAACGGACCTGACCGGGCACGGTGGTTTCCTGACGGCCGAAGAAGGCGCGAGATTGCCGGTGAAGTATGCGCTGCTCGGTGAGGACGCCGTTTCCGGCCGGTTCGTGGAGGCGAGCGGTCAGACACCCTGGTAGGCATGCGCCTTGGCGCATAGCGGGCGGCCACTGATCCGAACGGCGCCCTCCGCTGAAGTGCCCGCCGCATCGGGACCGTCCCGTCACACGACCCCCTGCATCCCCGCTTTCCGCGGGGATGCATCGTCGGATCGGGACGACGGACGAGCTGCGATGACAGCCTTCGTTCGGTTCGACCCGATCGGAATCGGTTCTGGTCAAGGCGCGAGCGCGGCGCGGTCGGCGATGACCGTGGCGTGCGGATGGACCCGGAGAAGCGTCGCCGGCACGTCCTCGCCGATCGGTCCGTGGAGCGTTCGCGACAGGATGTCCCGCTTCCGCGCGCCGCTCGCGATCAGCACCAGCTGCCGCGCGTCGCGAAGCGTGCCGAGGCCAAGGGTGAAGCCCTCGCGGGGGACATCCGCCTCCGACCCCCAGTAGGCGGCGTTGGAGCGGAGTGACTCGGGCGTCAGCACGATGCGGCGCGCGCGGCTGCCGAAGGCGCTGCCCGGCTCGTTGAAGGCGAGATGGCCGTTCGGCCCGAGGCCCACGACCGCGAGGTCGATCCCGCCCCAGGCGGCAATGGCCGCCTCGACCCTCGCCGTCTCGCCAAGCGGCTCCGCGGTCGGGTCGAAGGCGACGATGCGATCCTCCGCAATGCCGATCGGGTCGAGGAGCTCCCGCCTCAACCAGTGGAACAGGCGGCGACGGTCCTTTGCCTCGATGCCGGCATACTCGTCGAGGGTGACGAAGCGCGCCCGGCTGAAATCGGCGGTGCCAGCAGCGCCGGCGGCCGAGAGCGCCTTGAACATGCCGAGCGGGGTGGCCCCCGTCGGCAACACCAGCACGCCATCCGGCCGGTCGCGAACCGCGTCGATCAGGAGAGCGGCGGACCGTTGGCTGAGATCGTCATAGTCGTCCGTGGTGACCAGTCTCATGCCGCGGCGTCCTCCCGCCATTGCGCTGCCGCGCCGATCGCGCCGCAATAAGGCCCGAGCGCGCCGAGGCGGATGGCGAGGCCATGCCGGAACTCGGCCGGACACGCCGCGAGGAACGCCGCCTCCACGGCGGCCCGGAACGGCTCGCCCAGCGCCGTCACCCCGCCGATCAGGACCACCGCTTCGAGATCAAGAAGGAGGTGCGCATTGGCGATGCTCCGGCCGACGAGGTCGAAGACCGTGGCGCGCTCGGCCGCGCCACCGCCGCCGCCGCCGTCATCTGCCGCGAGCAGCGCCGCATAGTCGCGCGCGTGGCGTCCGAGTTCGAGGCCGCCGGGGGCGGCGAGGTCCTCGACCGAGGGCCAGGCGCCCGATACCGGCGACGGCAGCAGCCGCCACACGCCGATCTCGCCCGCCCCGTCATGGGCGCCGGTGCGGATGCGGCCATCGAGCAGCAGACCGGCCCCGATCCCGGTGCCGAAGGTGAGGGTCATGGCGTTCCGCACGTCCCGCGCGGCGCCGAGCCACGCCTCGCCGCGCATCGCGGCACGGCCGTCATGCTCGACCCGGCATGGCGCGCCGAGGAGGGCGGCGAAGGTCTCCGCGAGCGGGATGCCGGCGAGATTGGGGAGGTTGGTCGAGCCGAGCGTCATCGTGCCGTCGGGCTGGACTGCGCCGCCCACGGCAATCCCCACCCGCGCCGCACGGCCGCCCGCGAGCACGCGCGCGGTCCGCTCGATCACGGCCATGAGCGCCGCGCGCGGGATCGCGCCGCCGGCAGGGACCGTGGCGCGCTCCAGCACGACGCCATCCGGCGTGAGCCACGCGGCCTTGAGGTTGGTGCCGCCGATATCGAGGCCGAGCAGGCTCAAGCCGACCTCAACGCCGGAAGGCCTTCAGCCGGTCGATCCGCCGGCGACCGTCGGCGGTGTCGCGCATGTCGAGAAAATCGGTGAAGGTGAAGACACACAGCCCATCGACATCGGTCGCCTCGACCGCGTCGATCGTGTCGATGAATTCGTCGGTGGTGATCATCTCCGCCCTCCCGCGCCCGGCATGCATGCCGTCAAGATAGAGCGCGCCGCCCTGGATGGTGCACACCGTGGTCTTGCCGCTCCGCCGCTTGATATCGGAGGCGACCGCCGCCGGCCAGGCCGCATCGCGGCGCAGGATCTGGTGATAGGCCATGACCTCGAAGACATCCGACACCGGCGCGAGCTTCGCCGGGCTCTGCCCGAAGACCTCCTCGACCGCATTGTCGAAATCCCCGAGGAAGAAGGGCAGCGTGTTGATGGCGACCTTGACGTCCGGCTTGATCGCGGCGACAGCGGCACGGATCGCGCCGACCGCCTGCATCGTCACGCCGCACTTCCAGTCGCGCCAGGCCCCGCGATGCCGGTTCGCGATCAGCGTGGCCGCGGCCACCGGGTCGCCCATCGGGACGTCGATACCCGTGTCGGCGGCAAAGTGCGAGAGGGTCTCGGGGCCATAGCAGTAGTCCGGCATCGCGGCCCGGTCGGCATCGGGCAGCCAGATCTCCCAGAAGCCCGGCCAGCGGATGAAGCCGAGATGGACGCCATCGGGCTGGAGCGCGCGGACTGCAGGCTCGAGCAGGCCGATTTTCTGATCGATGTTCTCCTGCCGGTCGGGCGGCAGCGCGATGTACCAGTCGGTCTTCTCCTCGCGGCGGCCGAACTGGTCGGTCGGCAGAAGGCCGGGATGCGCGGCGATGAACTTTGGATCGAAGCCGATATTCAGCGAGCAGAAATAGGCAATGCCCCGCGCGCCGAGTGCGTCGCGGAACGCGCGGTCGTCGAGCGTGGCGAAGCGCGCCGCCTGCTCGGGGGTCACCTCGCTCTCGATGGCGGTGTCCTGCATGGGCAGGATCTTGCTCTGCGCCATGACGTAGGTGACTCCCATCCCGGCGAGGATGTCGGCGGCCTCTTCCGGCTCGAGCCGGTGCCGGAGGTACCAGACATTGTCGTAGATCTTCATTCCGACGCGCGGATCGAGCATGGGTCCTGACGGCCTCTCGGTCGGGGGTGCTGGGCCGCCGGCCGGGGAGACCGGCCGGCGGAACGGACGCGGCTGACTACCACTCGCCCTTGAACTGGTCGACGTTCTCGGCGGTGATCTTCGGCATCGGAATGATGTTGCGCTTCTCGGGCAGCGTGCCGCCCTTGGCCAGCACGATGGCGTATTCGAGGGCCTGCTTGGCGTCGGTGGTGGGCGACTGGTCCATCGTGCCGTACATCAGGCCGTCGCGGATGGCCTTCAGCCCGTTGATGGTGCCGCCGGTGCCGACGACCTTGATGTCGCCGCGGCCGGCCGCCTTGAACACCTCGGCGGCGGCGGCGCCGGAATTGTCGTCCTGGGCGAAGACGCCGACCAGTTCGTCGCCATAGGCGGTTAGGAAGGCCTGGGCGACGTCCCTGGCCTTGACCGGGTTCCAGTCCGCGGTCTGCGAGCCGAGGATCACGATCTCCGACTTGAGTTCGGCGAGCCGGTCCTTGAGCCCCTGGGTGCGGAGCAGCGTCGTGCTCTGGCCGGGCGAGCCCTCGATGATGGCGATGCCGCCCTTGCCGCCGAGCGTGTCGTTGAGGAGCTCCGCCGCGATGACGCCCTGGACGTAGTCGTCAGGGCCCGAATACCCCGCAAGGAGGGCCTGACCCGCCTCGGCCGGCTCGTTGGAGACCGCGAGGATCGGGATGCCCGCGTCATGCGCCGCCTTGAGCGCCGGAATGACCGCATTGCCGTCGAGCGAGGTGACGAGGAGCACGTCGACCTTGCGGTTGACCAGCGAACCGATGTCGGTGCTCTGCTTGGCGATGTCGCCATCGGCGCTGAGCGTGATCACCTCGACGCCGTCCATGGTCTTGGCTTCCGCCTCGAGGATGTTGGTGACGGCGGCGATATAGGGCCAGCCGAGATTCGGCTGCGAGTGGCCGATGACGATGTCGTCGGCGCTGGCCGCGACCGGCGCGGCGAGAATCGTCGACAGGGCGGCCGCGCGGGCCAGTCTCTTGAGGTATCGCATGGTTTTCTGTTCCTCTCGTTCTTGTCGTTCGCACTTCCTGGCCGGGACGCCGGCCGCGGCGGCCTTTCTCGTCTTCAGCGCGGCCGCAGTCGCATGAGCGCGCCGTCCGCGACCACCAGGGCGAAAAGCAGCCCGCCGATGGTCATGCGCTGGTAGTAGGACGGCACACCGAGAAGGTTCATCACGTTGATCAGGCAGCCGACGAAGAGCAGCCCGATGAAGGCGCCGCCGACCGATCCCTCGCCGCCCCGGAGGCTCGCGCCGCCGATCAGCGCCGCTGCCGCAGCAGTGAGCGGCGTCGCCTCGCCGATGATCGGCGAGCCGGTGCCGAGGCGCGCGGCAAGCAGCAGCCCCGCCACGCCGGCGAGCACGCCCGAGATCACGTAGCACTGCGTCTTGAGACGGACGACGCGAAGCCCGGACATCGCCGCCGCGCGCTCGTCGGCCCCCACGGCATAGACATGGCGACCCCACGGGCGCTGCGTCAAAGCCACATGGGCGATCGCCATCACCACGAGGAGCACGATGAAGGCGTAGGGAACGGGGCGGCCGCCGCCGAGCGCGAGGAACGTGTCGTCGAGGCTGACCACCGGCCGGGTGTCGGTATAGGCGAGCGTCGCGCCCCGCACCATCACCATGACGGCGAGCGTGGCGATGAAGGGGTTGATCCTGAGCCGAGTCACGAGGGCGCCGCTGAGGAGGCCGGCGAGCCCGCCGACAATCACCGCGCCGAGCGCCGCGGCGACGATGCCATAGGGCAGGAGGACCACCGCGGCGACGCCGCCCATCGCCATCACCGCGCCGACGGACAGGTCGAAGCCGCCGGCGATCATCACCACCGTCATGCCGACGACGACGATGCCGTCGGTGGAGATCGATTCGGCGAGGGTGCGGAGATTCCCCAGCGACCAGAAGCCATCGACGAAGCCCGCGACGAGGAGGAGCGGGACGATCGGCGGCTTGACGAACAGCCGGACGACCAGCGGCGGGAGGTTGGCTGCCATGCCGTCAGCCTCCCGCCCGCTGCCACGAGTAGAAGGCGACGGCGCCGGTGAGGACGATCCCCTGGACGAGAAGCTGGACGGGATACTGGTAGTCGAGGATCGTCATCACGTTGGTGATGACGGCGATCACCAGGATCGCCGCCGCGGTGTCGGCCGGGCGACCGATACCGCCGGTGAGGCTGGTGCCGCCGAGGACCGCCGCCGTCAGTGCCGGGAACTCGTAGCGGCCGATCGCGGTCGGGTCGACATGGCCGACCAGCGCGGCGATGATCACGCCCGACAGCGCCGCCAGCGCACCCGAGATGGCGAAGGTGGCGATCCCGGTCCTGACCACCCGGACGCCGGCGCGGCGCGCCGCTTCGATGTCGCCGCCGATGGCATAGACGTGCCGGCCGAAGACGGTGCTGCTCATCACCACCGCCAGCGCCGCCACGAGAACGGCGAACAGGAACACCGGCAGCGGCACGCCGAGCGGGCGGGCAAGGGCGAAACCGGAGAAGACGGCGCTGATGTCGTCGGCGCGGACGTGCTGGCCGGAGACGACGGCAAGCACGCCGCCGATCACCAGGAACTGCATGCCGATGGTGGCGACGATCGAGTTGGCCCCCGCGCCATAGACCGCGAACCCGTTGACCGTGCCGATCGCCGCGCCGGCGAGGATCGGCAGGATGAAGGCCATGGCGACGCCGGACGGGTCGGACGGGTCGAGGAGCAGCGCCATCACCGCCGCCATCATCACCACCGCGCCGGTCGACAGGTCGAACTGGCCGCCGATCAGCACGATCGTCATGCCGAGTGCGACGATGCCGGTGATGACGCCCTGCTGAAGCACCGTGACGACGTTGTAGGGCGACAGGAACCGGTCCGACATCAGCGCCGCGACGACGATGACCGCAACCAGCACGATCCAGATCGGCGAGACGAACCGGGTAGCGGCGGGAAGGCGGCGCACGACGCCGGCGGCGGCGTTCATGCCGCGGCTCCGGCGAGCTTGCGGCCGCGGATGATCATCTCGACGACCTCGTCCTCGCTCGTCTCGGCGGCGCTGACGCTGCCGACGACCTCGCCGTTCTTGAGGACGACGACACGGTCGGCGAGATTGATCACGCTCCGCACGTCGTGGCTGACGAGGAGGATGCCGATCCCCTGGTCGCGAAGCCGGCGAATGAGCGCGCCGACCTGAGCCGTCTCATGCGGGCCGAGGGCGGCGGTCGGCTCGTCCATGATCAGGAGCCGGACATGGAAGTGGATGGCGCGGGCGATGGCGATCGCCTGCCGCTGTCCGCCCGACATCTGGCGGACCGGCCGTTCGATGTCGGTGAAGTTCGGATTGAGCGCGGCGAGCGCACGGCCTGCCTCCTCGGCCATGCGGCGCTTGTCGAGGAAGCCCAGGCGATTGCGGAGCTCCCGCCCGAGGAAGAAATTCGCCGGC
>JALHRF010000173.1 GCA_022841545.1 Bauldia sp. | reverse complement strand
CGATCAGGAATTCGAGCGCCCGGTCGAGACGAATATGGGGCAGCGACAGCGTCATCCCCTCGGCCGTGCGCTCGAGCTTCGGGGGACGGAAGCGGACGAAGCGGAGCGCGGTCGGCTCGGCGTCCGCCTGAAATACCGATTCAGGATCCTCGGGCAGGTCGCCGGGGAACATGGCGATCTCGCTGCTCCCGTCGAAAAGGTCGCCGTTGACACGCTCGCCCGGCAGCGGCGTACCGATGATGGAAGGAAGCCGTTCCCCGCGGTGCGTCACAGTTCCCTCCCGTGTCGCCCGGACCGAGGCGAGCGCGATCACGTCGACGGTCGCTCCGGCGAAGTGAGCACGAGCGATGGCGCGCTGGACGATACGGGAGAGCACCGCCTCGAGGCGATCGTGGTCGCGATGGTGCAGATGATCCGCCTTGGTGGCGGCGAACAGAATCCGGTCGATACGGCGCGACACCAGGGAACCGAGCCATCCCGCCCGTCCGAGGCG
Source organism: Bauldia sp. (assembly GCA_022841545.1). GTDB lineage: Bacteria > Pseudomonadota > Alphaproteobacteria > Rhizobiales > Kaistiaceae > Bauldia. Next base: position 11,688 of record JALHRF010000173.1, on the reverse strand, counting down.
AAAGGCGCCGAGTATGTCGGCAAGCGCCGACTCCAGTGCGGTCACCGCGTCGGGGCCGCCGTTCAGCGCATCAAGCGCATCGACCAGTACGATCTGGCGATCGAGGCGAGCGAAATGATCGCGGAAGAAGGGGCGGACCACGGCGCTCTTGTAGGACTCGTAGCGGCGCGACATCATCGCGGCGAGCGATCCCGACGCAATGGCGCCGCCGTCGAGGTCGAGGGGCGAGAAGGTGAGCGCCGGCGAGCCATCGAGATCGCCCGGCATCAGGAACCGGCCGGGGGCCATGGTCGACAGCACCGTGCCGTCGGCACGGACGGCCCTGAGATACCCGGTGAAGAGCGCCGCAAGTTCCCGGGCGAGCCCCTCGTCTTCCGGGGAGGCCGGGTTGACCTCGGCCAGTCTCGCGAGCCATTGCGCCGCCAGCTCCGGTCGGCCGCGCGTGCGCGCCGCGGCGATGGTCTCCATCGACCAGGACGGGTAGTCCTTGGCGAGGAGTGGCAGGTCGAGGAGCCACTCCCCCGGATAGTCGACGATATCGATATGAATGCGCCCGCTGCCGAGCGTGCGGGTGAGGAAGGAGGCGGACTCGTAGTCGATCGTGAGTCGGAGCTCACTGATCTGGCGGGTCGACTCCGGCCACACCCGTTCGTCGACGAGCGCCTTGACGTGGCGCTCGTAGTCGAAGCGCGGCACCGCATCGTCCGGCTGCGGCTCCAGTCGGGCCCCGGTCACGCGGCCGCTGGAATAGGCCCTGAACAGCGGCAGCCGGCCGCCGTGGATGAGATTGTGGACCAGCGCCGAGATGAAGACCGTCTTGCCGGCGCGGGCAAGGCCGGTGACTCCAAGGCGCAGCGCCGGAGTCCTCATGCCGACGGTGCGCTCGACCAGCGTGGTGAGCGCCAGCCGCGTCTCGTCCGTGATGGTGGCGAGTTGCACCCGTTCCGGCTCCGTCAGGTATAACGCGCCAGCATGTATGCGCTTGGCCGGCTACGCGAAAGCCCCGAGATCAATCCTCCGCGTCGTCGTCGCCGTCAGCCGGGTCGAGATCGCGCGGCTTCAGGAAGGCGGCGAGGAAACCGGAATGGGGATCGAGGCGCGACCAGTTTGCCTGGCCGAAGTCGACGACGGCGAGAGCGCCGGTGGGATATTTCGCGGCGAGTTCTGCCGCCAGGCCAGGTTCGCCGTCACCGATGAGGAGCTGCGCTGCCGCCTGGATTGAAGGATTGTGGCCGATCACCAGCAGAGTTCCCGCATCGCTCCCTGACCGCGAGATCGCTCCAAGGTAGTCGCCCGGGGTTGAATCGTAGAGTTTGGGGTCGATGGACACCCTCCCCTCGCCGGCCAGATAGGGAAGGAGGGCGGCCAGTGTTTCGCGGGTCCGGCGCGACGGCGAGCAAAGGATGCGGTCGGGGACCAGGCCCTCGGCAGCGATCGCCTTGGCCATCGTCGCCGCATTCCGGCGGCCGCGCGGGGAAAGCGGCCGGTCGATGTCCGCGAGACCCGGATCGCCCCAGGACGACTTCGCATGGCGAAGGAGCAATAGCCGCGGCATTCCGAATCGATCCCAGACCCTGAGGAATCTCTAGCCGGAATCGGCCCCGCGCGACACTCCGATCCGCCCTGAATCGAAGAACGCATCCGCGAGTGGTCCCGCGGATGCGTTCCAGACGCTGACTAACCGGCTACGGAAGCTGGCAGAGATGATACTGGCCGTCGAAGCCGAGGAAATACCCGGTATCCCGGTTGAAGGACTTGTACTTCTGGCCGCACATGTTCTTCCATTCCCTCGACCCGACCGGCGGCAGATAGACCGCCTGTGGCGCCGGGGCAACTGCCACCGGACGCCGCGAGGTCATGCAATCGACGTAGGCTGCGTTGTACTGCTTCTTCCACGCCGACCCGCCGACGACGCCGCCGCCGAGGGCGCCGACCGCCGCACCGGGGAGCATCGCGTTCTTGCCGCCGAGGACGTTGCCGATCAGCGCGCCACCGATGCCGCCGACCACCGCGCCGCCCACTGCGGCGCCGCCGGCTCTGGACTTCGCATAGTCGCGGGCATACTGGTCGCAGTAGGGATCGACCTGCGCCGAGGCACTGACGGTTCCCATCGCAAGGGCGCCCGCAAGAGCGATCGCAGAGATCACAAGCTTCATTCCGTGGCTCCTTCTCGTGTCAGACATCGCCCCGAAGCATCTCGCTCCACGGCACGAACCTGCCACCCCTCCGGACCGGTTACATGGAACAAAGGCCAAGGCGTGGCAAGTCGAACCGCCGACATTTTGGCGTGTTGACGGCAGGCGTCAGTCGTCGCGATAGACGCGCTCGCGGCGTTCGTGGCGTTCCTGAGCCTCGATCGAAAGCGTCGCGATCGGCCGGGCATCAAGACGCTTGAGGCTGATCGGCTCGCCGGTCTCCTCGCAGTAGCCATAGGTGCCGTCTTCGATACGCTGGAGGGCGGCATCGATCTTGGAGATCAGCTTGCGCTGACGGTCGCGGGCGCGGAGTTCGATTGCGCGGTCGGTCTCGGATGAGGCGCGATCGGCGAAATCGGGATGGTTCTGACTCTCGTCCTGGAGGTGCTGGAGCGTCTCGCGTGCTTCCTTCAGGATCTCTTCCTTCCAGGCGATCAGCTTGTCGCGGAAATAGTCGCGCTGCCGTTCGCTCATGAAGGGTTCGGAGTCGGTCGGTCGGTATTCGCGAATAGTGATCTGGGAGGCGGTACGCGGCATGGACGACCCTCTGACTCGGCTCTTCGCGGCGCGGAATATAGCGACGCGAATCGGCTGGGACAATAACCGCATAGCCGCGATACGGTGACGATTTGATGAGGGTGATGCGATGCCGAATGCGGCGTCATGAAGGCACGCCGCTTCTGCGGTTTTCAATCGCGCCGACTGGTGGAGATCTCGTCGAGGAGTCGCGCCATTTCCCTCTCGAGCTCACTCACTTCGGCGGGTCGCGCGGCGGCTTCCGGAGGTTCGGCCTCGACGGTCGGCGGCGAGGAAGGATCGTCGAGAAGGTCTCCCAGGCCATTGGTTTCGCGTGCGGTCTCCGCCTCGGGCACGGTCGTCGGGCGAGACTCTACGGCCGGAGACGGCGCGAACACGCTCACGGTCTCCCGGTCGTTCGGCACCTCCAGAGGATATCCGGGCACCGGTTCGTCCGGTAGTTCATCCTCGGCGGATCGGGCACGGAACGCCTCCGGCTCCTTCTCGACCAGCACAGGCGGTGCTGGCCGCCTTCCGACAGCGCGCTCCGCCATCGGCTCGGTCTCAGCCAGGGCCGAAGCGGCCATCCCGGTTCGCGTCGATTCGCGACGCGGCGCGACAAATCGCTCGGTCGCGCGGACCGGGTTGCGCCGCGGAGGGAAGCGGACCGTGGTCTCTCCCGAGTCGGGCTCGGCGGGAGGCGCTCGGTTGGGAAGGACGCGTGGCGCCGCCTGCACGGTCGATTGCGCCGAGGGGGCGGGCGGCGGCGGGGGTGGCTGGGGCGCTGCCGTGGGCGTCTGGGTCGTGCGACCCGCCGGCGTGGGCTGTCCCGGCCGTTGCGCCACGCGCTGCCGGACGATTGACGGTTCCACGACCAGGTCCGTGGGACCGCCGACCAGGACAAGGTGCTCGACGTTGTCGCGCCGGACGAGCACAAGGCGGCGCTTGTTGTCTATGGCAAGGGCATCGACGACGGCGAGGCGGGGAAGCCTGCCGCGCGCGGTCGGCCCTACTGTGCCGCGGCCGTAGCGCCGGACGGACCAGATAATCATGGCGATCAGCGCCAGTATGACCGCGAGTGTGATGACGTACTGAAGAATGATCGCACCGTTCTCGCCGAAGATGGGGACTAGCATGTCCTGCATTCAGGCGTCTCCTGACGCCGCCGACCATCATCGACCTTGCTCAATAGGGCCATGATCGGCACATTCGTCGGTGGCGAATCGTCGGGCAATCACAGTTTTCGAGCGAAGCCTTTCGAATGCAAGGGCGGAATGCGAGCATGGACGCGGCACGTCCGCGAACCGGGGCGGCGGAGAAGGAGCCGCGCGCATCGCTTCCATCCTTCTCGCGAGATCGTGACGGAGCCCGGAATGGGCTGAACAGCGGCCCGCCGGCGGCCTGCCCCGCACGGACCAGCAATGCCGGAGGGATCAGGGCCGCCACTATGGGAGACGAAGTGCGGGAATGAACGAGCGGGTCGACGAAGCCCCACGGCTCGACTTGGCCAGCGCCGGGCCAGACCGCATCAGTGGCGCCGGGCGCCTGATCATCCTTGCCTTCGGCCTGGTCGGTGTGGCGATCGGCTTCGTCCTTGTCGAGGGCGACGGCATGGAGCCGCTGATGCTCGGCCTCCTCGCCCTGCTTGCGATCGTCGGCGTGGCGATGCTCCTGCTGCTCGCGCTCGGTCTGATCCGCATCGGCGGACGCAGGCCGGGGGTCGACGTGGCCCGCAGCTATCTGGACACCCTCGCCGAGGGTGTGATGCTCGCCGATGGCGCCGGGCACATTCTCTACGCCAATCATGCCTATGCCCAGCTGACGGGGGCGGGCAGCGATGGAGAAGTCCGCGCCGTCGAGCGGCTCTTCGCCAGCGACGCCAAGGCCGCCGAAGCGATTTACCGGGTTGCGCAGGCGGTGCGCGACGGCAGGGCCGCCGAAGAGGAAGTCCGCCTGCCGCAGCCGCTTGCGGGAGCGCGGGGGAGCGGGGCCCGCTGGTACAGGATCAGGGCGAGACCCGTAGCGACCGCGAGCGGTGCGCGTGCGGCCGCGGCCTGGACCGTCGCAGACGTGACCGGCGAACGGGCGCAGCAGGAGTCGGTGTTCCAGGAACTGCAGCATGCCATCGATTACCTCGACCACGCACCCGCAGGGTTCTTTTCCGCCGAGCCGGATGGGCGCATCGTATACCTCAACGCCACGCTCGCAGAGTGGCTCGGCATCGACCTCGCGCACTTCGAGACGGGATCGCTGACGCTTCGCGACCTGGTCCGTGGCGAGAGCCTGGCCTTGCTGACCGGGGTGGTTGCCGGCCTCGGCCACGATCGTACCGAGACGATCGACCTCGACCTCGTGACGCGGAACGGGCAGAGCCTGCCGGTCCGGCTTCTCCACCGCGTCCCTGCCGCGGCCGGTGGCGGCCCCAGCGCGACCCGAACCATTGTGCTTAATCGAAGCCCGGGCGAGGAGGGCTCCGAGGCGCTTCGCGCCGCCGAAGTCCGGTTCACCCGCTTCTTCAACAATACTCCGATCGCTATCGCCGCCGTCGACCGAAACGGCACGATCGGCCGCACCAATGCCGCCTTTCTTCGCCTGTTCAAGGGCGCATTCGCCGGCTGGACGGGACGGCGGCGGCTTGTCGATCTGGTTGTGGAAGCGGACCGGGAGACCATCGCCGCGGCAATCGAATCAGCCGTCAGGCGACCTGGCGCGATCCCGCCGATCGATGTCGCCATCATCGGCGAGGGGGAGCGGAGCGCGCGCTTCTACGTCAATGCGGTGGAGGACAGCGCCGACGGCCGGGACGCCGTGATCGTCAACGCGATCGAGATCACCGACCAGCGCGTTCTGGAACAGCAGCTCTCGCAGCGCCACAAGCTGGAAACGGTCGGGCGGCTCGCCGGCGGCATCGCCCACGACTTCAACAACCTGCTCACGGCGATCATCGGCTTTTCGGACCTTCTCCTCGCCAACCACCGGCCGAGCGATCCCTCCTTCCAGGACATCATGAACATCAAGCAGAACGCCAACCGCGCTGCGGGCCTGGTGCGTCAACTGCTTGCCTTCTCGCGCCGCCAGACGCTCCGTCCCCAGGTGCTCCAGCTCGGCGACCTGATTTCCGACCTTTCGGCGCTGCTCGGGCGTCTCCTCGGCGAGAACGTCAGGCTCGAGGTGGTTCCGGGGTCGGACCTCTGGCCGATCAAAGCCGACCTCAACCAGTTCGAACAGGTGATCGTCAACCTGGCCGTCAACGCCCGCGACGCCATGCCGAACGGCGGGACGATGACGATCCGAACCCGCAACCTGACCGCGGCCGACGTGTCGGGTTACCCATACCGGCCGCTGCCGGCGGCCGATTATGTGCTCCTCGAAATCGAGGACACCGGCTCGGGCATCCCGCCGGAGGTGCAGGGGCGGATCTTCGAGCCCTTCTTCTCGACCAAGGAAGTCGGGAAAGGGACCGGCCTCGGCCTCTCGACCGTCTACGGCATCGTCAAGCAGACGGAAGCCTTCATCTACTTCGATTCGACGATGGGGAAGGGCACGGTCTTCCGCATCTTCATTCCCCGCTACGTCGCGCCGGAAGGGGAGAAGGCGGCGGTGGTCGTCGAGGAGCCGAAGATCTCCGACCTCACCGGCAGCGCCACGATCCTCCTGGTCGAGGACGAGGAGGCGGTGCGGAGCTTCGCGGCGCGGGCGCTGGCCTCGCGCGGCTACAAGGTCTACGAGGCGTCCTCGGGCATCGAGGCGCTGGAAGTGATGGACGAGGCGGGCGGCAAGATCGACCTCGTCGTCTCCGACGTGGTGATGCCCGAGCTTGACGGGCCGTCGCTGTTGCGCGAACTCCGCAAGACGCGGCCCGAGCTCAAGATCATCTTTATTTCGGGCTATGCCGAGGAGGCCTTCAAGAAGAACCTCCCCGAGGGCGAGGCCTTCCACTTCCTGCCCAAGCCTTTCTCGCTCAAGCAGCTCGCCATCGCCGTCAAGGAGACGCTGGGACGGTAGGGTTCCGTTCGTCGGCGCGGGGCTAGTGGAGCGAATTTGACATTTGAGTCCCAGTCGGGTTTCGGGCCGCTCAAATGTCAAATTCAAAAAGCTCCACGAGAAACATACAGTTGCTAGTGGTCCTTAGGTCTCCGACATTCGCTCTGAGCCCGGATGCAAAGGGTAGCGAATGTCGGAGTCGGACCGCTAGGCCAGGACGAGGAAATCGCCGACGTCGATGTCGGGATTGCCGTCAAGGACGGCGAATATCTTGGCCTTCGCTCCGCCCTTGCCATCCCTGTCGAAGCGGCACTCGCCGGTTGAGCTGTCGTAGAGGATACGGTCATTCGCATCCTTGGCCATGCCGCCGAAAGCAAAGGCCTTCTCCTTCAGCGGTCCCGCCTTCCCGATGCCCTTGAACAGCGCCTTCGACAAGCCGATCGTGTCCTCGCCCGGCGTGAAGTCGACGATGGTGGGGACCCCCGCCTTCTTTGGCGCGAACTTCCGCATGAACACGAACGCATCTGCACCGGGGCCCCCCGACACGTCACCCTGGCTGCCGCCGGCAAAGACGAAGGTGTCGTCTCCGGCGCCGAGACGGACCTCACCGACGATCGACCCGCGGTTCTCGACGCGATCATTGCCGCTCTGGATGTTGCCATGGACCAGCCCTCTGATCTCGCCCTCGTTGAGCAGCGAGATGGCGCCGAAATTCACTTCAATGGCCTTTTCCTTGCCGCGGATCACGCCGCCTTCGTCGTTGGTGATCGTGGTCACGACGCCGGTGTTGAGGCTGAGGCTGATTCCCTTGTTGCCGGACCGGATGACGCCGGAATTGTCGATCGTTCCGCCATCGACACTGTTGAGCACCCAGACCCCGCTCTCGGCTCCATAGATATTCCCCGAATTGTCGAGGACCACGTTTCTGGAACCGCTACCGAACAGCACGCCGAATTCCCGGGCCCCGGTGACCGATCCGCCATTGTCGATCTCCGCCCCGTTGCCGCCGACGGTGATGCCGCCATCGAAGCCCGTGATCGAGGCGCCGGCGCTATTGTCAATGACCGCGCCGTTTCCGAGGAAGCTGAGGGCGCCGTTGCCGTTGTTGAGATTGAATGCGGCAAAGACCACGCCATTGTTCGTGAACCGGCTTCCGGCGATCACGCTGACCACGGCAACGTCTGCCTGGACGAAGACCGACACGTCGGCGTCGATTGTCCAAACATTGTCGAGGGCAGTGAAATCGATCCTCGCGCCGCGGTTTTGACTGACGGTTGCCATCGGATGTCTCCGGTTGATCGACAAGCCGGAGTCTCCACGGTCCACGCGCGTTCGGCAAGGCACTCCTTTCGGGAAGCCCCGGGGTCTTCACGTCTCCTGGGCGGGACCCTGAAACGGCAGCGCCCAATCACTCCCGTATCTCGGATCGGCGTCTCAGTTCCTCTGCCGATGGCGAGTCCGCGCCGAAGCTGCCAACTTTCACTACGCCGTCCCGCTCGTAGTTTGCGAGCAGCGTGCCGCGCGGCGTCGCGCCGGATTTGGCGAGCTTCAGCGATCGCGGCAACGAGCCGTCGTCGAACAGCCGCTTGCCCTTGCCCAGCACCAGTGGGGCGATGATCAACCGGATCTCGTCGATCAGATCGTGCGTCAAAAGCGTGTGGATCAGCACGCTGCTGCCCTGGATGAGGAGCATCGGCCCGTCGCTCTGTCTCAGGTCCCGGAGCGTGGCGAGGGGATCCTTGCCGAGCCACGTGCTGTTCTTCCAGTCGAGGCTGTCGGGGCGATGCGTCGCCACGTACTTGGTGACGCGGTTGAAGGCCAGTGCGATCTCGGCGGTACCCGGTTCGTAGCCGGGCATCGCCGGGTCGGTGGGGAAGAACGGCCAGTAGGCGGCGAAGATGTCGTAGGTGCGCCGCCCGAGGAGCAGATCGAAGGGCCGGCGGAACAGATCATCGAGCGGCGGCCCTATCCCCTCGTCCTCCAGCCCGGCCAGCCAGCCGCCGAACTTGAACCCGCCGCTCGGATCCTCTTCAGGCCCGCCCGGGGCCTGCATGACCCCGTCGAGGGTGACGAACGTCGCCGCCATGATCTTGCGCATCTCGGTACTCCTTGTTTTTTGCGCCGCCATCTGCGCCTTCACCGAGACGACGGTCGGGCGCTTGCGGAATCGACGGGTACGAAGCGATTTCTCAGGCCCACATGCCTTCCTGTCCCGCGCGCCGCGCATAGTCGGCGAAGTCGACCGGCTTGCGGCCGAGGATGCGCTCGGCGTCGCCGGCGACTCTCTCGTTGCGGCCGTTGCGGCCACGGCTGAACAGGTCCTCCATCAGCCAGAGGACATCGTTTGGAGCATCCGACCGGCGGAGGTCGGAAAGAAGGTCCGCCGCCGGCACGGCGCGATAGCGGATCTCCCGGCCGCTTGCCGCGGCGATTTCGGCGACGGCGTCGGCGAAGCGGAGCGAACGGGGGCCGGTGATCTCGTAGGTGCGGCCGATGTGGGCCGGGTCGCAAAGCGCCTCGACAGCGGCATCGGCAATGTCGTCGACGCTCACGAACGGCTCGCGGATGTCGCCGGCCGGAAGCGCCAGGTCGCCGGCAATGATGCCCCCGAGGAACGCGCCCTCGCTGAAATTCTGCGCGAACCAAGAGGCGCGGAGAATCGTGTGGTCGAGCGGTGCGCGGCGGAGGCGTTCCTCGCTTCGGACTGCGCCCTCCTCGCCGCGGCCGGAGAGCAGGACGAGGTGTTCGACTCCCATCTCCGCCGCGACATGGGCGAATGCACCGATATCGTCGGCAGCGCGCGGCAGCGCCAGGTCGGGCTGGTAGGCGACATATGCCGCCGTCGCACCATGCAGCGCGTGCGGCCAGGTCGACCGGTCGAGCCAGTCGAAGCCGGGCTCGCTCGAGCGGGAGACGGCGTAGGTGTCGACGCCCCGCGCAAGCAGCCGCTCAAGGACACGCCGGCCGGTCTTGCCGCGACCGCCAACGACGACAACGCGTCTGTTCATCCGAGGAACTCCTTTGGTCGTCACCGGACATCGCCCCCCGCCGAGGCTTCGGAGATGCTGTCGTCGCTATGACGAACGGCGCCACCCGGATTCGACAGCCATGCCGTGTCAGGCCTGCGCGGACGTATGGCCGCACCGGCGCACGGCGACCGATTGGGTCGCCGCAAGGAGGAGCACGGCGAGCGCCTGGACCAGCATGAAGGTGTAGCCGGGGAAGGTCGGGGGTGTTGGCAGGGCGATGAGAACGCCGATGCTCGCGGCCACCCAAGCCAAATTGACGAATGCGATGGCATGTACGGCGCCTCTGACCGGTGGGGCGGAGGCCCCGGCCCATGCGACGAGCGCCGCAAACGGAACCAGCGCGATTCCCGCAAAGAACAGGAGCGGCTCGGGAAGCCCCAGCAGCGGGGCGAGCGGACCTGCCCCAACGACGAGAAGAACTCCCATGCCGCCGCTGGCGACGGCGTCGGCGACGAGGGCGGCGCGAAGCAGGTTTGATGGTGGCGTGGTGCGAAGCATGCTTGGGCTCCTTGGTTGAAAGGAGCCCTCCATGTATCGATCGCGTTGGCCGCGTCGATTAAGGCCGAGGTAATAGCGGGGTGATTCCCGACCTTGAAGCGGTGAGGCAGGCCATGACGGAACCACACCAGCAGCGAAACCTGTTCGGGGCTCAACTCCGGGCGTGGCGGCAACGCCGGCGGATGAGCCAGCTCGATTTCGCCCTCGATGCCGAAATCTCGCAGAAGCATCTGAGCTTCATCGAAACGGGCCGCTCGGTCCCGAGCCGGGACATGGTGGTGCGGCTCGCCGAGGTGCTCGACGTGCCGCTCCGCGACCGCAATGCGATGCTGGTCGCCGCCGGCTACGCGCCGCTCTATCCCGCGCGCGATCTCGACGACAGGTCGCTGGCGCCGGCGAGGGCGGCGATAGAACTCCTGCTCAAGGGACACGCGCCGTTTCCGGCGCTCGCGATCGACCGGCACTGGACGATGCTGTCGGCGAACGACCCGGCCCGGACGTTCCTTGCGCTCGTTTCGGAGCCGGCGCTGCTCGCGCCGCCGCTCAACGTGCTCCGGCTGACGCTGCATCCCCGAGGGCTCGCACCAGCGATCGCCAATCTGGGCGAGTGGCGGCATCACTTGCTCGACCGGCTGCGGCGGCAGATACGGGCGACCGCCGATCCGGTGCTGGGCGCTTTGCTCGCCGAACTCGATGCCTATCCTGGCGAGACTTTTCCTCCGGGCAGTTCGCCACCTGACTTGGGCTACGCCGACGTCTTTGTGCCGCTTCGGCTCAACCTGCCCCAGGGCCAGCTCTCGTTGTTCACGACGACGACGGTGTTCGGAACGCCCGTCGATGTGACGCTTGCCGAGATCGCGATCGAGTCTTTCTATCCGGCCGACGAAGCGACACGAAATGCGCTGGTCTCCGGCGCTTCATGAGCGGAAACGAGGTCAGGGATGGCTCGAGCACCGACTGCGGCTCAACGAATCTCGTTCACCGTTGCCAAGACTCAATGATTCTCTCGGTGAGCGTGGCGATGCGCCAAGCCTCAAGATCGACCTCAGCCGCATCGACTTGAAGAGCGACGACCGGAAGCGCGGCTTCATCGGCGAGGCCGTCTTCACCGGGAAGAAGGGCGAGGTGCGCTATGAAACCAGGGGCGACAACGCGTTTGCCCAGCTTGATGCTTATGGCGGCAAGCGGCCCGACATGGATATCAAGCTGAAAGGCGTGTCATCGCTCCACGCCAACGACTTCGATCTCCAGATCGTCGGCCGTACCGTACTCCCAGGCTGGCCCCCTCCCCGATCGTCAGCCCGGCGAGGCGAGAGCAACCGCAATTTCGGCAGCGAGGCGGGCGTTGTTCCTGATCAGGGCGATGTTGGTGACGAGGCTCCGGCCGCCGGTTCGCTTCAGCACCGCGTCGAGCAAGTAGGGTGTCACGGCTTTGCCGGTGACGCCCGCCGCGATGCTGTCGGCGT
>JALHRF010000172.1 GCA_022841545.1 Bauldia sp. | reverse complement strand
GCCTTCATCGCCGTCGCCAGGAAGATGCTCATCCTCGCAAATACCCTCATCGCCAAAGATCGAACATGGCAACCAAATGCCCCCGTCGCACCTTGACACCAAATACAGATGCTCACCAACTTCGCCTAAGCCCGCCGATTGGCGGGCAAGGCTCCGTATCCTCTCCCAACGGGAGAGGGGGCGCTCTGCACGATCGCCTGGCCTGGGACCGCCGTGCCGGTGACCTGCACCCCGTGACCGGACTGAGTGGACCTCCGGACTCCCTGCGTGACGGCGATCACGCTGGCTCGGCTCGCGCTAACGACCTGCAGCGCATTTCAGCGCAAGGAACCAGCAGCCAGTGACCGAGAACGACACCCTCATCCTCGAAGCGAGCGGCGTCACCAAGAACTACGGCGCGGTGCGGGCGCTGCGGGACGCATCGCTGTCGGTCAAGCGCGGCGAGGTCCATGCGCTGATGGGGGCGAACGGCGCCGGCAAGTCGACGCTGGTCAAGATCCTCACCGGCGCTATCCGGCCGACCGCCGGGCGCATCCTGATCCGCGGCGCGCCGAGCGACATCCATTCGCCGGCCGAGGCGCGGCGCGCCGGTCTGGTGTCGGTGTACCAGGAGCCGGCGCTGATCCCCGATCTCGATGTCGCGGCGAACCTTCGCCTGACCGACACGCCGATCGAGCCGTTCCGGAACTGGGTCAAGGAGCTCGGGGTGCCCGACCTCGACCTCTACGAGACCGCCCGCAACCTTCCGCTCGCGGTGCTCCGCGTGCTCGACCTCGCCCGTGCGCTGGCGATCGAACCGGATCTCCTCCTCCTCGACGAGATGACCGCGGCGCTGCCGGCCAACCTCGCGGAGCGGGTGCTCGATGTCGTCCGGAAGCAGACCGAGAGCGGCCGCTCGGTGATCTTCATCTCGCACCGGCTTCTCGAAATCTCGGCGCTGTGCGACCGCGCCACGGTGCTCCGCGACGGCCATACCGTCGGCGTCGTCGACATGGCGCCGGGCGCCGAGGAGAAGATCGTCGAGCTGATGCTGGGCGCGAAGACCGTCAAGGCCGAACGCGTCCGGGCGGCGGAACTCGGCAAGGATGCGACACCATCGCCGACCGAGGCGCCGCGGCTTCGGGCCCGCAACCTGCGCGTCGGCACCAAGCTCCACGACGTATCCTTCGACCTCCGCCCCGGCGAAGTGCTCGGCCTCGCCGCGCTGGAGGGCCAGGGCCAGGACGAGCTGTTCGGGGTGCTGTCCGGCTCGATCCGGCCGAGCGCCGGCGGAATCGAGGTCGACGGCAACGACATTCGCTTCCATCATCCCGCCGACGCGATCGCCGTCGGCGTCGTGCTGGTGCCCGGCAACCGCACCGAAGGCCTCTGCATGCAGCGGTCGGTGCGCGAGAACATCGCGCTCCCCTTCAGCGCGCGGATCGGCAACTGGGGACCGCTCAAGCGCCGGATGGAGAAGGAACGGGTCGACGAGGCGATCAGGCGGCTCCAGATCGACACCCGCGCCCAGGCCGAAGTCCAGCGCCTCTCCGGCGGCAACCAGCAGAAAGTGACGATCGCGCGCTGGATCGCCACCGGCGCCCGCACCGTGCTCTGCTTCGACCCGACGCGCGGCATCGATGTCGGCACCAAGCGCGAGATCTACCGGCTGCTGCGCGAACTGGCCGCCCACGGCGCCTCGGTGCTGCTCTACACCTCGGAGCTCGAAGAGGTGCAGTTCGTCTGCGACCGCGCCGTCGTCATCTTCGGCGGGCGGGTGGTCGACACGATCCCGGCGGCCGAGGCCGACGAGCCGACGCTGATGCGCGCCGCCTACGGCCTGCCGCGCGGGGCGCCGATGCCCGCCGCCCAGGTGCAGGCCGCGACTTCGCCGGGCGCATCCACATGATCCGCTTCGTCCGACGCAACGCCTGGGTCATCGGCCTGTTCGTGATCTTCGGGCTGCTGCTCGTCCTGACACGGGTGATCCAGCCGAACTACGGCCCGGCGGGAATCGCCGCGCTGGTGAGCGCCGCCCTCCCCTTCGCCTTCGCCGTGGCGGCGCAGACGGTGGTGGTGATCGCCGGCGGCATCGACCTCTCCATCGCCTCGATGATGGCCCTCACCAGCGTCACCGCAGCGGTGCTGATGGACGGCGCGAGCCCGGAATTCGCCATCGTCGCCGTCGCGCTCACGCTCCTCCTCGGCCTGGCGCTCGGGGCGATCAACGGCGCGCTGATCGTGATCACCCGCGTTCCCGACATCGTCGTGACGCTGGCGATGCTCTTCGTCTGGCAGGGCGCGGCCCTGCTGGTGCTCCAGTCTCCCGGGGGCGCGGCCGCCGACTGGCTCAAGGGGCTGATCGTCGGCCCGATATCGATCCCCGGCGTCCCGGCCGAGATCACGCAATGGGTCCCGCGCTCGCTGGTACTGCTCGTCGCCTGCCTCGCCGCGGTGTTCGTGCCGCTCTACCGCTCGAAGCTCGGGCTTTCGATCTACGCGATCGGCAGCGACAACCTCGCCGCCTTCCGGAGCGGCGTCGCCGTCGGGCGCACTCGCATCGCCGCCTACGCCATCGCCGGCCTGTTCGCGGCGATGGGCGGGCTGATCCTGACCATGAGCACCGGCATCGGCGCGCCGATACCCGGGCCGTACCTCCTCGCCAGCGTCGCCGCCGTCGTCCTCGGCGGCGTCGCGCTGACCGGCGGCGTCGGCGGCATCGTCGGCCCGATCGTCGCCGTCTTCATCCTCCGCCTGGTGCGGACCGACCTCACCTTCCTGGCGGTCGACCCCAACGTCACCACGATCATCGAGGGCACGATCATGGTCATCGTCGTCATGCTCGGCGCGCTGGTCGCGCTCCGGAGGCGCTCGTCATGAGCGCTGCCGCTGCCGACACCGCGCCACCCTCGTTCGGCCGGCGCTTCCGCCGCTTCATGGCCGACTACCCGATCGTGCCGCTGATCGTGCTCTTCGCGCTGCTCGTGGTGGCGCTCGAACTGCTCCGCCCCGGCATCGTCAACGAGCGCTGGATCGCGAACACGGTGAAGTTCGCCATCCCGCTCGCGATCCTCGCCGGCTGCCAGACCATGACCATGCTGACCGGCGGCATCGACCTCTCGGTCTCGACCTCGGCCACCATGGCGGCGTTCATCGTCGCCACGCAGACGCCGGTGCACGGACCGTGGATCGCGATGCTGATCGCGATCCTGCCGGGGCTGCTCATCGGCCTCGCCAACGGCGTCGGCGCCGGCATCTTCCGGGTCCACCCGCTGATCATGACGCTCGGCACCGGGCTGATCGGCATCGGCGCGCTCCAGGTCTACCAGCGGACCGTGATCGCCAGCGGCTCCGAGGTGCCGGACTTCCTCGCCTGGCTCGGCACCGGCCTCAGCGGGGGCGTGCCCAACGCGCTTCTGCTGTTCGTGCCGGTCGCGGTGCTGATCATCTGGATCCTGCGCGGCACGGGCTTCGGCCGCCTGCTCTACGCTGTCGGCGACAACGAGCGGGCGACGCGGATCGCGGGCGTGCGCTACTGGCAGGTGATCATCGGGGTCTATGTCTTCTCGGGCTTCCTCGCGGCGATCGCGGGGCTCCTTTATGTCGGGCTGATCAAGGCGCCGTCGCTGTCGCTGGCCGAACCCCTGATGCTGCCCTCGGTGGCGGCGGCGGTGATCGGCGGCACCTCGATCTTCGGCGGCCGGGGCGGCTACCCCGGCACCATCGTCGGCGCGCTGATCCTGACCGTGCTCACCACGCTCCTCACCATCCTGCAGATGCCGGAGGGGCTCCGGGGCGTGCTGTTCGGGCTGATCATCCTCGTGGTGACCGCGATCTACATACGGATCACCGCGGACACGTGAGGCGGCGCTCCTACGCCGGCGCGAGGCCGGCGAGGAGCAGGGCGAAGGCGCGCATGCCGGGGTCGTCCATGCCGACGGATTTTTCGGCGAACATGCGGGCGCGGCCGAGGCGGTTCGGTTTGGTGCGGAACTCGGCCATGGCGGTGATGGCGGCGACGTTCGCGGCTGCGGCCATGGCGCGCGGGTCGTCCAGGCCGTCGATGGACTTGGCGACGGCGTCGAGGATGTCGAGGACGCTCTTGTCGCCGAGCGCGCCCTTGCCGCGCTCCATCATCGCGTCGCGGGCGGCGGCGACCAGCGCCGGCAGCTCGGACCAGGGGATGTCGGCGCGGCCCTTCGTCTTCTTCGCCGCCGCCATCAGGGCGGTGGCGGTGAGGGTGCCGTAGGACGAGGACGAGACGCGCTGGAAGGCCTTCGAGGCGGCGAGGAAGGCCATGCCGACATCGTCGGGCAGGGCCTCGTTCGCGACTTCCTTCCAGCCGGTGGCCACGGTGATGCCGAGGTCGCCGTCGCCGAGCTGGCCGTCGAGGGCGTTGAGCTCGGCCTGGGCGGCGTCGGCCGCAGCGGCAAGGCGCGACGCGGCGGCCTTGAGGTCGCTGGTGGTGAGGCCCATCGCCGCCCTACCCCACCGTCCAGAACGCGCAGTGGCACGGCGCCTTGAGGAGGCGCTCCAGTTCGCCGTCGAGCTTGCAGAGGGTGACGGTCGCGCCGGTCATCTCCATCGAGGTGGCGTAGCGGCCGACGAGCGGCATCACGATCTCGACGCCGAGGTCGCCAAGCCGGGCGCGGGCGCGGCGGTACATGATGTAGAGCTCCTCGGGCGGGGTGGCGCCGAGGGAATTGACCAGGATCGAGGCGCGCTCGCCCTTCTTGAGGGGCATGTCGGCGAGGAGCCGGTCGAGCATCTCGTCGGTGATCGCGTCGGCGGGGCGGAGCTTGTCGCGCCAGATGCCGGGCTCGCCGTGGATGCCCATGCCCATCTCCATCTCGTCCTCGCCGATCTGGAAGGTGGGCTTGCCGGCCTGCGGCACGGTGCAGGGGGTGAGTGCCATGCCGATCGAGCGGCAGGCGTCGGCGGCCTTTTGCGCGATTGCCGTGACGGCGTCGAGGTCGGCCATCTCCTCGGCGCGCGCGCCGGCGACCTTGAACGCATAGACCATGCCGGCGACGCCGCGGCGCTTCTTGGCCTCGGCCGGCGGGGCGGAGGCGACATCATCGGCGAGGAGCACGGTGGTCGAGCGGATGTCGTTCTCCATCTCGACCGTCTCGCCGGCCATGTCGAAGTTCATCACGTCGCCGCCGTAGTTGCCGTAGAGGCGGAGCACGCCGGCGCCGGCATGGGCGATGCGCATCGAATCGGCCATCTGCTCGGCCGAAGGCGAGGCGAAGACGTTGCCGATGGCGCAGGCGTCGAGCAGGCCCTTGCCGACATAGCCGGTGAAGACCGGCAGGTGGCCCGAGCCGCCGCCGGTGACGATGCCGACCTTGCCGGGCGTCGACCCGCCGGCGCGGGCGATGACGCGCGGCTCCGGCCGGGCGTAGATGTCGGGATGCGCCGCGACCATGCCGTCGAGCATCTCGTCGACGTAGCTGGCGGGGTCGTTGAGGATCTTCTTCATCGTCTCTTCCTCCCTTTGGAACGGCGGCCGGTTGCCGGCCTCTGTTGATGTCTTTGTCCTTGCGACGACCGCCTTCGGGCCGCGGTCAGTTCGGGATCCTGTGATGGAACGTCTCGTTGGGGCTCGACGAGAAGGTACGCGGGCGGATCAGCTCCGGCTCGATCTGCAGGCAGGGCGCGCCGGCGACATCGCTCTCGATGAGCCGGAACGCCTCGGCGATGAGCTGGTCCACACTCTGCCGCACCATGATGACCGGGAAATGGAGGAACGAGGCAAGCGGATCGTAGTCGTAGCAGCCGATGACGATGTTGTTGAAGGCCTCCGGCGGCAAGGTCGCGAAATATTTGAGCACGCCCTCGAAGACAAAGGCGGAGTTGATGAAGAGGCCCGCCGGCAGGCCGCCGATCCGCTCGCAAAGATCGCGAAGATCGCCCGCGGAGACATCCGGATCGTAGCTCTGCGCGAAGATGAGGCCGTCCGCGCTCTCGCCGCGCTCCTCGGCCACCACGTCCCGGAAGGCGCGGATGCGCTCCGCGGTGGCGAAGTCCCACTGCGCGCCGCCGATGAAATAGACCTTGCCGCGGAGCGGATCGCCCGACCGCGGCATCGACTTCAGGATCTCGCGGGTAAGCTGGCGGGCGCCGCTGTAGTTGTTGGTGATGACCGAGGGCGCCTTGGTGCCCGGCAGGTCGACATTGACGTGCTTGAGGTTGACCGCGGCGCAGATGTCGGAGAGCGCGTCGGGGTCGGTGGCGCCGACGATGAACAGCGAGTCGATCGCGTAGGAGATCAGCGTCTCGACGGTGCGGCGTTCCTCGGCGGGGTCGCGGAGCGTGCTCACCACCACCGGGCACATGCCGCGGGCGCGAACATGATCCTCGAAGATCTGCGACATCGACGAGAAGAACCGGGTGAAATGCGCCGGGACGACCATGCCGATGAGGCCCGACCGGGCCTTGCGCAACCCCCGGGCCTGGAGGTTGGTGGTGTAGCCCTGCTCCTCGGCGAGGCGCTGGATCTCGAGCGCGGTGCTCTCCTTGATGCGGCGGCTGCGCCAGGTGCCGGAGAGCGCGGCGCTCACCGTCGAGGGCGAAGCGCCGGTCGACCGGGCGAGGTCGTAGATCGTGGTCTTGCCGGCCGTGTCGCGCTTCTTTGTCATCTCGCCGGAGAACCTGGTGCCGCACCGATTGTCGCATCCCTTGACAGGTGCGGGATTTGTCGGTCAAAATTGCTACATCGATTGTGCACCTCAGTCCAGTCCCGCATGGGACGCGGATCCGGCGGGAGGAAACTGGCCGGAATGAGGGCACGGTCGCATACGTGAATCGACCTGCACAATCGAATGTGCAGTCGATAAGCAGACCGATTACAAGAGCGGCGCCGCTGGTGGCGCCGATGGATGGGAGGACTATAATGCTGAAGCGTCTTGCGGCGCCCTTGCTCGGTGCCGCCGTTATCGCTGTCGCCTTCGCCGGCGGCGTCTCGGCCCAGGACAAGCCCACCATGGGCGTCGTCGTGAAGATCGGCGGCATCCCGTGGTTCAACGCCATGGAAGCCGGCATCACCGCGGAAGGCGAAGTGCTCGGCGTCGATGCCGTGATGATCGGCCCGACCAGCGCCGACCCGGCGCTGCAGGTCCGCGCGATCGAGGACCTGATCGCCAAGGGCGTCGACATCATCGGCGTGGTGCCGAACGACGCCAACGCCATCGAGCCGGTGCTCGAGAAGGCGCGGGCCGCGGGCATCAAGGTGGTGACCCACGAGTCCCCGGCCCAGAAGAACGTCGACTGGAACTTCGAGATGGCCTCGTCGAAGGGCTTCGGCGAAGCCCATGCCGAGATGCTCGCCCAGGTCATGGGCGGCAAGGGCGAGTACGCCGTCTATGTCGGCTCGCTGACCGTGCCGCTCCACAACGAATGGGCGGACTACGCCATCGCCTATCTCAAGGAGAAGTACCCCGAGATGACGGCGGTGGGTGACCGCTACGGCGTCGCCGAGAGCGTCGACGACAGCCGCAAGACCGCCCTCGACCTGATCGCCGCCAATCCGAACCTCAAGGGCTTCCTCGCCTTCGGCAGCCAGGGCCCGATCGGCATCGGCCGCGCCCTCGAGGAGACCCGCAAGGTCGGCGAGATCGCCGTCTTCGGTCCCTTCTCTCCGGGCCAGGGACGCCAGCTCGTCAAGGATGGCGCGATCAACGGCGGGTTCATGTGGAACCCGATGGAAGCCGGCAAGGTGTTCGTGCGCATTGGCAACATGCTCGTCGCCGGCGACGTGATCGCCGACGGCACGACGATCGAGGGCCTCGGCGCGGTGAAGCCCGACGGCACCAACATCATCGTCGACGCGCTGATCCCGATCAACAAGGACACGGTCGACGGCCTCGCCGACATGGGCCTGTAGGACCGACGCGCAAAGGCGGGCCGCGATCGCGGCCCGCCAACTTTACCCACTGGATTGCCGACACGCGCGCGGGCCGCTCTAGCGCGGCCGGCAGCGCACAACGTTCACCGGAGCTCGACCCGCATGACGGATCTCTATAGTGGCGCGCTCGCCGAGCTTGGCGGCGTCTTCGACAGGATCGACGACAAGGCCGTCGACAAGGCGGTGAAGATGATCGCCAAGGCGAAGACCGTGGTCGTCTTCGGCGGCGGCCGCGAACGACTGCAGATCATGGGCTTCGCCATGCGGCTCTTCCACCTCGGCCGAAGCGTGGCCGTGGAGGGCGACATGACGACGCCGGCGATCGGCAAGGGCGACCTTTTCGTCGTCACCTGCGGGCCCGGCGAAATCTCCACGGCCCTGGCGCTGCTCGGCGTGGCGAAGAAGGCCGGCGCGAAGGTGCTGCTCATCACCGCGCAGCCGAAGGGCCGCGCCGCCGAATTTGCCGATTTCGTCCTTACCGTGCCGGCCCAGACCATGGCCGACGACCGTGGCGCCAAAACCTCGATCCTGCCGATGGGCTCGCTCTACGAAGGGGCATTGTTCGTTCTGTTCGAGGTGATGATACTGAAGCTGCGCGCGCTGGTGGACGTCGATCCCAAGGTGATGCGCGCCAACCATACGAATCTCGAATAGCGGCGACGCGGAAGCGCCGGGGGAGCGGGGGGTGAACGAGGCGGCGAGAGCAGCGGCAGATGCGGGCGCGACCACGCCGGCGCTCCGCTTCGCGCATGTCTCGAAGTCCTTCGGCGGCGTACGCGCCCTGCAGGACGTCTCGCTCGAGGTGCTGCCCGGGGAAGTCCACTGCCTCGCCGGCGAGAACGGCTCCGGCAAGAGCACGCTGATCAAGATCATCACCGGCGTCTACACGCCCGACCCCGGCGCCGAGATGGACTATTTCGGCAACCACGTCGACGGGGTGACGCCGGTCACCGCCCGCGCCCGCGGCATCAGCGTCATCTGGCAGGACCTCGCGCTGTTTCCGCAAATGACCGTCGCCGAGAACATCGCCTTTGGCGACATCCTCGGCGCGCGGCCCCGGCTGGTGCGGCGGCGGGCGATGCGGGAGAAGGCGACGCGGGTGCTCGCCCGTCTCGGCGTGACGCTCGACCTCGACGCCCAGCTCAGCACGCTGTCGATCGCCGAGCGCCAGATCGTCGCCATCTGCCGGACGCTGGTCGGCGACGCGCGGCTCATCTTCATGGACGAGCCCACCGCGTCGCTCACCCATTCCGAGACCGAGAGCCTGCTCGCCATCGTGGCGAAGCTCTCCGCCGACGGCGTATCGGTCGTCTTCGTCAGCCACCGGCTGGCGGAGGTGCTGAAGATCTCGTCTCGGGTCACGGTGCTTCGCGACGGTCGGAAGGTCGGGGTCTATGACACCGCCGACATGACCCAGTCCCGCCTGACCGAACTGATGACCGGCAGGACCTTCGACAGCGCGATCGTCAGCCGCGACCGGTCGGACGCCCGGCCGGTGCTCGAAGTCGCCGGTCTTGCCCGGCACGGCGAATACGAGGACATCGACCTCACCATCCATGCCGGCGAGGTGGTCGGGCTGACCGGGCTGATCGGCGCCGGACGGACGGAACTCGGCCTCAGCCTCTTCGGCATGACGCGGCCCGACCGCGGCACGATCCGGCTCAACGGACAGGCGACCGCCTTCCGCTCGAACCGCGACGCGATCCGCGCCGGCATCGCCTATGTCTCGGAGGACCGGCTGACGCTCGGCCTCGTCCAGCCGCAGCCCATCGCCGACAACATCGTGCTGCCGGTGCTCGGCCGGATCGTCAACGGCCTCGACCTGATTTCGACCCGAAAGAAGGCCGATCTCGTCAATCACTGGATCCGGGAGCTGACGGTGAAGATCGGCAGGCCGGAGGACGCGGTCTCGACGCTGTCGGGCGGCAACCAGCAGCGCATCGTGCTCGGCAAGTGGCTCGCCACCGAGCCGAAGCTCCTCATCCTCGATTCGCCCACGGTCGGCGTCGATGTCGGCGCGCGCGCCGGGCTGTTCGCGATCGTGCGGAAGCTCGCCGAAGAGGGACTCGCGATCCTGCTCATCTCCGACGAGGTGCCGGAGGTCTACTTCAACGCCGACCGCATCATCCACATGGCGGGCGGACGCTTCATCGCCACCTACACCCCGCGAGAGATGACGCTCGGCGACGTCGAGAAGGCCGTCTATGCGTAGGCTGCTCAACTCGACCGAAGGCCGGTTGCTGCTGGTGCTGATCGTGGTCTGCGTGATCCTCTCGCTCGCCAGCGATCATTTCCTGACCTTCGCCAATTTCTCCAACCTGTTCGCGGCGAGCGCGGTCAACCTGATCTTCGCCGTCGGCCTCGTCGTGGTGCTGATCGCCGGCGGGATCGACATCTCCTTCGCGGTCGCCGCTTCGGTCGTCCAGTACGTCACGTTCTACGCGCTCGATGCGATCGGCGGCGGCAACTGGGCATGGGGATTCCTGTTCGCCTCGTTCTTCGGCATCGCGCTCGGCGCGATCAATGCGGCGCTGATCCACTACTTCCGGATCATCTCGATCGTGGTGACGATCGCCACCTTCAACGCCTATTTCGGGCTCCTGATGTTCTTCACCGGAGGGAAGTACATCTACGACCTGCCGTCCTGGTGGACCGAGCGCATCGTGCTCGCCGAGGCCAAGGCGCCGAGCGGCTGGGTGGAACTGACGCTGCCGGGCGCGGTGATGGTGGTCGCGGCGCTGGCCACTCGGCTCCTCATCAACCACACCACCACCGGCCGCCAGCTCTATGCCTTCGGCGACAACCCGGAGGGCGCGCGGCGCGAGGGGATCAGCGTCGCCGGGATGACCTTCATCGCCTTCTGCTGGATGGGACTGATGGCCGGCATCGCCGGGCTGATGCAGGTCAATTTCGTCAAGGAGGTGGTGCCGAACGCACTGCTCGGCCGCGAGCTCGACGTGCTTGCCGCAGTCGTCCTCGGCGGCGCGCGGCTCGGCGGCGGAAAGGGGTCGGTGCTCGGCTGCGTGCTCGGCGTGCTTCTCGTCGCGATCATCCAGAACGGGCTCAACCTTCTCGGCGTCTCGCCCTACGCCTTCAAGATGGTGGTCGGCGCCTTCATCCTGTTCGCGATCTCGACGTCGAACGTGTCGTTCACACGCCTGTTCAGGGCCCCGCAGCGGGGAGCGGCCGATGGCTGACGCATACCGCAGACTGCGCGACATGGTCGGGGCCGAGGTGCTTGGCCTCATCGGCTTCCTCATCGTCGTGGTGATCGCCTTCAGCCTCGCCACGCCGCGCTTCCTCACCAGCGAGAACTTCGGCTCGATCGCCTTCCAGCTTCCCGAGCTCGGCCTCCTGACGCTGGCCATGCTGATTCCGATCCTCTCCGGCGGGCTCAACCTCGCCATCACCTACACGGCGAATTTCTGCGGGCTGACGCTCGCCTGGGTGCTGCAGGTGAACGGCGGCGTCGATGCCGGCGTCGGCGCCTTCATCCTAGGCTGCGCGGCCGCGCTCGCCGTCGGCGCGGCGACGGGCCTGATCATGGGGCTGGTGATCGCCTATGTCGGCGCCCACCCGATCCTGGTGTCGCTGGCGATGATGATCTTCATCCGCGGCCTGGGCGAATTCCTGACCCGCGGCGGCGACATCTCCGGCTTCCCGAGCTTCATCCAGCCGATCGGCCACGGCAGCGTCCTCGGGATTCCGATCCCGCTTCTCGTCTTCCTCGCGGCGGCCGTGGTCTGGTATGTAATGCTCGGCCGGACGCGGCACGGTTTCTCGACCTACATGCTCGGCTCGAACATCGAGGCGACCCGCTACTCGGGCATCCCGACCAAGCGCACCCTCACCCTCATCTACACGCTGTCGGGCCTGATGTGCGCCATCGCCGGGATCATCATGGTGGCGCGGTTCAACTCGGTGCGCGTCGGCCACGGCGACGCCTACCTTCTCATCACCGTGCTCGCCTGCTTCCTCGGCGGGGTCGACCCGTTCGGCGGCTTCGGCCGGGTGGTGCCGGTGGTGCTCGCGCTCGTCATCCTCCAGGTGCTGTCCTCGGGCCTCAACCTGATCGGCGCCAACCAGCATCTCTCGACCGCGGTGTGGGGGCTGTTCCTCATCGCCGTGATGGTGATCCGCTTCGGCTGGCAGAGACTGAGCCTCGGGCGACAATGACGAGCGGGCGGGACGTGAACGGGACGGCGGGCGCGGCATGAGCACGGTCGCGGTTCTCGATGTCGGCAAGACCAACGTCAAGCTGACGGCGGCCTCGCGCGAGGGCGACCTGCTCGAGACGGTGACGCTCGCCAATGCGCCCGCCGC
>JALHRF010000171.1 GCA_022841545.1 Bauldia sp. | reverse complement strand
GACGATGCTTCGTGTCCGGGACGCCGGCAGTCTTGCCGGTGTCCCGCGGCTCCGTTAACTGACGAAAGACCGACGGTGCTTGGATCGGTTGCGCGGGTTGGTTTTTCCCGGAAATCGGCGTCTTGCCACCAATCCCCGAGGTCCGCGGTGGTGACTTGCCAAGGGTGGGGCGATGCCGGTTATTGGCGTCATTCCGGGCGGGGCAAATTCTGGCGCCGGCAACGACCTTCATGACGGAACCGACGGCCTTCCCCATTGCGGTTGGGCCGGTGCCGCTCACGAAGAAGCACTTCGATCTGGGCAAACCCGGCACGAAGCATGGCCCGATTGTATAGAAGGAGGTGACCGGAGCGATCTTTTGCGCGGAGAACGGCAGCAGGACGGACGCGTCCGACTGGGTCAAATTCGCCAAGGTCGACAAGGGCATCGACCTGGATCACACGCATTTCCCGCTGGTTTGACGCATGGGCTGCGTCACCCCTTACGCTCGCCGCACTCTCGCCCTATGTAGGCTCGATCCTCCCGGTCGTGGGCGCTGCCCAGCCAGGAGATAGCCACCTCAGCCACGTTAAGTATCTCTTGAACATATCGCTCCTAGCATGTTTGGATCGGACCAGGCGGTTTGCGTGCCGGGGTTATCGCGTTAAGGTGCCTTCGAATCGAAGCGACGGAACTTCGGTGGCGTAGGTTTTTTGCGGTCGTTCGGTGCGATCGCGGGGAAGACGGATGAGCAAGGTCAGCGGCAGCGAAAGCAAGAACACCCTCTACTGCTCCTTTTGCGGCAAGAGCCAGCATGAGGTGCGGAAGCTCATTGCGGGGCCGACCGTCTTCATCTGCGACGAATGCGTCGAGCTGTGCATGGACATCATCCGCGAGGAGAACAAGTCCTCGCTGGTGAAGTCGCGCGACGGCGTGCCGACTCCGACCGAGATTTGCTCGGTGCTCGACGATTATGTCATCGGGCAGCAATATGCCAAGCGCGTGCTCTCGGTCGCCGTCCACAATCACTACAAGCGGCTCAACCACGCGGCGAAGAACAACGACGTCGAACTGGCGAAGTCCAACATTCTGCTGATCGGTCCGACCGGCTGCGGCAAGACGCTGCTCGCCCAGACGCTGGCGCGGATTCTCGATGTGCCGTTCACCATGGCGGACGCCACGACCTTGACCGAGGCGGGCTATGTCGGCGAGGACGTCGAGAACATCATCCTGAAGCTGCTCCAGGCGGCCGACTACAATGTCGAGCGAGCGCAGCGCGGCATCGTCTACATCGACGAGGTCGACAAGATCAGCCGGAAGTCGGACAATCCATCGATCACCCGCGATGTGTCGGGCGAGGGCGTCCAGCAGGCGCTGCTCAAGATCATGGAAGGAACGGTCGCGAGCGTGCCCCCGCAGGGCGGACGCAAGCATCCCCAGCAGGAGTTCCTGCAGGTCGATACGACCAACATCCTGTTCATTTGCGGCGGCGCCTTCTCGGGGCTGGAGCGGATCATTTCCGACCGCGGCCGGAAGACGTCGATCGGCTTCTCGGCGACCGTTGCCGCCCCGGAGGATCGCAAGACGGGCGAACTCTTCCGCGGCGTCGAGCCGGAAGACCTCCTCAAGTTCGGCCTGATCCCGGAATTCGTCGGGCGGCTTCCGGTGCTGGCGACGCTCGAGGACCTCGACGAGTCCGCGCTGATCAAGATCCTCACCGAGCCCAAGAATGCGCTGGTCAAGCAGTACCAGCGGCTGTTCGACATGGAGAACGTCGAACTCTCCATTCACCCGGATGCGCTGACTTCGATCTCCAAACGGGCGATCGAGCGGAAAACCGGGGCGAGGGGACTTCGCTCGATCATGGAGGCGATCCTACTCGAGACGATGTTCGACCTGCCCGGGCTCGACGGTGTGCAGGAAGTGGTCATCTCGTCCGACGTCGTCGAGGGGAAGTCCCGCCCGCTCTATATCTATTCCGAGCGGCGCGAGGATATCGGCTCGACGGCCTAGCAGTCTCCGGCGGCTTCATCGAAGCCGCCCCGTTCGCGGCGGCTGCGCTTCGGCATCGAAGACGAGGCCCGTCTCCACCGCCTTGTTGCCGAATTTGCCGCGGATCGTATCCATGGCTGCCTCGGCCGCCGCCCGCCTTGCGGCGCCCGTATCGACGAGGTCGACCGGATCGGCGAGCATTGGATCGGCGAAGTCGGAAATGCCGATCCCGATCAGGCGATAGCGGGTGCCGTCGGTTTCCCTGGCGAGGAGCGCGTTGCCCTCGTGGAAGATGCGGTCGGCCAGCCGGGTCGGGTCCGGGAGCTGCCGGCTCCGGGTGCGCAGCCTGAAATCGCCGGTCTTGAGCTTGAGCGTCACGGTCCGCCCGGCCAGCCCTTGCTGCTTGAGCCGGCGCGACACCTTTTCCGACAGGGCCCTGAGCATCGCCTGGAGGCGGCGGGGATCGCCGACATCCTCCTCGAAGGTGGTCTCGGCGCTGACGCTCTTCGCCTCGCCGCGCGGGTCGACCGTGCGACTGTCCTCGGCCTTCGACAGGCGTGCGAGACGCAGCCCCATCGCGCCGTAGCGCCTGGCGAGGTCCGCCTCCGGCATTCGCTGCAGCGCGCCGATGGTGCGGATGCCGTCATCGGCGAGGCGCGCCTTCATCGCCTTGCCGACGCCCCAGATCAGGTTCACCGGCTGCGGGGCGAGGAAGGCGAGCGCCTCCTCGCGGCCGATGACCGAGAAGCCGCGTGGCTTTCGCAGGTCGGACGCGATCTTGGCCAGGAACTTGTTGAACGAGAGGCCGATCGAAACGGTGATGCCGACCTCCCGCTCGATCCGGCCCGCGAGGCGGGCGAGGGAGACCGCCGGCGCGGCACGGTGGAGGCGCTCGGTACCGGCGAGGTCCATGAAGGCCTCGTCGATCGACAGCGGTTCGACCTGCGGCGTCAGCTCCAGCATCATCGCGCGCACCTCACGGCCGACCTTCGCGTACTTCTCCATATTCGGCGGGAGCACCACCGCGTCCGGGCAGGCCTTGAGCGCCTTGAACATCGGCATCGCCGAATGGACGCCGTGGATGCGGGCGATGTAGCAGGCGGTCGACACCACGCCACGCTTTCCGCCGCCGATGATCACCGGCTTGTCGGCAAGCGATGGATCGTCGCGCTTCTCGACCGCGGCGTAGAAGGCGTCGCAGTCGAGGTGCGCGATGGTGAGCCGGTCGAGTTCGGGATGGGCGGCGAGTCGGGGACTGCCGCAGGCGGGACAACGCGGCACGCCGATCGGTGACCGTACAAGGCAATCGACGCAGAGCGCCTGCGTTTCCACGCGTTCGGTCAAGTCGGCCATCCAGTCAGGAATCCCGCAGGACGAGGACGCAGGGTACAGCGGCAGTCGCAATCTGGGCAACCGCCCGCATCGGCTGTCGCCATCGGGGGAATCGGCATAACGTTCGCATCCCGACCCCTGCAGAACCTCGATGCCGAACCGCCCTGATCCTCCCGCGCCACCCACGCCCAACTCCTTCGGGCGACAGAAGGCAGTGCTCCTGCTCCTCGTCGGATTCGTGCTGGTGATCGGAATCGTGATCGCCGTTGCGATGTTCACGTTCGGCGTGCGCGACAACACCCGCCAGGTTGACGCGCGGTTCCGCACGATTGTCGAGACGGCGGACATACTCGCGGCCCTCAAGGACGCGGAGACCGGCCAGCGCGGCTATCTCCTCACTGGAGAAGAGGCGTACCTCGCACCGTATCGCGAGGGGTTGGCCGCCCTCTCCGGGCGCTTCGACGCGCTCGAGGCCGGGATCGTCGATCCGGACGTCCACGCCGACGTGGTGAGGCTGCACGAAATCGCCGATGCGAAGCTCGCAGAGCTCTCTCGGACCATCGAGCTCTACGGAGCGGGGCAGCAGCAGGATGCGATCGCGATCGTCCGGAACGACGAGGGCAGGGCGCTCATGGACGAAGCCCGCACCCTCATCGGCCGGGTCAGGGACCACGAGGTGGCCGCGCGACAAGCTGCTTTCGATGCCGCTCACGGCGCCGCGCAGTACCTCCTGCTCGGCGTTCTTGCTGCCGCGGTCCTGATTGCCGCGCTCGGCGCCTTCGCAGTAACCGACGCCCGGCGGCGCTACCGCGACCTTGCGGCCCATTCGGCGACCATCCGCGAAAGGAATCAGCTCCTCCGCGAGGCAAACGCGCGCCTGACGGCAGAGATGGAATCGCGGCAGGCGGCGGAGGTCCAGATTCGCCAGATGCAGAAGATCGAGGCGGTTGGGCAGCTCACCGGCGGTATCGCACACGACTTCAACAACATGCTCGCGGTGATCATGAGCGCGATCAACCTCGCGCAGCGCCGGATGGCGGCCGGGGTAACCGACATCCGCCAGTTTCTCGATGCCGCCAGCGATGCCGCCCGGCGCGCCGCCGATCTTACCCAGCGGCTGCTAGCCTTCGCGCGCCAGCAGCCCCTCGCCCCTCAGGTTCTCGACGTCAACCGGCTGGTGGCCGGGATGTCGGAGCTGCTCCACCGAAGCCTCGGCGAGGCCATCCGGCTCGAGACGGTGCTCGCCGGCGGGCTGTGGCGGGCTCATGTCGACCCGAGTGCTCTTGAGAACTCCATCCTCAATCTTGCCGTGAACGCCAGGGATGCGATGCCCGAGGGCGGCCGGATCACGATAGAGACCGCGAACGCGCATCTCGATGACGCCTATGTCCGCGCCAACCCGGTCGCAGAGGCCGGCCAGTACGTCATGATCGCGGTGACGGACAGCGGTACGGGCATGTCGCCGGAGGTTGTCGCCAAGGCCTTCGACCCGTTCTTCACCACCAAGGGCGTCGGCAAGGGCACCGGTCTCGGCCTCAGCCAGGTGCATGGCTTCATCAA
Source organism: Bauldia sp. (assembly GCA_022841545.1). Taxonomy (GTDB): domain Bacteria; phylum Pseudomonadota; class Alphaproteobacteria; order Rhizobiales; family Kaistiaceae; genus Bauldia. The sequence continues at coordinate 7,368 of JALHRF010000171.1, read as the reverse complement.
GCAGTCCGGCGGCCATATCAAGATCTACAGCGAGCCCGGCGAGGGCACGACGGTGAAGGTCTACCTGCCGCGGAGCCTTGTCGCCGACGAAAGACTGCAATCACCGGCTCCGGTGACCGAAAGGCCGGAGCGGCCGGATGGCAAGCCCGAGGAGCTGATTCTGGTGGTGGAGGACGAGGAACGGGTCCGAACCCTCACCGCGGCCTCGCTGACCGAACTCGGTTATTCGGTCATCGACGCGGATTCGGCGGCGACCGCCCTCGCGCTTCTGGAAAAGCACGACGACGTCGCACTCCTCTTCACCGATATCGTCATGCCCGAGGTGAATGGCCGGCGGCTGGCGGAACTCGCGGCGGAACGTCGGCCGGGGATCAAGGTGCTCTTCACCACCGGTTTCACGCGGAACGCCGTCGTGCACAACGGCATCCTCGATGCGGGGGTCAACTTCCTGCCAAAGCCGTTCACCCTCGATCAACTGGCGCAGAAGGTGCGAAGCGTGATCGACGGGTAGGGATGCGCGCTAGACGCGCTCCTCCCAGGTGAAGTCCTTGAAGTCGTCGAACCCGTAGCCGAGGGAGAGCGCGGCCGCAGCGGCGGTCGTGCCGGTCGCCATTTCCTCGCGCCCGTCCTGCCACCGGAGAGAGAAGACGCGGGGTTCGGGTTCGGCGGCGGGTGACGCCGTTCCACTGTTGCAGGGGTCGTTCATCGCTCTTATCCGCCCGTTGTTCCTGGCGCAGAGGCCGCCGCATCAATGCGCCGCCACGACGTCAGGTTCCGCCCTCGCGCATTTCGCCGCAGTGACGTGCGCTCGCAGCCTGCATCTTGCGCAAGCGCGCCTCGGCGGGCAACGTCCGGATCGGACTGCGGTTAATGGCGCGACAACGGATACGCTGGCCAAACGCGCCCGGCACAACCGATCTCGTCCTTACCGTGATCGCAATGACGAGATCCAATATTGCGAGAGCCACTTCGGATCGAAGCGGTCGAGCCGATCAGCGGCGAGACCACGTCCGCCCGGGGGCTGCGCCGGGCCCGCTCAGGCGAGGGCGAGACGTGGACCTCTGAAGATATCTTCGCGATCGGCTACGGGATCGACGGACGCAGGCGGCAACGCGTTGAAATCGATCTCGCCGGCGGTACGGTGATCGTGCGGCAAGCCTGCGACTGACCTCGCCGCACTCGCCACGGGTTCCCAGGTGGCACTCTTCGCTCGAGTGTAAAAGGATCAACGCCAAATGCGCGCCACGCCCGACCTCACGCCGATCGGCGACCTTGCCGTCCTCTTCGTCATGGCGACGGAGCAGGAATATGGCGAACACCTCAAACGGCGCATCAGGCCCGTGATCACCGGCGTCGGCCCGGTCGAGGCGGCGGTCGGGACCTCCGTCGCGCTTGGCGAACTCGACCGGGCCGGGCAGCTGCCCGACCTCGTCGTCTCGCTCGGCACCGCAGGTTCTGCGCGGCTCGAGCACGCCGGCATCTACCAGGTGGCGAGCATCGCGTATCGCGACATGGACGCCTCGCCGATCGGCTTCGAGAAGGGCGTCACGCCGTTCAGCGGCCAGCCGGCGGTGATCGCGATCCCGGACCGGCTCCCCGACATCCCGGCCGCCTCGATCTCGACCGGCGCGAACATTGTCTCAGGCAAGGTGTACGACGCGATCGAAGCCGACATGGTCGACATGGAGACCTTCGCGGTCTTTCGCTCGGCGGAGCGGCTCGGCATCCCGGTGATCGGGCTCCGGGGCATCAGCGATGGACGAAGCGACCTCACCGGGCTGCACGACTGGCTGGAATTCCTCCACATCCTCGACCAGAAGCTGGCGCTGGTCATCGACGCGATGGGCGATCATGTCAGGGCGGGGCGGTTTCGCCCGTCGCCGGGGAAAAAGTGAGCCTTTACGCAACCTTATAACCTTGATCGACCACGCTCCCCATCCGATGTGTCCGTGGACGGCAAGGGGACCGGAACCATGGGCGCGGGTCACAATCACGACGTTGCCTTCGATGGCATGTCGGACGACTACCGTCGCCGGCTGATCGCGGTGATCGCCATCAACGCAGCGATGTTCGTCGTCGAGATGACCGCAGGGCAACTTTCCGGCTCGCAGGCGCTCAAGGCTGACGCGCTCGACTTCTTCGCCGACAGCGTGACCTACGGCGCCAGCCTCGTCGTCATCGGGATGGCGCTTCGCACCCGTGCGATGGTCGCCGCCGCAAAGGGCGTCAGCCTTCTTCTCATGGGGCTGTGGGTGCTCGGCACCACGCTCTACCGCATCTTCTATATGGGCGTGCCCGAGGCCGACGTGATGGGGATCGTCGCGGTGCTGGCGCTTGCCGCCAATGTCGCCAGCGTGCTGATCCTCGTCCGCTACAAGGATGGCGACGCAAATGTCCGCTCGGTCTGGCTGTGTTCGCGCAACGACGCGATCGGCAATGTCGCGGTCATGATCGCCGCCCTCGGCGTGTGGGGCACCGCGACCGGTTGGCCGGACCTGATCGTGGCCGGCATCATGGCAACGCTTTTTCTGACGTCGGCGGTGAAAATCCTCATCCAGGCGCGGGGCGAGCTGCGGCGCGTGGCTGAAGACCACGCGCATTCTCACGGCCATACGCACTGAGCCGTGAGAGACGCCGCCGGATCTAGACGGCGATTCGCTTGCCGGCCGCACGCTTCGAAGCAACGGCCTTGGGCGGGGTCCGGGGTTCCGGCTCGGCCAGGTCCCGCAGGATGTTTGTCAGCCAGAGGTGAACAGGACTGCTCTCGTTCCGCCGGTGGCGGACGGCCGAGACGGTGAACGCGCGGATCGATAGCGGCGGTACTGCGATCGACAGGCCGAATGCGTCGGCATAGGCCGTCGCGATGCGTTTCGGCAACGTGGCGATGGCGCGGGAATCCCGCACCGCCGCCAGGGCCGGGAAGAAGAGGGGCACGGCCGCGATCACGCGACGCTGCCGGCCCTCCCGTTCGAGGAGCGAGTCGACGATGCCGCGCATGTCGCCCCCGGGCGATACCAGGATGTGCGGTAGCGCAAGGTAGCGGTCCAGGGTAAGGCGACCGCGAAGCGTCTCCCGGCTGCGGCTACCGACCACGAGATACTCCTCCTCGTAGAGTGGGGTCACGACAAAGGTCGGCTCCACGTTCCAGAAGTAGCCGAGCGCCAGGTCGGCCTCGGCCGCCGCAAGGAGGTCGAGGGCGTCCCGTCGGCCGACGGAACGGGCGGCGATGCGCAGACCGGGGGCGTCCCGCGCCAGCCTGCAGATCAGTCCGGGCACCAGCGTCGCCATCTCTGCATCGTAGGCGGTGATCCGGATCAGCCCCTCGGCGGCTGCCGGGTCGAAGGCCCGCGGTCCGGCGAGGGCGCCGCGAAGGCCATCGATCGCAGCCATGACCTGAGGTTCGGCGGCGGTCGCGACGGCCGTCGGCTCAAGTCCGTGCGGGCGGCGCAGGAACAGCTCGTCGCCAAAGACATCGCGGAGGCGCCTGAGGGCATGGCTGACCGCGGACTGCGTCAAGCCGAGTTCGGCCGCGACCTCGGTGGCCTTCCGCCGGCGCATGAGCCCGAGGAAGACGAGGAGCAACGTCATGTCGAGACGGCGGAGTTGACTGTTGTCGATATCTGGCATGAAGCGATTTCACTCACGGGGCACTGGCGGAAGCGATATCACGACTAGGGCGATATGAACAGGACGAGGACATGATGCGCATCGCGATCATCGGAGCGGGGAGGGTAGGAGGGGCGCTGGCAACCGCGTGGGGCCGGGCTGGCCATGACATCCGTTTCGGGGTTCGCGATCCCGGCGATGCGAAGCACCGGTCGCTCGCGGCGACTGCCGCCGCGAGCGTGCAGCCGCCGGCAGATGCGGCGTCGGCCGGGGAGGTCGTGGTTCTGGCGCTGCCCTGGCGGGCGGCCGAGGAGGCCGTCAAGGCGCTCGGCGATCTTCGCGGCAAGGTCGTCATCGACTGCATGAACCCGCTCGTGATGCGCGATGGCGAACTCGGGCTTGCCGTCGGCTTCGATGCCTCGGGTGCCGAGATGATCGCCGGATGGCTTCCGGGGGCCCGCGTGGTGAAGACGCTCAACCAGGTCGGCGCCGAGACCATGGCCGATGCCGCGCGCTACCCGATCCGGCCGGCGATGCTGATGGCGGGGGACGAGGCCGGAGCCAAGGGCGTCGTCGCCCACCTCCTTTCCGAAATCGGTTTCGAGCCGCTCGACATCGGCGGTCTGAAGCGGGCGCGGCTGCTGGAGCCGTTCGGCATGGCGTGGATCGCGCTCGCCATGGGCGGCCGCGGCCGCGACTGGGCCTTCGCTTCGGTGAAGCCTGCATGAGCGAACCCGTCACCGTCGTGGTGCGGCGCCGGATCAAGCCCGGTGCCGGTTCGGCCTACGAGGCGCTGCTCGATCGCCTCAGCGCGGCGGCGAAGCAGTTGCCGGGCTATCTCGGCGCGGAGTTCCATCGCCCTGCCGCACCGGGGCAGGACTATGTCAGCGTCTTCCGCTTCGACAGCGTCGAGCATCTTGCGGCCTTCGAGGCCTCGGAGCTCCGTGCCGTATTCCTCGCCGAGGTCGCGCCGCTCTCCGAAGCCGACGCCATCTGGCAGCGGATGACGGGGCTCGAATTCTGGTTCGATCCGCCCAAGGGAACCGTCGTGGCGCAGCCCTCGCCGCACCGCATGGCGGTGGTCCTGGTCGCCGTCGTCTTCGCGCTGGTGCTCGCCATCAATCTCGCGATCGGCCCGCTCATGGCGGGCTGGCCGCTGCCGCTTCGGCTTCTCCTCACCGTCACGCTCCAGGTCGCGCTGATGACCTACGTGATCATGCCGCGGCTCACCCGCGCGATCGCGCCCTGGATCTATCCCGCCACCAAGACCGTCACCTGAAAGGACGTGCCATGACCCAAGCGATCGATACCCACGGCAACAAGCGCATCCTGATCATCGCCGCCAACCCGGCGACGTCGCCCACCACCGGCTGGCCCGTCGGTTTCTGGTGGGCGGAACTGACCCATCCCTACTGGATCTTCAGCGAGGCCGGCTACGCGGTCGACATCGCCTCGCCGAGGGGCGGCGACCTGGCCGCGGATGGCTACTCGGACCCCGAGGACGCCTCGGGCTACTCGTCGGACGACATTCTCTCCCTCGGGTTCAAGAAGAGCCCGCGCCATGCGGCGCTGCTCGCGGGAACGAGGCCGATCGCGGCCGTGGACCTCGCCGACTATGACGGCATCCTCGTCGTCGGCGGGCAGGCGCCGATGGTCAACATGATCGACGACGCAGAACTCCACGCCTTCGTCGCGCGGGCATACGAGGCCGGAAAGATCGTGGCGATCGTCTGCCACGGCACCTGCATCCTGCTGCGGACCCGGCTCGCCGACGGCAGCCTGCTCGTCGCAGGCAAGACATGGACCGGCTTCGCCGACAGCGAGGAGGACTTCGCCGACGGTTTCGTCGGCCGCCGAATACAGCCGTTCCGCATCGAGGAGGAGGCGAAGAAGCTCGAGGGCACCAACTTCATCGTGCAGTCCCGCTTCAAGCCCTTCGCGGTGCGCGACGGCAACCTCATCACCGGGCAGCAGCAGTTTTCCGGGGCGGCCGCGGCGGCGCTGGTGGTAGAGGCGCTCGGCCGGTGAGGCGAGCGGCAGTCCACGCCGCCGGGCGCTCCGGGTTGCAGACTCGGCGGCGATTGCCTAACCCGTAGCGTCCAACCGCCACGGGGACGCGATGACCGACACCATCCTCATTCTCGATTTCGGCAGCCAGGTCACCCAGCTCATCGCCCGGCGGGTCCGCGAGGCCGGGGTCTATTCCGAGATCGCGCCGTTCAACAAGGCGGAAGAGGCGATCGCACGGCTCCGGCCGAAGGGGATCATCCTCTCTGGCGGACCGGCGTCGGTGCTCGACGCGGACTCGCCGCTGCCGGCGATGGCGGTCTACGAGACCGGGCTGCCCATCCTCGGCATCTGCTACGGCGAGCAGGCCATCGCCCACCAGCTCGGCGGCAAGGTCGAGGGCGAGCACAACCGCGAATTCGGCCGCGCCTTCGTCGAGGTGACGCAGCCGGCGACGCTCTTCGAGGGCGTCTGGGCCGTCGGCGAGCGTCACCAGGTCTGGATGAGCCATGGCGACCGGGTGACGGCGCTGCCGCCGGGCTTCGAGGTGGTCGGGCGTTCCGAGAATGCGCCCTTCGCGATGATCGCCAACGAGGACCGGCGCATCTACGCCACGCAGTTCCACCTCGAGGTCGTCCACACGCCGGACGGCGGCAAGCTCCTCGCCAATTTCGCCAGGGCGATCGCGGGCTGCGCCGGCGACTGGACCATGGCGGCCTTCCGCGACCAGGCGATCGCCCGCATCCGCGAGCAGGTGGGGAAGGGCAGGGTGATCTGCGGCCTCTCCGGCGGCGTCGATTCCGCGGTGGCCGCGGTGCTGCTCCACGAGGCGATCGGCGAGCAGCTCACCTGCGTCTTCGTCGACCACGGGCTGCTCCGCCAAGGCGAGGCGGAGGAGGTCGTCGACCTCTTCCGCGGCCACTACAACATCCCGCTCGTCCATGCCGACCGCTCGGCCCTGTTCCTCGATGCGCTCGCAGGCGTCTCCGACCCCGAGGTGAAGCGGAAGACGATCGGGCGCCTCTTCATCGACGTCTTCGACGAGGAGGCGCGGAAGGTCGGCGGGGCCGATTTCCTCGCCCAGGGTACGCTCTACCCGGACGTGATCGAGAGCGTCTCGGCGCTCGGCGGCCCGTCGGTGACGATCAAGTCGCACCACAATGTCGGCGGCCTGCCCGAACGCATGAAGATGAAGCTGGTCGAGCCGCTCCGCGAACTGTTCAAGGACGAGGTCCGCGTCCTCGGGCGCGAGCTGGGGCTGCCGGAGGCCTTCGTCGGGCGCCATCCCTTTCCGGGGCCCGGCCTCGCCATCCGCATTCCCGGCGCGATCACCCGCGACAAGCTCGAGGTGCTGCGCAAGGCCGACGCCATCTATCTCGACGAGATCCGGAAGGCGGGGCTCTACGACGCGATCTGGCAGGCCTTCGCCGTGCTCCTGCCGGTGCAGACCGTCGGCGTGATGGGCGACGGGCGCACCTACGACAACGTGCTCGCGCTCCGCGCCGTCACCTCGAGCGACGGCATGACCGCCGACTTCTACCCCTTCGACATGGGCTTCCTCGGCCGCGCCGCGACCCGCATCATCAACGAGGTCAAGGGCGTCAACCGCGTCGTTTACGACGTGACGTCGAAGCCTCCGGGGACGATCGAGTGGGAATGATTTTCGCCCATCCCAGGGTATCCGATAGTATCCGAAAATACGACATAACTCTCTGAAATGAAAAAGAAAATCACTCAGTGCCGTTCAGGGACTAT
>JALHRF010000170.1 GCA_022841545.1 Bauldia sp. | reverse complement strand
TTCGCCGTCGTCTTCGGCGAGCGCTTCGTCGGCCAATGACCAACCCGGCCTCGCGCACAGAATTCCTGACAGTCCCCTTTGCCGCGTTCGCCGTCGGTGACCAGGAGTACGGCAGCAAGGCGAGCAGGACGTGGAGGGGGGACGCCCATCCTGTCCACCGCCGCCAACAGCGCTGCGTCGAGCTCATCGGTGCCGCCCAGCGCAGCAAGCACCGCATCAGGTTGAGCGCCTGCTGCCAGACTGGCAATCCGGCCCGCCAAGTCCTCGGCCTTTACTGTTTGCAGCGACGTTTCCCGGACACTCTCCATGCCCTGGAGTTGACGCAGTGCTTCATCGAGAAAGGCATCCATTTCCGCGGCCTTGCTCGGCGACTCCAGGAGTACGGCTATTCCGAGCCCGGCCAATGGAAGGCTGATCGCTATGGCGAGCGGGATTGGCAGGGGACCCGTGAGGTAAGACAGCCCGCTGCCGGCCAGATACGCGATTCCAGCGAGGGCGATCACGACCGCAGTCATCACGAGCGTTCTGACCAACCCGACTGCGCTGGCGAGTTCGGAGAGGTGGTTCGGCCACGACCCCCTTCGATATGCGAGACTCCACAGCGCGAGGATTCCGGCAAAAACCCACACCGTCCACCAAGGCTGTCGGGAAACACCGGCCAGAAACGGACCCAGATACAGGCTGCCGGTTAGAACAATCATCACGGATAGTCGAGAAGGCATCCGCATCGAAATACTGCCTCGGCAATACGGAGAAGCTCGGCGGAACTGGCCGGGGATCGTGGCGAAACGGCGGTCGTCGGAACGATGGCCTGGCGTCTGCGTTGGCTGCCGAACGGGTCGAAACGGGAGCATGCTTGTCATGATGCGGGCTCCTGATAGAGTAGCCGGCGAAACTGAACCATGTGAACCGCAGCGCCGCCCGCATGGTGGCCGGCCGCGCGGTGAGGACGTTGACATTGACGGCGCCGGGCGAGGATCCGCTCATTGCGGGTTCGTCCGCGCCCATGGGCCGGGGCCCGGCGGAGGCCGGGGTCGATAGGCCGGTCGCAGCGGACCGGCTCCCCGGCGGCAAGTCGCAGAACGGCGACGGGCGCGGGAAATCGAAACGAAGACGGCGGAAGCGCCGGGGGCCGGTCTATGCGCCGGGGATGGGCCCGCGCGCCGCGATACGGCCGGAGCCGGAAGCGATGGTGGCCGCACCGGCGCCGGCAACGCCCCAACCGGAGCCGAAGCCGGCCTTTCCGGCGGCGTACCGGCAAACCGACTTTTACGGCGCCCTCGACCTCGGCACCAACAATTGCCGCCTGCTGGTCGCCATGCCCCGTGACCATGGGTTCCGGGTCGTCGATGCGTTTTCCCGGATCGTCAGGCTTGGGGAAGGGATCGGCCAGACCGGGCGGCTCGGCGAGGCCGCGATGGGCCGGGCGATCGAGGCGCTCAAGGTGTGCGGCCAGAAGCTCGCCTACCGGGACGTCAGCCGGGCGCGGATGATCGCCACCGAGGCCTGCCGGAGCGCCGTGAACGGCGAGGAATTCGTCGCCCGGGTGCAGGACGAGACCGGGCTCGTGCTCGAGATCGTCTCCCGCGAAACCGAGGCGCGGCTCGCGGTCGCCGGCTGCGCCTCGCTGGTCGATCCCAATGCCGGCGGGGTGATCCTTTTCGATATCGGCGGCGGCTCGTCGGAACTGGTCTGGCTCGACGTCGCCGGGGCGGCCGACGGGCGGCGGCGGAGGATGTCCGACCGTATCCGCGAGTGGGTCTCGCTGCCGGTGGGCGTGGTGAGCCTCAGCGAGCGCCATGGCGGGCGCGACGTCACGCCGATTCAGTTCGAGGCGATGGTCGCCGAGGTGGCGGTCATGCTCGAGGCGTTTCCGAACGTGGCGGTGCTCGACGCCGCGGTTGCGGCCGGCGAGATCCACATGCTCGGAACCTCGGGCACGGTGACGACGCTCGCGGGCGTCCATCTCGATCTGCCGCGTTACGACCGCCGCCTGGTCGACGGCACATGGCTCACCGGCACGCAGGTCGCGGATCTGGTCATGCTGTTCAAGGCGATGGACTACGAGACGCGCTGCGCCAATCCCTGCATCGGACGGGAACGGGCCGACCTGGTGCTCGCCGGCTGCGCCATCCTCGAGGCGATCCGCCGACGCTGGCCCTGCGACCGGCTCCGCGTCGCGGACCGCGGCCTCCGCGAGGGCGTGCTGGTCGAGATGATGGCCGAGGACGGGGTCTGGCGTCCGCGCTCGGGGCGGCGCATGGACGATGTCCATGGCTAAGGATCGCGCGTCCGCGGGACGCAACCAGCTCAAGGTGCGGGTCAAGACCGCCAAGCGACGGAAGCCAAGCTCGACCGCCTGGCTCGAGCGGCAGCTCAACGATCCCTATGTCGCCAGGGCGAAGGCGGAGGGATATCGGGCGCGGTCAGCCTACAAGCTGATCGAAATCGACGACCGCTACCACCTGCTCAAGCCCGGCGACCGGGTCGTGGACCTTGGCGCGGCGCCGGGCGGCTGGTCGGAAGTGGCTGCGGACCGCGTGCGTTCGACCCCGGCGGACCCGCGCGTGGTGGCGCTGGACTACCTGGAGATGGCGCCGCTCTCCGGCGTAACCCTGCTCCGGAAGGACTTTCTCGACGAAGATGCGCCCGACCTGATCCGGACGGCGCTCGGCGGACATCAGGCGGACGTCGTGCTCTCGGACATGGCGGCCCCGACCACAGGGCATCGCCCGACCGATCACATCCGGACCACGGCGCTCGGCGAAGCGGCGGCAGACTTCGCAAGAAGCGTTTTGCGGCCGGGCGGACACTTCGTCACCAAGGTGTTCCAGGGCGGGGCGGGATCGGACCTGCTCACCGTCCTCAAGCGGGATTTCGGAAGCGTCCACCACGTCAAGCCGCCGGCAAGTCGGCAGGGGTCGGTGGAACTCTACCTCGTCGCCAAGGGTTTCCGGGGCGGCGACCAGTCGCTCGACTAGCCGCCGCCCCGGCGCTTCAGGCGCGTTTGAATATGCCGATGATCAGCAACAGGATCACCGCGCCGATCACCGCCGCGATGATCGAGGCGATCCAGCCGCCGCCGAGGTTGACGCCGATCGCCGGTAGCAGGTAGCTCGCGATGATCGCGCCGATGATGCCGACGACGATGTTGCCGAGGAGCCCGAAGCCAACCCCCTCGACGATCAGCCCGGCCAGCCAGCCCGCGATCGCGCCGATGATCAGCGCGATGATGAGGGTGACGAACCAGCTTTGAGTCGTAACGACTACGGCTTCGCCTTCCATGTGCCCACTCCTTGCCCTTCGAGCGGGTCGATTCCCGCGGGCGGAGCCTACCCCTTGTGACCTATTGTCACAATCGCCGCCGGAGCGTTCATCCCCGGTCCCGCATCGAGGTGACGGGGTCGGGCGCTGCAGGACGATGCCCCGACATTTCCCGGCCGGCGTCGCGGGCCAGGAAGGCGAAGGGCAGGGCCGAGAGGACGGTGAGCGCGCCCACCACGAGGAACGCCGGGACAAAGGACGACGGGCCGATCGCGCCGCCGGTCGCCTCCACGGTCAGTTCGAGGGCGATGGCGCCGATGGAGATGCCGATCGACAGCGAGAGCTGCTGCGCAACGCTGGTCAGCGTGGTGGCGCGGCTCATCTTCTCGAGCGGGATGTCGGCATAGGCGAGGGCGTTGACGCTGGTGAACTGGAGCGAGCGGAAGAAGCCGCCGATGAGCAGGAGCCCGGTCATCACCGCGACCGGGGTCGCCGGCGTGAAGGCCGCGGGAAGCATGACGAAGGCGCCGGCGATAACCGCGTTGACAATCAGCACCGTGCGGAAGCCAAAGCGCCGGAGGATCGGCGGGGCGGCGAACTTCATCGCAATCGCGCCGATCGCCGCGGAGAACGTGATCATCCCCGACTGAAACGGCGTCATGCCGAAGCCGACCTGGAGGAGGAGCGGCAGGAGGAAGGGCGTCGCGCCGACGCCGATCCGGAAGAGCAGCGTTCCGAGGAGGCTGGCGCCGACGGTCGGGATGCGGAGGAGGGAGAGATCGACGATCGGGTTCGCGATGCGGCGGCTCCGGACCACATAGATCGCGAGGAGAACCGCACCGGCGAAGAGCGCCAGAAGGACGTAGGCGGCGGGGAGGAGGCCGAGGCCGAGCGTCGTCGAGCCGGTCATGAAAAGAGCGAGGCCGAAGGCGGTGAGCAGGAAGCCGCGCCCGTCGAAACGGGGCCGCTCCTCGCCCCGGATGTCGGGGAGGTAGAGCGTGGCGAGAACCAGCCCGAGGATGCCGACCGGGACGTTGATCCAGAAGATCCAGCGCCACTCGAAGAAGGTGGTGATGAAGCCGCCGACCGGCGGACCGAGCACCGGGCCGAGGAGGGCGGGAATCGTGAGCCAGGCGAGCGAGCCGACCAGCTCGTGCTTCTGGACGCTGCGCAGGATGACGAGGCGGCCGACCGGCATCATCATCGAGCCGCCAATGCCCTGGACGATGCGGGCGGCGACGATCTCCGGGATCGAGCCCGACAGGCCGCAGGCGATCGAGCCGAGCGTGAAGACCGCAATGGCGAGGCGGAAGACGGTGCGAGCGCCGTAGCGGTCGGCGAGCCAGCCCGACGCGGGGATGAAGACGGCGAGCGCGAGGAGATACGAGGTCAGCGCCAGCTTGAGGTGCACCGGGTTGGCGCCGAAGTCCTCGGCGATCGCCGGCAGCGCCGTCGAGAGAACCGTCGAATCGAGGTTCTCCATGAACAGTGCGCAGGCGACGATCAGCGGCAGAAGGATACGATCGGGCATCATTCCGGCTCTCGCCCCGGTGCGGCGGGCCGGCCTCCGAGGGGCTGGGCCTGCGATCTCATGGCGGGCGCCCGAGGCGGGCGCCGGCATGATCGGAGATGACCTCGTGCAGAATCCTCCGGGCCTTCGCGGCTTCGTCGGGGTCGGAGTCGATGTGGCGGGCGAGGGTGATCAGCGCCTTCCAAAGCGCCCAGCCGCGGGCGCGGGCCCATTCCGCCTCGTCGACCGGCAGCGCGGCGCGGAAGGCGCTGCGGCTCTCGCCTTCGAACATGGTCCAGGCGATCACCAGGTCGCAGGCGGGATCGCCGACGCCTGACGTCCCGAAGTCGATGACGGCGGAGAGGCTTCCCTCGGCGACGAGGAGATTGCCGCCCGCGACGTCGCCGTGGAACCAGAGCGGGGGACCCTTCCACTCCGCGTGGAGTGCAGCCTCCCAGACCGCAGCGGCGGCAGCGGCGTCGATCCGGCCGGCCAGCGTGCCGAGGGCGGCCCGGGTCTCGGCGTCGTAGACGGAGACCGGGCCGCCGCGGAAGAAATTGTGCTTCCCCGGCGGCGGACCCCCGCGCGCATCCGCCATGCGGAGGGCGCTGAGGAATCCCGCCACGGCATGGGCGAAGCGGGGGAGGCTCGCGATCCGTGCCGTGGCGGCGGTCTCGCCGTCCAGCCAGTCATAGACCGACCACGACCACGGGTAGCCCGCCGCTGGGGCGCCAAGTGCGAGGGGCGTCGGGACGCGAACCGGAAGAACCGGCGCCAGCCGGGGCAGCCAGCGATGCTCCTTCGCGACCTGGAGGGCGTACCACCCGCCGGTCGGCATCCTCACCTTCATTCGGTCGCCGAGCCGAAAGGTCCGGTTGTCCCAGCCGTCCGGCCGGGCCCGGGCGATCGGGAGACCGATCCACCCTGGAAACTGGACGGCAATCAGCCGGCGAACGAGCGGAACATCGATGGCATCCCGGTCGATGCGGACGTCGTCCTCGTCCATGTCAGCGGCAGTTCGCATGACGACCGGTGAAAGGATCCGTCGCTATTTCTTCCGCGCGCGCCGCGTCGCGACGCTATCGGCGCCAACGTAGAAGTCAGCCGCGGCGATCCCCTCGAAAGCCACCCAGACATCGTCCTTGGCGATGCCCATCTCGTCGGAGACGGCCTGGGCGATGCGGTCGGATATGCGGGCTTTCTTGCCCTCCGGGTCGGCGGCGATGTTCTCCTTGACGTATTTGATGCTGACGAAGGGCATGATGGTGCTCCCGGGGGTGAGGCTCATTGGTGTGCGCTGGCGGCGCGTCCGTCGATAGCACAGACGCGGCGGGACCGTCCCCCGTCGATGAACGGCGCGGCGGCGCCGGGTCGAAGCCTCCATCCTGCCCGTTCTGCCGGGTTCAAATTGCTTCCATCGTTGCTATCGCCGCGAATGCGCGTCAGCGCCGGGTTGCTTCGCACCGTCACGGAAGCTACATGCAGCGTCTGGGCAGGCGCACGCCATCCGCACCGCCACGAGGACCTTGATGCGTACTGAAATCGAAAACGCGGTCGCCGAAATCAAGCAGGGCATCACCCTGCTGAGGAGGCATCTTTGACTATGACCACGCAAAGATCCGTCTCTCCGAGCTGAACGCTCTCAGCGAGTCGCCCGACTTCTGGAATTCGCCCGAGCGCGCCCAGAAATTGATGCGCGAGCGGCAGCAGCTCGCCGACCAGATCGACACCATCGAGCGGCTCGAGCGCGATCTCGCCGACAACATCGGCATGATCGAGCTTGCCGAGGCGGAAGACGACCTGTCGGTGGCGGTCGAAGCGGAGGGGGCGCTCCGCGCCATCCAGGCCGAGGTCGAGCGGCGGCAGGTCGAGACCATGCTCTCCGGCGAGGCTGACGGCAACGACAGCTATCTTGAGGTTCATGCCGGCGCCGGCGGCACCGAGAGCCAGGACTGGGCCGAGATGCTTCTGCGCATGTACACGCGCTGGGCGGAGCGCCACGGTTGCAAGACCGAGATCCTCGAGTATCACGCCGGCGAAGAGGCGGGGATCAAGTCGGCGACGCTCCTGGTCAAGGGGCCGGGCGCCTATGGCTGGCTGAAGACCGAGTCGGGTGTCCACCGGCTGGTCCGCATCTCGCCCTATGACAGCAACGCCCGCCGACACACGTCGTTCGCCAGCGCCTGGGTCTATCCGGTGGTGGACGATACGATCGAGATCGACATCAACGAGAGCGACGTCCGCATCGATACTTTCCGGGCCTCGGGCGCCGGCGGCCAGCATATCAACACCACCGACTCGGCCGTGCGGATGACGCATATCCCAACCGGCATCGTCGTCCAGTGCCAGAACGAGCGGTCGCAGCACAAGAACCGGGCCACGGCCTGGGACATGCTGCGCGCGCGCCTCTATGAGGCGGAGCTCGAGAAGCGGGAGGCGGAGGCCTCGGCCCAGGCCGCGTCGAAGACCGACATCGGCTGGGGCCACCAGATCCGGTCCTACGTGCTCCAGCCGTATCAGCTGGTGAAGGATCTCCGCACCGGCGTCGAAAGCACCAACCCTCGCGAGGTCCTCGACGGCGCGCTCGATCCGTTCATGGAGGCGGCGCTCGCCCAGCGCATCGGCGGCGGCGCCACGGCCAAGATCGACGACATCGACTGAGCCCTCGCGTCAGCGCCGCCCGCCGACCTCGTCGATGTGGCGGAGCAGGTCCGCCGGGTCCTCGTAGACCCGGTAGGCGCTGGCCCTGACCAGCTCGTCCTCGCCGTAGCCGCCCGACAGGAGGCCGACGCCGAGGCCGCCGGCGCGGCGGGCGGCGAGCATGTCCCAGACGCTGTCGCCAACCACGCAGGCGTGCTCGATCGGCATCACAAGTGCGGCAGCGGCGGCGAGGAAGAGGTCCGGGTCGGGTTTGGCGTAGCGGACCTTGTCGCGCGTGATCACCGGAGTCTTCGTGTGGTCGACCCCGAGCTTCTCGATGATCGGCCCCGCGGTCTCCATTCGTCCGCTGGTGGCGATCGCCCAGGGGATGCCGGCGTCGGTGAGGTAGGCGAGGAGCTCGACCGCCCCGGGGAGCGGCCGCACCTGATGCGAGAGCCCCTTGTAGGCGGCGGCATGGCGTTTGCGGAGCCGCTCGATCCGCGCCGCGTCGATCTCGAGCCCGGTCTCGCGAAACAGCATGTTGGTGAACAGGCCGCCCGACATCCCGATCTTGCGATGGATGCGCCAGATCGAGAGCTCGATGCCCTCCTCCTGCAGCGCCTCGTGCCAGGCGAGGACATGCTGATAGACGCTGTCGACGAGCGTGCCGTCGAGATCGAACAGGAAGGAGACGGTAGGGTCGGTCATGGGCCGTTGTCCGCAGATGGGTGTTGACCGGAGGAGGCTACCATACCCGCTGGCGCGCGCATGTCGACGTCCACCGCGACCTGGGCGGAAGACGAATGCGGCATGACCCGGCAACAACATCGCGCCGGCTGGCCTGCTCTCAGGCGGCGCCGGGGCTCCGCGCCCGCAGTTCCGCCTGGAAGCGCTGGGCCCACTCGAGGCTTTCGTCGTTCCGCTGGACCGTCAGCTTGACGCCGTCGAGACTGACCGGGGCGGTGCCTTTCACGTCGAATGCCGCGAGGACGAGTCCGACGGCGCCTTCGGGATCGTCGACAATGTCCTCGTAGTTGACGGTCAGGGGGCGAATGCCGTGTTTCTCGAAATAGATGCGCCAACCATCCTTGTCGCGCTGGAGGCGCTGCGTGGCGCGGGCAATGAGGTCGAAAGAGTATGAGGCCTCGCCCTGCGCGACCTGCTGGCTGCTATACTGCCGGGTTTGCCACGCCCGGGCTAGAGATACCGCCTGGGCGATGGGGTCGCGACGGTCGACCTGGACCCACAGGTCAAAGCCTCCGATGGTGTCGAGCGGAACGCTGCGGGAGAACTCGTCGAACTGATGGAAGTGGAGCTTGACGCCGGTGATATCGTTGGGCGTGGCGTGTTCCCGAAGGCGTTCGAGCGCCGCCTGCCTGAGGGCGTCGGCGTCGGCATCGGGGCGATCGCTCCGGAGCTTGCCGAGCACAAGATATTCCGCCGGCGCGCCAAGAACCCCGGTCATCCGCAGCAGCCGGCAATAGACCGTGCTGCCGCTTCGCTGTGACGAGCACAGGATGTACTTGCGGAGTGCCTTCGCCATTTGCCACTCGTCCTCGACGCGCGGCCGGACACCTCGCCGAAAGGCGGACGCGGGTCAAGCGGGTTTGCTGCCGAACTTGCCGATGATCCGCCTATACCAGCGACTCACGAATCTGCAGAACTTCGAAGACCAGGCCTCCCGGCGAACGGCAGAAGGCCAGGCGGCGCGTGCCGAGGGCGGCGCTGACCTCGATCGGCGGAATGAGGATCTCGGTGCCGAGCGCCACGAGCCGTTCCAACTCGGCATCGACGTCGGCAACCTCGAAGACCGCATGCGTCAGGCCGAGTGGGGAAGGAACAGCAAGGCGGTCGTCGAAGACGGTGACGGGCGTCAGGAACAGGCGGGTGCCGGCGAAGTCGAGGAGGGCGTATTCGAACGTGCCGTCCGGCGTCGCGAGCGTTTCGTGGATGCGAAGCACCGCGCCGAGGGCGACGAAATATTCCGCCTCCGCCTTCACGTCCTGAACCTTGACGCCGATGTTCCAGAGCCGGGCGTCCATCCGTGTCTCGCTTTGTGCGCTTCGCCTGAAGTCTGCGGCAGGCGCTTCGTCCCGGCAAGGGTTCTAAACCAGGGGTTCATGTCGCGCGTGCGAACGGGTAGCCTTGTCGGCATGAGCGAAGACGACGACGCCATGACCATCGACGTGGAGGGGCGCGCGGTGCGGATCACCCACCCCGACAAGCCTTATTTCACGCGCGGGGTGCAGCTCACGAAGCGCGACATCGTCGACTACTATCTCGCGGTGGCGCCCGGCGCGGTGGCGCCGATCCGCGACCGGCCCATCGTCCTCAAGCGCTTCGTCGGCGGCGCAGACGGCCAGCCCTTCTACCAGAAGCGGGCGCCGTCGAAGCGGCCTGACTGGCTGCGCACGGTCACCCTGTCCTTCCCGTCGGGACGTACGGCGGAGGAGGTGGTGGTCGACGACGCGGCCGGGCTCGCCTTCATCGTCAACCTCGGCTGCATCGAGCTCCATCCGCATCCCGTCCGGACCGGCGATCTCGATCATCCCGATGAACTCAGGATCGACCTCGACCCGACGCCTGGAGTCGATTGGCCGGATATCCGTCGGGTGGCGCTGGAGGTGAGGGCGCTGCTCGGCGAGCACGGGTTGACCGGCTGGCCGAAGACCAGCGGCTCCCGCGGCATGCACATCAACGTCCGGATAATGCCCCGCTGGACCTTCACGGAGGTCCGGCGCGCGGCGCTCGCGGTCTCGCGCGAGATCGAACGCCGGATGCCCGGAGTCGCGACCTCGAAGTGGTGGAAGGAAGAACGGCAGGGCGTGTTCCTCGACTACAACCAGAACGCCAAGGACCGCACGACGTGCTCGGCCTATTCGGTGCGGCCCCTCCCGGATGCGCGGGTGTCGGCGCCGCTCCGCTGGGAGGAGGTTCCAGACTGCGATCCGGCCGACTTCACAGTCGCGACGATGCCGGCGCGATACGCCGTGATGGGCGATCCGCACGACGGCATCGACGCATCGGCGGCCTCCCTGGAGCCGCTCCTCGAACTTGCCGCCCGAGATGAGGCCGCCGGGCTCGGCGATGCACCGTGGCCCCCGCATTTCCGGAAGATGGATGGGGAGGGGGCTCGCGTCGCGCCGTCGCGGGCCAGGCGGCCGGCGGCAAAGCCGAAGGCGCCACGGGTGAAGAAGCCGCTGATCACGATCGCCAACTCGCCCGATCGCGACGCGGCCCTGGCTGGTCTCGAGCGCTGGAAGGCGCGTCATCCGGCCATCGTGCCGCATCTCGAGCCCGCCGACGTGCTGATCGACGCAATGCGCGGCCGCTCGTCGACCTGGACGCGGGTCAGGGTGAACCTGGAGCATGTCCCCGAGGCCGAGCGGCCGGCCCGCGAAATGCCGGACCCCGATGAGGACCCGACACGGGCATGGCGCGAGGCCGTGGGGAAGCGGGAGCAGGCGCCCGGGTCGGGGCGCTAGCGCAGCACCGCGCGTTCAAGCGCCGGCAACCGTTTTGCGGGCGTTCCGCGAAGCGTGATGGGCCGCGGCTGACCCGAGGCGAGCACGGACAGGCCGTCGTCGAAGAGGATCGAACGCAGTTCGCGGTCGACGGACCGCTGGAGCGCCGGATACTCCGTCTCCATGGTTCCGCCCGGTGGCAGCGGCAGGAGTACGATGAGATCGAGCGCTTCGATGGCGTCGGCCACATCCTCGATCACCCTGTCGACTTCGAACGCCTCACCCCCGGAGCGACGGCTGGCGCGGGAAAGACGAAACGCAGGACGAGCCGCCGCCTGCCGACGGACCGGCCGGCTGATCCCACAGCCGGGTCAAGAGAGCGCGCCGCCCCGGCGTTTCTCCGGGGGCACGGTCTTGCCGAGGATGTGGTCGTCGCGGCCGATGACATGCGAGCCCGAACCGATGATGAGGCGGTCCGGACTGACGACCCGGCGCCCCTTGTTCGGGTATCCGAGGGTCGAGAGAAAGTGCTGCATGCAGTTGACCCGCGCTCGCCGCTTGCAGTCGGACTTGACGATCGTCCAGGGCGCGTCGGCGGTGTCGGTGTAGAAGAACATCGCCTCCTTGGCCTCGGTATAGTCGTCCCACTTGTCGATCGAGGCCCGGTCGATCGGTGACAGTTTCCACTGCTTGAGCGGATCGATCTCGCGCGACTTGAAACGCCGGATCTGCTCCTCGCGGGTTACCGAGAACCAGTACTTGTAGAGGCGGATACCGGAGCGGACGAACATCCGTTCGAGTTCGGGGCACTGGCGCATGAACTCGAGATAGTCGTTGGCCGTGCAGAAGCCCATCACGCGCTCGACGCCGGCACGGTTGTACCAGGAGCGGTCGAAGAAGACGATTTCGCCGGCGGATGGCAGGCGCTCGACATAGCGCTGGAAGTACCACTGCGACCGCTCCCGCTCGCTCGGTTTTTCGAGCGCGACGACCCGCGCGCCGCGCGGGTTGAGGTGCTCCATGAAGCGCTTGATGGTGCCGCCCTTGCCGGCGGCGTCGCGGCCCTCGAAAAGGATGACGATGCGCTCGCCGGTCTCCTTGATCCAACTCTGGGCCTTGAGCAATTCGACCTGCAGGTCCTGCATGTGGGCGAGGTAGTCTCTTTCCGGCATCGGGCCGTGATAAGGATACTCGCCGCTCTCGAAAGTCCGGCGGATCGCGTCGGGGTCGTGGCGGATCTCGGCGAGGCGGTGGCGGGCGACGGCCGCCCCTCTCGCCGAACGGGCGTGACGGCCGGCGCCATTGCCGTTGGCGGCGTTGGAGGGCTCGCCTGCCGCCGCGGTGGCGCCGGCGGCG
>JALHRF010000169.1 GCA_022841545.1 Bauldia sp. | reverse complement strand
GCACCCCGGCCGCCGCCCGCCCGGCCATCGCCGGCCCAACGGCCGGCGAATGGCGGCGCGGGTGCAGGAGCAGGCCGTCCGTCGGCTGCCAGGGCCGCGTCCAAGCCGGCGCCCGCCGAGGGCGAGGGTGATGCGCTGGAAAGCTCCATCCTCGCGGCGATTGCGCAGGCGGTCGACGTGCTTGTCGATGACAAGGCCGAGGCCAAGGCGCGGGAGGGGAGCGAGGCCGTCGTGATCGACGCGTCGCCGCCGCCCGCATCGCAGCCCGAGCCTCCACCCGACCCGGAGCCGAGCCCGGGCGGCGACAGCGAGGATATCGGCGACGAGATTCAGAGGATCATAGCCTCTTACAGCCGCGCCCGCACCCAGCCGGACTGACTTGCGCCAATCCCGGTCATGGCGCCGGCCGGCTCGTCCGAGCCGGCGCACCTTCGATAACCAAACGCTAACCTAAACGCGGTTAGCAATGGGTGAAGTTCGGAGGTTCGATCATGGCCGACCAGGATCATAGTATAACCAGCGACATTGTCTCGGACACCGACGCGGGGCCTGCCGCGGAGGCGTTGTCCGGGCCCGGAAACCCAGCGGATATCGGGGCCGAGGCGGGCGCCGCGTGGCCCAAGTCGGCCTGGCTCCCGGCAGTGGCGCCGATGCGGGCGCAGATGGCGGATGACAATGGCCCCATTATTGATGAATGGCCTGCCCCGGGTCGCGCCCTTCCGCCGCGCACTGTCGCACGGGCAGGCTGGATGGACCGACTCACAGGCCGGGCGGCAGCGATTGTCGCTGCGGCGGCGATTGGCGGGCTGGTGGGGGCGGTTGCCGCAACCGGGATGGGCCAGATGCTCGCCGCGAGCGACGACCGGCCAGGCCTTGGCGAGGCGGTCGAGACGCTCCGAGCCAGCATCGGCCAGCTTGCCGGCGAGATCAAAGCCCTGAAGGACGGGGTCGGCGAGGGCAGCCGCGCCGCCGCCGGTGGGCTTGCGTCCCTCGAGGATCGTCTCGCCGGGGCAGAGGCGGCCCAGGCCGACCTCAAGGCGCAGATCGCCAGCCTCTCGAAGGGGCTTTCCCGCGAAGAGCCGGCGGCCACGGCACCGGTGTCGCGGGAGATCACCGGGTCAATCAACCGCGGCAACCTTCCGGTGGCGACCGACTGGGTGCTGTGGCGGGTGAGGAACGGCCGCGCCCTGGTCCAGGGCAACGGCGGCTATTTCGAAGTGGTGCCCGGGTCCCAGCTTCCCGGCCTCGGCCTTGTCCAGCGCATCGTCAAGCAGGACGGCCGGTGGATGGTGCTGACTCGGAACGCGGCGATCGTCGCCCGCGGTTGAGGCGCGTCAGTTCGTTTCCTCCGCCTTGGGCTCGTCCACCTCGCCCTCCTCCGGCACGTCGCCGGGAAGGACCAAGACCGGCGGCGCGAGGAAGGCCTGGTTCGTCCGCTGCGATGGCGGCCACGCGAAATCGTCGACCCGGCCGGCCACGCTTGCGAGCGGTTCGCCCTTGACCACCAGACGGTATTGGATCGTCTCGGACTCCGGGACCACGTCGGGGAGCGGGTCCTTCGGCGCCGCGATGACCTGGCCGCTGATCGGGTCGAAGATCACCGGCTCCGGCGCGCCAGCGAGCGCGATATTGACTCCGGGAAGGGGGTCGGAAAGCGAGATCACCGGTCCGACCAGCCGCTTCTTGCCGTCGGGGCCGATTTCGATGGTGCTGGTATGGGAGGCCGAGGCGAAGAGGTCGACCGTGCCGGCGCCGATTCCGGTCTGGCGACGGATGTCCCGCTCTACATAATAGGCGAGCTTCTGTTTGCCGACGCTGGTGAAGCCGACGCCGTCGCTGGTCCGGAGCGCCTTGACCTGTCCCTCGATGTCGGGCCCGGTGGTGATGTACTGGCCGCTGGCGTTGGTGAAGCCGTTCCAGACGTCGACGAAATGCCCGTCGGCCTCGCTCACCCGCGGCACCACCAGGCCGTTGAGCCAGGCGATGTCGGATGTGGCCTCCTCGCCGCGGAGCGGCGGAGCGCTCACCCAGAAGAAGGGCCGTCCATACACCGTGAGCGTATCGGTCATTGCGTCGACGCGCTGGCCGAAGGCCTCCTGCCATTCTGGCGACCGGACGGGGAAGCGCTCCTTGTCGACCCGCAGGTCCTGCCGGTCATTGGCGCCGAGCGCCACGACCACGATGTCCGGGTTCTCCTCGTTGAGGATGCCGAGGAGCTCCTGGTTCCAATCGTAGGTGTCGCTCCGGATGAGGCCGGAATTGGCGGCGGTGCGCTCAATCACCACCAGCTTCGGTTCGTTGGCGAGCGCCTGGTCCAAGCCCCAGGCGACGCCGTCGCCGACGAAATCGCCAATGACGAGGATCTTCCGGGCGTTGGGGTCCTTGGCGCCGATTTCGACCACCGGGACGGTTGTCGTCGTTCGCCGCGTCGTCGTGCGGGTCGGCGTCGACTTCTTGCGGGTCGGGACCACGCGCCGAACCGGGCTGCTGGACCGCGGAGCGCTTGCCCGGGGCGGACTCGCCTTCTTAGGCGGCGCCTCGCGCGGGCCGAACAGGCGCTCGAAGACACCCGGCCGGTCCTTCTTTTTCCTCGGCTGCGCCTCGGCAATCGACGGCCCGGAAAGGCTCGCTCCGAAATCCGTCGAGACCAAGCTTCCGCCGAGCAGCGTGACGAGGAGGAGGAGGGCAAACCTGCGGGCCATTCGGAGGGTTCTGCCGGGTGGTATGGGCGAAACGGGCGGACGTCCACCCTATCATCTAGGGCAGGCCTGCGGGGAGGAGAACCACCCCGCTTGCGCTGATTCTCGCCCGGTCTCCGGCAGAAAGATGACGCGGCCAGCCCTATTTGCCGGATTGCAGCATTTCCAGGAGCTTCTGGGACACTTGGCCGTCCGCCTCCACACCCACGGTCTCCTGATAGGACATGATCGCTGCCCTGCTGCCGCTGCCGATATTGCCGTCGATGTCGCCGCTATAGAGGCCGCGCTGGGCAAGGAGCTCCTGCACCTTCACCAGTTCGGAATCGGAAAGGCGGAGGTCCGAGTCCGGCCAGTCGACGGTAAACGGGCCGCCGCCGCGGAGCCGGTCGGACAGGTGGCCGACGGCGAGCGCATAGGAGTCGGCGTTGTTGTAGCGCTTGATGACCTTGAAATTCTTGATGAGGAGGAAGGCGGGGCCGCCCGCGCCGGCGGGTGCGAACAGTCGTGCCGATTCGCCCGCCCGCGGGAAGGGCTTGCCGCCGGGCCGCTTGAGGCCGAGCTTCTGCCATGCCGCAAGCGTGCGCTCGCTGCTTGCGAGCTTATAGTTGAAGCCCTTGGGCGCCACCACCTCGTAGCCCCAGGTTGCGCCGCCCTGCCAGCCCGACTTCTTCAGGTAATTGGCGGTCGAGGCCAGCGCATCGCCGATGTTGTTCCAGATGTCGCGCTTGCCGTCGCCGTCGAAGTCGACCGCATAGGCGGCGTAGGTGGTGGGGATGAACTGCGTGTGGCCCATTGCGCCAGCCCAGGACCCGGTCATCCGGTTGATCGGGATATCGCCCTGCTGGACGATCTTGAGCGCCGCCACCAACTGGGTGCGGCCGAACTTGGCGCGGCTGCCGCCCTGATAGGCTAGCGTCGCCAGCGAGCGGATGGTGCCCTTGACGATGGCGGGGTTGTTGAGGACGTCGCCATAGGTCGACTCCATGCCCCAGATCGCCACGACGACGTGCCGGTCAACACCGTAGGTCTTCTCGATCTTGGTGAGGAGCGGTCCGTACTGGCCGAGGAGCGCCCGACCGGTGATGATCCGGCGTTCCGACACCGCATTGTGCAGGTACAGCCAGATCTTCTGGGTGAATTCGGCCTGGTTGCTCGCTTTCTTCAGCACCTCCGGATCGGGGGTGAAGTTGCCGAGCGCGGCTTGGTAGGTGGCGTAGCTGATCCCGGCGGCCTTGGCGGTCGGCCAGAACGACTTGACCCATTGCTGCGGGGTCGCCGCCTGGGCCGCGCCGGCCATCATGCCGAATACGAAGATCAGGATCGTGGCGAACCAGAATCGCGCCGCGGTGCCTGTCACCGGATGCATGGCTTTCCCTTCCCTACCGTTTGCCACCCGCCCGACGGCATTTACCATATCATGCGCCGGGAGGGGGGTCGCAAGCCCCGCCGTCAGGTGCAATTCTGGGGGCAGTACGGTTAACGAATCGCGAATTCCCGCCTGTCAGGCACGAACATCACAGGTGATTGCGGCGGGAGAGCGCCTCTTCCCAGCGGAGCGCGCTTTCGACGATGCCGTCGAGGTTGTCGTATTTCGGCCGCCAGCCCAGCCGGTCCATGATCAGCGCCGGGGAAGCGACGATGGCGCTCGGGTCGCCCGGCCGTCGGGGTCCGACGCTCACCGGAAAGTCCCGGCCCGAGACGCGCTTCACCGTGTCGATCACCTCGCGCACCGAGAATCCCCGGCCGTAGCCGCAATTGGCGATGATGCTGTCGCCGCCGGCCCTGAGGTGGCGGAGCGCGTCGCCGTGGGCGGCGGCGAGATCGGCGACGTGGATATAGTCGCGGATGCAGGTGCCGTCCGGGGTCGGGTAGTCGTCGCCGAAGATCGCCATGCCAGGGCGCTTCCCGAGCGCGGTCTCGCAGGCGATCTTGACCAGGTGGGTCGAATCCCTGGTCGATTCCCCCGTCCTTCCCCGCGGGTCCGCGCCGGCGACGTTGAAGTAGCGGAGCGCCGCGTAGCGGAGGCCGTGCGCCGCGGACGCGTCGGCGAGCATCATCTCGGTCATCAGCTTGGAGCGGCCATAGGGCGATTCGGGGCGGAGCGGCGCATCCTCGCTGACCGGGAAGGATTCGGGCGTGCCGTAGACCGCCGCGGTCGAGGAGAAGACGAAGTGCTTCACGCCGCTTGTGACCGCGGTTTCTATCAGCGACCGCGATTTGACGGTGTTGTTAAGGTAGTAGGCGAGGGGCTTCGCCACCGATTCGCCGACGAGCAGCGAGCCGGCGAAGTGGACGATCGCCTCGATTCCCTGCTCGGCGATCAGCCGCGCCACCAGCGCCTGGTCGCCACAGTCGCCGTTCACGATCCGGGCCTCCGGCGCCACCGCCCACTCGAAGCCGCTGGAGAAATCGTCGAGGACGACGACCTCCTCCCCGGCATCGGTGAGATGCCAGACCATGTGGCTGCCGATATAGCCGCCGCCGCCGGTGACAAGGACGCTCATGAGGGTCTCTTACGACAGGCGCCGCGTGCCGGCGCCGTTTATTGGAATTTGCTTTATGATCGAAGCCCGTCGGGCAACGGAATCGTCACGCCTTCGTCCTATCGTCCGGCCGAACATAAGGAAAGGGAGAGTAACTTGACGCCTCGCCTTCGCACCGCAGTGTTTCCCGTTGCCGGCCTCGGCACTCGCTTCCTGCCCGCCACCAAGGCCGTGCCGAAGGAGATGCTGACCGTGGTCGACAAGCCGGTCATCCAGTATGCAGTCGAGGAGGCGCGGGCCGCCGGAATCGAGCATTTCGTCATGGTCACCGGCCGCGGCAAGGGGGCGATCGAGGACCATTTCGACCTCGCCTACGAACTCGAGACCACGCTCGACGCCCGCAACAAAAAGGCCGCGCTCGACGAACTGGTTCGCGAGAGGCCGCCGGCCGGCGCCGTCAGCTTCACCCGCCAGCAGGAGCCGCTCGGCCTCGGCCATGCGGTGTGGTGCGCGCGCGCGATCGTCGGCGACGAACCCTTCGCCGTCGTCCTCCCCGACATGGTCTGCGATCCCGGGTGCCTCGCCCAGATGGTCGAGGTCTACAACCGCACCGGCGGCAACGTCATCGCGGTCGAGGAATGCGATCCGAAGGAGACGGACAAATACGGCATCGTCGGCGTCGGCGCGACGGTGGGTGACGCCTTCCGCATCACCGGCATGGTCGAGAAGCCGAAGCCGGCCGAGGCGCCGTCCAACCTCTACATCAACGGCCGCTACATACTCCAGCCGCAGATCTTCGACCTGCTCGGGTCGCAGGCGCGCGGGGCCGGCAACGAGATCCAGCTCACCGACGCCATGCTGCGCCTCGCCGACGCGCAGCCCTTCTACGGCTGCCGCTACACCGGCCGCACCTATGACTGCGGCACCAAGCTCGGCTTCCTCGCCGCCAACGTGGCGCTGGCGTTGAAGCGCGATGACCTTGCCGGTCCCTTCCGCGAGGAACTTGGGAAGTTGCTCGGGTAGATGGAGTGAGGGACTGCTGGCGCTGCGGTCCCCTGTCCTCTACTTCATGGTCCGATCCAGGAACGAGCCAATCATCCCAGTCCGTTACACAACGTCCTCGTCCCCCAGCCCTCAAGGCACGCCATGCTGATACCGTCAGATCCCGTGAACGCTTTCGTCGAATACCCCGACGTGCCGGTGCCCAACGCGGCGAGCGGGCCGCTTACGGCAGTGACCTTTGCGGTCAAGGATATCTTCGACGTCGCCGGCTACGTTACCGGCTGCGGCAATGTCGAGAAGATGGAGGATGACCCGCCGGCCGCGAGGAGTGCTCCTTGCGTGCAAAAGCTGCTCGATGCCGGGGCCAAGTTTGTCGGCAAGACCCATACGGCGGAGCTTGCCTTCTCCCTCGACGGGCGGAACACGCGGCTCGGAACGCCGAGGAATCCGGCGGCGCCGGGGCGGGTGCCGGGCGGCTCGTCCTCCGGGTCGGCGGCGGCTGTGTCGGCGGGGCTCTGCGACGCCGCGCTCGGCAGCGACACCGGCGGCTCGGTGCGCGGACCGGCGTCCTTCTGCGGCATCATCGGACTGCGCCCCACCCACGGACGGATAAACATTGCCGGCACGATGCCGCTCGCCCCGAGCCTCGACACCGTGGGCTGGTTCACCCGCGACATCACTCTCTACGAGCGGATCGGAATGGTAATGCTCGGCGAAGACCGGGCCGGCCCGCCACTCACCCGCATGCTCCAGGCTGACGACGCCTTTGCCGCGTTGATGACGGCGGGTGAGGGGGACGCACTGGCGCCGGCGGTGAACAAGGCGAAGGCGGTGGCCGGTTCGGTCGAGGCGGTGACGGTGGCCCCCGAGGGGCTCGATGCGTGGATGCCGGTCTTCCGGCTGACGCAGGGCTATGAAGCCTGGCAGGCGCACGGGGCGTGGATCACGGCTCGGAAGCCCCAGCTCATGCCGGCGGTGGCGGCGCGATTCGAGGCCGCTCGGCAGGTCACGGAAGCCGAATACAAGGACGCCGCGGCGAAGCGTGAACGCATCCGGGCGAGGGTGACGGAACTCCTCGGCGACGACGGCGTCCTGCTGCTACCGACGTTGCCGACGATCGCGCCGAGGATGGACGACAGCGAGACGGTGTTCGAGGCGTTTCGGGCACGGGCCCTCTCAATCCTGTGCATCGCCGGCCTCGCCGGAGCGCCGCAGATCTCGCTGCCGCTGGCGACGTTCCAGGGCTGCCCGCTCGGGTTGTCGCTGATCGGGCCCCTCGGGCGCGACCGGGCGCTGATCGCCCTGGCAGCGAAGGTGATGGGCGCGTGAGCTGCGCGGCCGGGTTCCAAGTCCGCTTCTCCCGCGCAAGCAGGGACTCCGCCTTCTCAAGGAGGCGTCGGGGCATTTGAAAGCTGGGGATATCCGCTCTCTTGGGTGAGCGGAAGTTGGTACCGGCCGGCCACGCTTCCGCCGCAGTGATCGGCGCTATGGCGCGGGGTGATGGGAAACGGGATGATCGCAGGGAGATGAAGCCGCTCTGCTTCGTGCTGATGCCGTTCGGACGGAAGCCGGAAGGCGGCGGCCGCATCATCGATTTCGACGCGGTCTACAATGAGGTCATCGCGCCGGCGGTGCTTCAGGCGGGGATGGAGGTTATCCGCGCCGATCAGGAGCAGATCGGCGGCACCATCCACAAGCCGATGTTCGAGCGCCTCATGCTCTGCGACTACGCCGTCGCCGACATGACCGGCGCCAATCCCAATGTCTATTACGAGCTCGGCATCCGCCATGCGCTCCGGCCGCGATCGACGGTGCTGATCTTCGCCGCGGGCACGACGCTGCCCTTCGACCTCGCCATGCAGCGCGGCACGCCCTACGGCATGGACTCCGCCGGCAACCTGATCGACCCCGCCAACGACGCGACCCGGATCGGAGAGCGGCTTCGCACCGCGCATGAGGCGGCGCACGACGACAGTCCGTTGTTCCAGCTCGTCGACGGCATGCCGCGGCTCGAGATCGACCACGCCAAGACCGACATCTTCCGCGACCGGGTGGCGATCGCGCGGGAATACAAGGAAGCGCTGGCCGAGGCACGGAAGAAGGGCGTCGACGCGGTGCGCGCCGTGGCCGGCGATCCGCGCCTCGCCGACCTCAGGAACGTCGAGGCCGGCATTATCGTCGACTTGATGCTCTCGTTCCGTGCGGTGGGAACCAAAGAGGGCTGCGAGGAGATGATCGCGCTCCATGCCAGGATGCCGCGGGAATTGCAGCAGGCGCGAATGGTGCGCGAGCAGCTCGGCTTCGCGCTCAACCGCGCCGGCCGGCGGGCCGAGGCGGAGAAGGTGCTGTCGGAGGTGATTCGCGAGTTCGGGCCGTCGAGCGAGACCAACGGGCTGCTCGGCCGGGTCTACAAGGACATGTGGGAAGAGGCGAGGAAGGCCGGGCGCGGCATGGAGGCCAAGGGCCACCTCAAGCGCGCCGTCGCGAGCTACCGGAGCGGCTTCGAGGCGGACTGGCGCGACGCCTATCCCGGCGTCAACGCGGTGACGCTGATGGCGCTGTCCGAGCCGCCGGATCCGGCGCTTGACGCGCTCCTCCCCGTCGTGCGCTACGCCGCGACCCAGCGCATTCGCGTCGACGAACACCGGACCGGCGACTACTGGGATCAGGCGACGCTGGTGGAACTCGCGGTGATCGGGCGTGATCGCGACGCCGCCGAGGATGCGGCGGCGACGGCGCTGTCGGTAGTGTCCGAGCCGTGGCAGCCGGCGACCACGGCGCGGAACTTGCGCCTCCTCCGCGAGGTGCGGGAGGCGCGCGGCGAGGACGCGGCCTGGATCGGCGAGATCGAGCACGCGCTTGGCGAAGCCGAGGCCCGGCTGATGGCGCCGGCGGAGTGAGGACGATGCTGCATAAGCTCCTCCTCGCCCTCCTTGCCCTCTTCGCGCTCGCCCTGCCGGCGGCGGCGCATCCGCATGTGTTCGTCACCGTCAATGGCGAACTCCTGTTCGACGAACAGGGGCGGATCAAGGCGGTGGGGAATGTCTGGCAGTTCGACGACGCGTTCTCGGCCTTCGCCACCGAGGGCCTCGATGCCGACGGCGACGGCAAGCTCGGCGACGCCGAACTCCAGCCACTCGCCAAGATCAACGTCGAGTCACTCGTCGAGTTCGGGTTCTTCACCTTCCTCACCGTCGACGGCACGCAGCAGGGCTTCGTGCTGCCGACGGAATACTGGCTCGAACATGACGGCTTGCGGCTGACCCTTTTCTTCACGCTGCCGCTCGACTTGCCGGTCGCGCCGGGCAAGGAAACGACGCTCGAGATCTTCGACCCCGAGTATTTCGTCGCCTTCGAGTTTCCCGGCGAACAGCCGCTGACGCTCAGCGGCGCGCCGGACGGGTGCAGCGCCACCTACCATCCGCCGCAGGGCGTCGACGATCAGACGATGGCGCTCCTCAATTCGCTGCCGAGCGACCAGCGCGAGTTGCCGCCGGAGCTGCAGGCGGCGGCCGACAATCTCGCCGACGCCTTCTCGATCGACTGCCCGACGGTCGAGGTTGCTGCGGCGGATACGGCACCGAAGCCGCCGCAGCCTTCCGGCAGAAGCCCGTTCGGCATCGCCACGCCCGACGGCGGCAGCGGCATGAACGTTGGCGGACCGTTCGGCCCGATGTTCGCCTGGATCGCGGCGCGCCAGTCGGAGTTTTACCGGAGCCTCGCCGACACGCTTGGCGACATCAAAGAGAACGGAGCGGCGCTGTGGCTTCTCCTTGGCGTCGCCTTTCTCTACGGCGTCTTTCACGCCGCTGGGCCCGGCCACGGCAAGGCGGTGATTACCGCCTACGTGCTCGCCTCGGGCGACAGCGTGAAGCGGGGGGTCGCCATCTCCTTCGCCGCGGCCTTCGTTCAGGCGATCTCGGCGATCGTGATCGTCGGCGTGGCGACGCTCATCATCGGGGCGACCGCGCAGCAGATGACGGGGGTGACCAACTGGCTTGAGATCGCGAGCTATGCGGCGATCGTTCTCCTCGGCCTGTGGCTCCTGTGGTCGAAGACGTTCGGCGGCGGCCACCATCATCACCACCACCACCACCACCACCACCACCACCATGTGCCAGGCGGGGCCCGACACGGCGTCCATGACCACCATGCGCACGGCCTTGATCACAAGGACCATCACGGTCACGATGCCCACCTTCACCGCAAGGGTGGCGGCCATCACGGCGCGGCGGCAGGAGCCGCGGTTGCCGTGGACCTTGATGAAGTGGCCGCCACGCGGAGCGCGCCGGCGGCGGCAACGGCAACGGGCGGTGTCGCGGCTCCAGCCGCCGCGGTGGCGCCTTCTCCGGGCAACTGGCTGGTGCGCGCGTGGTCGGCAATCCTTGCGGTCGGTATCCGGCCGTGCTCCGGCGCCATCATCATTCTCGTCTTCGCGCTATCGCAGGGGCTGCTGCTTGCCGGGGTCGCCGCAACCTTCGTCATGGCGCTCGGCACCGGACTGACCGTCGCGGTCCTCGCCACCATCGCCGTTTCGGCCAAGGGCCTTGCAATGCGTTTCGCCGACGCCGAATCGGGACGCGGCGCCGTCGTGCTCCGGGCGGTGGAAATCGGAGGGGCGCTGGCGGTACTCCTGTTCGGGGTGCTGCTCCTCGGCGGCGCCCTCTACCCGATGATGTGAGGCGACCTACTCCGCCGCGGCGGCAAGGCCGGCGCGGCGCGCCGTCATGCGGGCCTTCACCGCCCGGCCGAAGGCGGCGAAGAGGCGGGCCGACGGCTCGTCGCTCTCGACCCAATATTCCGGGTGCCACTGGACGCCGATGGCGAATCCGGGTGCGTCGATGACGCGGACGGCCTCGATCGTGCCGTCCGGCGCCGTCGCCTCGATCGCGAGGCGCTCGGCGAGCACCTTGATCCCCTGGCGGTGGAGCGAGTTGACCCGGATGCGGTCGGCGGCAAGCGCCTTCGCGAGTTCCCCGCCCGGGTCGAGGATCGCGTCCTGGCGGATGGCGAAGCGCTCGTCCTGGACGGTCGAGACCGGCGCGCGGTGGTCGTCGCGGCCGGGATGTTCCTGCAGCTCCGAAACGAGCGTGCCGCCGAAGACGACGTTGAGCTCCTGCATGCCGCGGCAGATGGCGAGAAGCGGCACGCCCTTCCGGATCGCGCCGGCGATGAGGGCGAAGGACGACGCGTCCCGCGCCGTGTCGTAGGGCTCGGACTGTGGGTCGGCCTCGGCGCCGTAGCGCGACGGGTGGACATTGCTCCGGCTGCCCGGGACGAGCACGCCGTCGACCCGGTCGAGCACGGTCTCGACGTCTACGCCTGCGAGCGAGGGCAAGACGAGCGGCGTGCCCCCGAAGCCCGCGATGATCGCACGACAATACGTCTCCGCCGCCGCGTGCCAGCGATAGAGGTCGATCTCCTTCACGTCAGCGGGGAGGACGATGAGCGGGGATTGGGTCATGGCCGGATATGTCGCGCGGCCCTGAGGCCAGTGCAAGGGGCAGCCTGTGGCGTCCCCAGCTTGACAGACCGGCGCCGACGCTGCGAATTCCCACGCTTCCGCCGGGAAAGCCGGCGCAACATGGACGGGAGGACTCATGGATCGGCGCACGTTCATCACCAAGGGTGGCCTTGCCGCGGGCGCGGCGATGGGCGCAACCGCGCTCGCCGCGCCGGCGATCGCGCAGTCGCTGCCGAAGATCACCTGGCGCTGCACGTCGTCCTTTCCAAAGTCGCTCGACACGATCTTCGGCTCGGCGGAGCAGGTCGTCCGCCGCGTCAGCGAGGCGACGGACGGCAACTTCACCATCAAGCTGCTCGCGCCCGGCGAGATCGTCCCCGGCCTCAACGCCGCCACCGCCGCCGCCGAAGGCACGGTCGAAATGGCGCACACCACCAGCTACTACTATCTCGGCAAGGATCCGGTCTGGGCGCTCGGCACCACCATCCCGTTCGGGCTCAACGCCCGCCAGCAGAACGCCTGGCTCTACCGGGGCAACGGCAACAAGCTCCTCGGCGCCTTCTACGAGAAGCAGAACCTCCACGTCCTCCCCGCCGGCAATACCGGGGCGCAGATGGGCGGCTGGTTCCGGAACGAGATCAAGACCGTCGACGACCTCAAGGGCCTCAAGATGCGGATCGGCGGCCTCGGCGGCCAGATCATGGCGAAGCTCGGCGTCGTGCCGC
>JALHRF010000168.1 GCA_022841545.1 Bauldia sp. | reverse complement strand
TCGCCGCCGGCGCCGGTCGCCACCGGGCCGCCGGCGCCGCCGCCGCTGAAGCCGGGGAGGCCGTCGACCTGGAGGATCTTGATGGAATCGATCTTCTCGATCGGCTTGACGCTCTCGCGGATGATCTCCGGCAGGTTCTCCACCAGCCTCTGATGGAGGGCGCTGCGGCGGCTCGCGTCGGAGCGGAGGTTCTCCGCCTCGTTGAGCTTGCGCTTGCCCTCCGATTCGACCGCGTAGCGCTCTTCCATCGCGGCGACCGTGAGCCGGTCGGCGTCGGCGCGATCCTTCGCGGCCGCCTTTTCCGCTTCCGCCAGCGTGCGCAGCTTGATCGCCTCGCGCTCGGCCTCCTGGGCCGCCGCGATCAGGTCGATCAGCTTGCGCCGCTCGGCGATCTCCGATTCGCGCCGGGTGGCGACGCGCTCGGATGCGGCGATCAGGAGGGCCCGCGCTTCCTCCGCGACGGCCTGCGCTTCCGACTGCTCCGTCGCCTTGACCGCGATCGCGATCGCGCTCTGGCGCTCCTCGATCTCGCGCGCCCGCTGCCGCTCGATCTCGAGCCGTTCGAGTTCCTGCTCGCGGCCGATGCGGTCGGCGTCGATGGCGCGCTCGCGCGCGATCCGCGACTTCTCGACCTCCTCGGAGGCGCGGATCTGGGCTTCCTCCATCTCGCGTTCGCGCTCGGCCTTCTCGCGGGCGATCTCCATGCGCTGCACCGAGCGGCGGAAGACCACCTCGCGCTCCTGCTCGAGCCGGGCATATTCGCTGTCGCGCTGGATGTTGAGGGCGAGCATCTCGGCCTCGAGGTTCTTCTTGCGGACCGCGATCATCGTGTCCTGCTCGATGTCGTTCCGCTTCTTCTTGCGCGTCTCGATCGCCTCGGTCAGGCGGGTCAGGCCCTCGGCGTCGAAGGCGTTGGACGGGTTGAACAGCTTCATGTCGGCCTGGTCGAGGCTGGTCAGCGACACCGTCTCCAGCTCCAGGCCGTCCTCGGTCAGCGTATCGGCGACGAGGTGGCGGATCTTCTTGATGAAGTCCGGCCGGTGCTCGTGGATCTCCTCCATCGTCATCTGCGCCGTCACCGCGCCCATGGCATCGACGAAGCGGCCCTGCACCAGGTCCTTGAGGCTCTCCGGGTTCATCGTCCGGTGGCCGAGGGTGCGCGCCGCCGCCGCCACCGACTCGGGCTTCGGGATCACCCGCACCGAGAACTCCACCGTCAGCTCGACCCGGAGCCGGTCCTTGGTGATCAGCGACTGCTCCCGCGCCCGCCGCACTTCGAGGCGGAGCGTGTTCATGCTGACGTCGGTGACCTCGTGGACGATCGGCAGCACCATGGCGCCGCCGCCCATCACCACCTTCTCCCCGCCGAGTCCGGTGCGCACGAAGGACACGTCCTTCGACGATCGCCGGTAGAGCCAGTGGAGCAGGTAGGCGAGGACCGCGATGACGATCGCGGCAAGGATGATGAAGGCGATGATGTCAGCGCCGGTCATTGGCGGAGTCCTCCGTCGGGATTGTCGCGCCCGGCGCTCGGCCGGCCCGATGTCGTGGTCATCGCGTTTCTCCTTCGCTCCGGAGCGCGACGGCGAGGAAGGCCAGGCCGAAGGCGATGCGGTTGACGAAATCTGCAAGGTTGTAGGCGATGGCGAAGCCGCCGGCGTCGGCCCCGCCGCCGAAGCTCATGACGAAATTGCCGAGCGGGTAGATCGCCCAGCCGACGGTGACGATCAGCCGGAGCCAGAAGTAGCTGCGCTGCAGCCGCTGGTCGCCGCTCTTGGCCACGATCTCGGCCATCTGGCCGAAGAAGCATTCGCCGAGGATGTAGAGCCACCCGACGATGCCGATCAGGAAGGCCAGCGTCGGGTTCATCAGCCCGGCGTCGCCCATGTAGCGGGCGAGGATGGTGGCCGCCGCGACCACCAGCAGCCGCCAGAACAGCGCGACCGAGGGCGGGCTCACGGTGGCGACGAAGAAATAGAGCGCCACGACCTGCAGCGGGATCGTCACCATCCAGCCCACGTACTGGTAGACGATCGGGATGTCCTTCGTCGCGAGCCAGACGGCACGGGCGTCGAAGTAGCTCAGCGCGCCGACCAGCGTCACCAGGGCGCACAGCGCCACCGGCAGCTTCCACCGCTTCTCCACCCAGCCGGTGGCGAGCAGGAACAGCACCGTCGCCGCCGCCATGCCGAACAGCGCCAGCGAGAAGGTGGCGCCGGCGACGTCGGTCGTGGCCATCACGTTCGGGTTCACCTCTTCGTCCCCCCTGAGATCATATCTGTGACCGGATGTGCGGCGAACGCGCGTAGAGCGCCACCATCGGCAGTATCAGCAGCCCGACGATCGCCTGCTGCCATTCGAATTTCAGGCCGATGCCGACCAGGAACGAGGTCAGCACCTGGAGCACCAGGACGCCGATCACGGTGAAGCCGTAGCCGCCATAGCCGCCGAGCAGCGATGTGCCCCCGACCACCACCGCGGCCAGGGTCATGAACAGGTAGGGCTGGCCGACGCCGATGAAGCCGCCGCCGCTCCAGCCGAGGAGCAGCGCTCCGGTCAGCGCGGAGGTGCAGCCGCTGATCGCATACACCGCCACCCAGTAGCGCCGCTCCGAGATCGACAGCCGCGCCGCCGACGTGCGGTTGCCGCCGAGCGCGTAGAGCTGGCGGCCGTAATAGGTGTGCTTGAGCCCGAGGGTGAGGAGGACCGCGGCGACGATCCAGATGATGATCACCGGCGGCACGTCGAGCCACAGCGTCTTGCCGCTCATCGCGGCGAGGTTCTTCAGCCAGTCCGGCACCTGGCCGAAGACGTTGCCGGCGAAGTTGGAGCCGATCGAGGTCAGGATCTGCGTCCCGCCGGAGACGGCGAATCCCGTGCCGAGGGTGACGATCAGCGCCTGGCCCTGGAGGCGGAAACTGAGGAGGCCGTTCAGCGTGCCGATCAGCGCGCCGGCGAGGAGGATGAGGAGCACCGCGAGCCACGGCGGCACGCCGAGGCCGATCAGGTAGAGGAGGCCGACATTGGCGGCGCCGATGACGAAGGGGATCGACAGGTCGAGCCCGCCGAGAAGCACCACCAGGGTCTGGCCGATGCAGGCGAGCCCGAGGAAGGACGCAAAGAGCAGCATCGACTTGATGTTCTGCCCCGAGAAGAAGCCGTCGACGGTGATCGAGCCGACCGCGAACAGCGCCACCAGCACCATGATGCCGATGAAGGCGCTGCGATTCTGGGCGAAGAACTGGCTGACGGTGACGGCGAGGATCAGGATGCCGAGCAGGATCAGGCCCGAGATGATGTTGATCAGCGTCAGGAAGCCGCTCACCGTCGCGGAGGCGATCAGGAAGCCGACGACCAGCAGCGCGGCGGAGAGCAGGAGCACCCGGTTCTTGCGCACGAAGGCGCGGAATTCGGCCCGCGGCGAGCCTTCCCCCGCCGCAGGCGTCGCGGCCGCCACCTCGCCATCCGCCCCCGGCGCCGCGCTGATCCTGGTGAAGTCCGGGACGGTGCGCTCCGCCGTCGCCGGCGGCACGGTGTAGTAGCGCCAGACCCAGGCGATGATGGCGAAGGTCGCGACCGAGTAGAAGAACACCTCGAGCGCCGGCAGGCGCTGGACGAAGCCGAGGATGAAGCCAAGTCCGGCGACCAGGAAGGCGATCGCGAGGCCGAGCCAGGTCAGAAGCGGCGAGCCCCTGGTCATGGCGTCGCCTCCACCGGCTGGGCCGCGTCGCCGCCGGGCATGTCGCGGTCTGATGCGAAGTAGAAGGCGAGCAGGAACAGGGCCGCCACCACGATCGCCACCGCCGGCGTGAGGCTCGCCCGTCCCGACCGCGAGACCACCACGCGGAGGAGAACGGCGGTCGCGATGAGGAGGATTGCGATCAGCGCCAGCGGAGCGACGTTGTCCGGGACGTCGACATGCGCGGCCCCGGCGGTGTTCTCGAAGATGAAGGTCGGCGGCGGCGTGGCGGCGGCGGGCGGCGGTGCTGCAGCGCCGTCCTCGCCCGGCGCGGCTTCCTCGATTGCCGGCGGGTTGAGCGCCTCGTAATCGAAGGTCCGGTTGAGGATGACGCCCAGCGTCGGGATCGAGAGCACGACGAAGAAGAGGAGCGGCGACACCAGCCGGAGCCGCTTCTGGAAGAAGGGCAGCGCGATGGTGATCAGCAGCGAGACCACCAGGATCGTGCCGTAGGCGAGGTCGGTGACGAAGCTCTGCACCGCGCCGAAGTTGAAGGTCGCGAGCACGAAGGTGATCAGGTAGAGGTTCACCGCGCCGAGGAGCGCGCCGAAGATGCTCGCGCGGCCGCCGACGAGGCTCGCGCCGCCGAGCACCAGCGCGGTGACGGCGATCAGCGTGTAGGTGGTGCCCTGGTTGGGGTCGCCCGAGCTGATCAGCGAGGTGAAGGTGAGCGCCGAGAGGCCGGCGAAGATGCCGGCGATGACGTGGGCGCCGAGCCGGACAGCGGTGATCCGCACGCCGCTGGTATAGGCCGCCCGCTCGTCGGAGCCCATCAGGCGGAGATGGGTGTAGAAGGCCGAGCGGGTGAACAGGAGCCACGCCACGGTAGCGACCACGACGATGATCAGCGGCGGCGAAATGATCGTGGTGCCCGCGCCCCAGTCGAACATCCAGTCCGGCGCGACGCCGCCCGGCCGCGGCAGGATCACGAGGTTCAGTCCGGAGAGCGCGAGGTAGCCCGAGAGCGCAACGATGATCGGCTGAACCCGGACGAAGACGATGATGAGCCCGACGACGAGCTGGTAGAGCACGCCGACGGCGATCGCATAGAGGAAGAACGAGACCGGCGAGTCCAGCCCGCCGGCGCCGTGGACCTGGATCAGCGTGACGTTGATGAAGCCGATCAGCGGTCCGATCGAGAGATCGACCGTCACCCGCCCGGCGAGCACCGTCGCCATCAGCGCGTAGGTGGCGAGGATCAGGGGCGCGGCGACGATCACGGCGCTGCCGATGCCGGACTGGGTGACGATGCTCGGCGAGCGGATGACGGCGATCAGGAGCAGCGTGAAGAGAAGGAGGATCGGCACCAGGAGATAGGTGCCGTTCGCCGACGGCGCGCCGGAATGCTCCGGATGATCGCCGGCAGGGGGTGGCGCCGGCCGTTCCGCTGGCGGCGCCGTCGAGGCGGCAAGCGCGGTCATGGACTGCGCTCGTTCCGCCGGAACGGCGAAACGTTGCCCGGCTCGCCCGTGCGCCCGTCCTCATCGAAGGCGACGATGCGGATGTGGGGGACCACCGGCGGCTCCGGCTTTTTGACGATCATGTCGGGCGGCTTCGGCGGCCCCGAACGCACCGGGCTTCCCGGATGCGGCCGCGGCGCATGCAGCGGATTGTCGACCGGCGACGACGGCGAGGTCCAGCCGCGCTCGCGCCGGGCGGCCTCGAGATCGACGGCGACCTCGTGCGGCGCTTCCGCCGTCCGCCGCGGGCCGCGCCGCTGCAGCCCCGCGGTATGGCCGAACATCGCCTCGAGGATGGTGGTCGGGTCGATGTCGGCGCCGGTGAACTCGTCGAACACCGTGCCGTGGCGGAACACGATCACCCGGGTGGCGAAGCCGATGAACTCCTCGAGTTCGCTCGACATGTAGACCACCGACTTGCCGCTGGCGGCAAAGTCCCGGAGGTGCTTGTAGAGCTCGGCCTTGGCGCCGACGTCGATGCCGCGCGCCGGGTCGTTGAGCACGATGATGTCGGGCTTCATGGCGAAGCCGCGGGCGATCAGCACCTTCTGCTGGTTGCCGCCCGAGAGCGAGGTGATCTTGTCCGAGCGGTCGCCCATCCTGATGGCGAGCTTCTCGGCCTCCCAGGTGAAGATGCCTTCGAGCCCGTTCCAGTCGATGAGGCCGAGCGCGCCCGCCCGCGACTTGGTGCGGAAGAGCGGCATCAGCATGTTCTCGAAGATCGAGAGATTGGCGAAGATGCCTTCGCGCTTGCGGTCGCCCGAGACATAGACCACGCCGTGCTCGACCGCCTCCTCGACCGAGTGGATGCGGACGGTGCCGCCGGCCGCGGTCTCGACTTCCGCCGCCCCGGCGAGCGCCCGGTTGACCCCGGCAAGCACCCGCACGAACTCGGCCTGTCCCTGTCCGTCGAGCCCGGCGACGCCGAGGATCTCGCCGCGGTGGAGCGCGAAGTCCACCGGCTCCGCGTTCTCCCACAAGGTCAGGTTCTGCGCCCTGAGCACGACCGGTGCGGTCAGCGGGGCGGTGTCGGCCGACCGGATCTCGGCCTTGCTCTGTGCATGGCCGGTCATCAGCGCCAGGAGATTGCGTTCGGTGATCTCGGATTTCTCGAGGACGCCGACGTCGCGCCCGTCGCGCATCACGGTCGCCCGGTCGCTGATCCTGATCAATTCGGCGATGCGATGGGTGACGATCAGCACCGCCGAGCCCCGGTCGCGAAGTTCGCGCATCCGGGCAAACAGCCGCTCGGTCGAATCGAAGTCGAGGGCGGCCGAGGATTCGTCGAGGATCAGCACCTTGGGGTTGGTGACCAGCGCGCGGGCGATCGTGATCCACTGCCGGACGCCGAGCGGCAGCGTGCCGACGAGGTCATGGACGTCGATCGCCTGGCCGGTGAGGTCGCGCATCATCGCCGTCGCCGCGCGGTCCTTTTCGCGGGCGGAAAGCGTGGTCGAGAACAAATTGTCGGCGCCGAGGAAGATATTGTCGACGATCGAGCATTCGTCGGCGACCAGGATCTCCTGGAACACCGTGGCAATGCCGATGGCGCGCGCCTCCGACGGCGAGGTCGCGGTCCGCCCGAGCACCTGGACCTGGCCGCCGTCGAGCGGCAGCACGCCGGAGATCACTTTGGCGAGGGTGCTCTTGCCGCAGCCATTGCCGCCGACGATGGCGTGGATCTCTCCGAGCCCGGCGCTGAAGTTGCAGCCGTCGAGGGCACGGGTGACGCCGAAATACTTGCGCGCGCCGACGGCGGAAATGGCGCTCAGGGCGTTGCCTGCCGCCGGTGTTCCGGCGACAGGCTCAGTCGACCCGATCACGACATTGGTGTCGCGAGGCAAGAGTTGCGTCCCCCCTCAGTGCGTCGTCGAACCCGACGCCCGGGCATTGCCCGCGATCAGGGCTTGTAGGCTGTCGGATCGGCGGGGTTGACGAAGAAGTTGTCGAGGAACGCGGGGTCGCTGCCCCAGTTCTCGACGCCCACTTCGTACCACTGGTCGTTGTCCATGACGCAGTCGGCCGGCAGGGCCTTCTCGACGGTGGCAAGGTCGATCTTGATCGGGTCGACCAGGATCGACTGCACCTTCGGGCCCTGGCCCTGGAGCGTACGCATCATGATGTTCCAGACCAGCTCGAACTCGTCGCCCGGCGGCCAGAGCTGCCAGGCGGCGCTGATGTAGTCCGGGTTCTGGCGCCAGTAGCAGAGCGCGCCGATCTCGCCGCCGATGGCGACCGGGATCATGTCGCGGCCGGACTGGAGGAGGGCGCGGAGCACACCGAGTTCCGCCGCCGACTGGACGACGATGCCGTCGAGCTGGCCGGGGTTGGTGGCGAGCCACTTCTGGACTTCGCCCTGCGCCACCTGGTCGGTCCACATGCCCGCCACGTCGCCGACGATCTTGATGTCGGGATATTCGGCGAGCGCGGCCTTGATGCCGCGGTCCTGGGAATCGGAGCCGGAGGTGCCGGGGATACCCTGGACGACCATGACGTTGCCCTTGCCGCCGATCTCGTCGGCGAGCCACTTGCCGAGATTGTAGCCGCCGAGCTGGTAGTTGGTCGAGGCGTTGATCGAATAGGGCGAGGTCAGGTAGCCGGTGAGCGAGAAGACCGGTACGCCGCGGTCGTAGGCATACTTGACCGACTGGTTGAGCGCCGTCGGGTTCGAGCAGCACACGATGATGGCGTCGACGCCCTGGTCGACCAGCTGGCGGATCTGCTGGATCTGCACCGAGTCGTTCAGGTTGGACTGGGTGACGATCACTTCCTTGAGCAGGCCGAGTTCCTGCCACTTCGGGATGATTTCGTTGTTCAGCCGGTTCATCACCGCCGCGCGCCAGGTGTTGCCGGCGTATGAGCTGGCGTAGCCGATGGTCCACGGCGGCGGATTCTTCGCCTTCCAGTCGATATAGGCGCTTGGCCCGATCGGCTGGTCGGGATCGATCATGTTCGGATTGTAGAGCCGATCCCGGATGTCCTGCGGAATGTCGTCGAGGCCCGCGGCCGTTGCGCTGCCGGCGATGCCGAGCGCGAGGCCAAGTGCGAGCGTTAGCTTGCCGAAAGCTTTCAAGGTTCCCCTCCCTGATCAGGACTGCCAGCCCTTCCCGGAAGGGATGCCGGAGTCCGCTCCCTGGATCACGCGTTCAATTAGATGAACACATGTCAACAGGTTGAACTATGAGGCCAGTGCTCGGCATCGTCAAGGCCAATGAATCGACAGACGGCGCTGCGTTGTCGGCTCGTCCGGCCGGCCGGGCGAGCCGTAGGCGGTCGTCGGAGTGGTTGGCGCCGTCGTCGTCGGCGCCGTCTCGATGTGCGGTTCAGGCGCCTGCCGCCCCGACGTCGGCGCCGAGCCGGACCGAGAGGATGTCGGCAACCCGGAGGATGTTCCGGGCGACGGCGTTGAAAGACGGCTGGTCGGCATCGACGGACAGGAAGGAAACCGCCACTCCCGCGACAACCTTATTGACGGAATTGCGGACCGGGACCCCGAGGCAGGTCATCCCGTCCCGAACCTGGCCGTTGTCGATCGAGAAGCCGCGGCTGCGGGTTTCGTCCAGTTCGGCGAGCAGCGCATCGATGTCCTGGACGCTGTTGCCGGTGAGCGGCTGCGGCCAGCGGTTGGCCATGATCGCGCGGACGTTCTTGGCCGGCATGGTGCTCAGGATCGCTTTCCCCGTGGCGGTGAACGGGGCCGGGAGGCGCATGCCGATCCGGAACGTGATTCCCATGGGAAGCGTGGAGTTCCGGCAGGCGATATACATTACCTCGGCGCCCTCGAGCACCGACAGCGTGATCGTTTCCTGGGTCAGGACGTCGATCTCGTCGAAGATCGCGGTGAACTCGGCGACGAGGTCAGCGGTGGCGACGAACGCGTTCGACCAGCGCATGACGTGGGGCCCGATCCGGAAGGAATTGTCGGCCCGCCGCACCAGGATGCCGAGATTGACCATGGTCGTGCACAGCCCGTGGACCGTGCTCTTCGGCAGCTCGAGCTGGCGCGCCAGCTCCGATACGGTGGGCGTGGTCTCGCCCTTCGTCACCAGGTCGAGAATGGCATGGGCCCTGACCAGCGCCGGTACGTTGCCGGCCCCGCTCACGCTTTCCGCCGCCATTCAATCACCTCGCCGCCGCGACACGAACGGGAGCACGCGGAAAGGCGCAAGCCGGCAACGACCGTCGCTCGGCGGCAACCTCGCCGTCCGACATCACCGATGCCTCGCCCTTGACGCTCCCGCGACAACAATGCACTATTCAGCCTGCTGACAACCGTTCAGTATGTTGAACCCTATAGTACGCTTTCGCAACCGATTCAATCGTGGGCAAAGGGGTAGGGGCCGGCAGCGGCCCCACGGGTGCGCCGCCTGAAGGGGAGGAAACATGCGGGCGAGGTGGCATCCCGGCTGCGGCGAGAGCGCCGCTGGCAGTGATGCACAGGCTTGCGTTGCCGGCGGGCGGGCGCGCCGACATCGGGAGGAGAGGGCGGGATGACTTCGGACGCGAAGCACTGGGCCAACAAGTTCAAGACCCTCAGCGACGCCGACCCGACCATCGGCGCGATGGCCAAGTACTACAGTTGCACGTTCATGTTCGATATGGGCACCGCGAAGTTCATCATCGAGATGCATGACGGCAAGGTGAAGCACATCAACACCGATCCGCAGCCGCTCGACGCCTACGACTTCGCGCTTCGCGCGAGCCCGGCATCGTGGCGCGAGTTCGCGAAGCCAGTGCCGCGGCCGATGTTCCACGGCATCTGGGCAGCGAGCTTCCGTGAGGATCTCAGGATCGAGGGCAATGTCCTCGTCCTGATGCAGAACCTCAGGAATTTCACCGTCCAGTTCGAACTGCTCCGAAAATCCGGCGTGCCGGTCTAGCGGCCTCTGAGGCGCCTACAACAGCGGAAAGACAGAAGATGGCGCGTCACTCCCCCGTCACCGGCCGTTACGTCACGATCGACGTGGACGGCCTGGAGTACAAGGTCTTCTACCTTCACAACGGCAAGGGCCAGCCGTTGATCTGCCAGCACACCGCCGGCTGCCATAATCATCAGTGGCGCGGGCTGCTCGAGGATGAGGAGATAACCAAGGACTATCTGGTGATCGCCTACGACCTCGCCCGTCACGGCAAATCGGACCCGCCGCTCAATGTCGAATGGTGGAAGTCGGAATATCGGCTGACCGCCGACCACTACGTCAATTTCATCGTCGCGCTCTGCGACGCGCTCGAACTCGAGGACCCGATCTTCATGGGGTCGTCCTTCGGCGGCAATGTCGCACTACAGCTTGCTCTCCGCCGGCCGGATCGTTTCAAGGCCGTGATCCCGGTCGAGGCGGCCCATCATTCGCCGGGCTTCTTCCTCGACTGGTGGCGGCATCCGCACGCCAATGCCGCGCAGGT
This sequence comes from Bauldia sp., assembly GCA_022841545.1. GTDB lineage: Bacteria > Pseudomonadota > Alphaproteobacteria > Rhizobiales > Kaistiaceae > Bauldia. Next base: position 1,777 of record JALHRF010000168.1, on the reverse strand, counting down.
CTGCGCCAGCGGAGTGTGGGATCTGATGGCGCCGCAATCGCCCGAAATGGACCGCTGGCTCACGTGGCACTACTACACGCAAGGGTCCGAGGCGTTCAAAGGCGATCTCCATTTCTATTCGGTCGACCACGACCTCCGCGATGAACTCGACCGCATCGATGCGCGCCGCTGTCCGGTGGTGATGATGACCGGGACATACGATTACCTCACCCCGCCCGAGGCAACGGAGGACACCGCGCGGCAGATCAAGGGCGGCGTCTACATCGAGATGACCGACATCGGGCACTTTCCAATGAGTGAGAACTACCCACTCTTTCGCGTGTACCTTAAGGAAGCGCTCCGCATCATTCGCGAGCGTACGGGCGGCTGAAGCAAGGCGCCGGCACGGGCGCGCCAATCGGGAGCCGGCAGGATGAAAATCGTAGAATTCGGCGACGACGGGAAGCCGATCGACCGCGATCGCATAAAGATCGTGGAATTCGGCCTCGGCGCGGGGCCGCCGAATGCCGTTGCCGCCCCGAGGCCGGACAGGGCGAAGAAGGCCTCGGACATTCAACTCTACATGTTCCAGACCGGGATCCTCAGGACCAAGGTCAAGTACATCAAGATGAACCAGGGAGATGAGAGCTACGACATTCCGGTGCCGTGGTTCCTGATCAAGCACCCCAAGGGCATTGTGGTGATCGACGGCGGTAACGCAGTCGAGGCCGCGATCGACAAGCGGGCGCACTGGGGTTCGGTCGTTGACGCCTACGATCCGCTGATGAACCTGTCGGAGAATTGCGTCGACCAGGCTCGAAGCGTCGGGGTCGAGCCCGCTGACGTTCGCTACGTGCTGCAGTCTCACCTCCATCTCGACCACACCGGCGCGATAGGACACTTCCCGAAGGCCACCTACATCGTCCAGCGAGCGGAGTATGAATACGCCTATGAACCGGACTGGTTCGCCAAGGCGGCATACATCAGGGCCGATTTCGATCGCGCCGGGATCGACTGGAAGTTCCTCGGCGGCACATATACCGACAACTTCGATCTCTTCGGCGACGGGACGATCCGCGCGATCTTCACCCCAGGCCACTCGCCGGGTCATCAGTCGTTTCTGGTGACGCTCCCCAATACCGGTCCTGTCCTCCTCACTATCGACGCCGCCTACACCATCGACCACTGGAATGAGAAAGCGCTGCCCGGCCTGGTCTGCTCGTCGGTCGACACCGCCCGGTCGGTACGAAAGCTCAAGAAGATCGCGGCCGACACCGGCGCGATGGTGGTGACGGGACACGATCCCGAGGGCTGGAAGGCGTTCAACAAGGCGCCGCTGTCGTTCTACGATTGAGACGATCTCCCGGCACGCCGTCCGGTCGCTGGCCAGACGCTTCCCGGGCGCTACGCATCCTGTCGTGGGGTTGAACCAAAGCCGGGTACCGGGAGGTTTTCGGGCCTTGAGAAGGGTTGGAGCAGTAGTGCAGATGCAGCCTCTGCACAAAAAGCTGAGGTCATCCGTCGGCGCGGGCGGCGACCAGCCCGGATTTGAACCCAACATGCGGTGTCTCCGCGCGCTGGTCAGCGTGCCGGTCGGCAACGGTTGACCAAGGGATCTCCACATTTCCGTCTGACGCAGTCTGGGGCACTCCGACGACGCCTACCAAGCGCAGCCACACCGGCCCATGACCGGTCGGAAGATTTCTGTCATCGTTCGAGCGTATAATGAAGAAAGATTCATCGCCCGTTTATTCATCGGTCTGGGGCTTCAGTCCACGCAGGACTTTGAAGTTATCCT
>JALHRF010000167.1 GCA_022841545.1 Bauldia sp. | reverse complement strand
GCCGCTGGCGACACGGCCGGTGCTGTTCGCCCTCGCCCGCGCGCTGGGCGAGGCGTGGCCCGGCGACGTGGCGCGGGAGACGCTGGTCGCGCGCGCCTTCCGCGGCAAGGACGCCGACGAATCGCACCGGGCGCGGCTCCGGGTCGAGATCGGCCGGCTTCGGGCGACGCTCCGGCCGCTCGCCGGCATCCTGGCGACGCCACGCGGCTTTGCGCTCGTTCCGTACGCCGGGGCCGAGGTCTTGGTCCTCGCGCCGCCGATCGAGGGACCGCATGCCGGCGTGCTGGCGCTCCTCGCCGACGGCGAATCGTGGTCGAGCTCGGCGCTGGCGATCGCCCTCGGCGTCAGCCCGCGCACCATCCAGCGCGCGCTCGACGTGCTGGCGGAGGCGGGCAAGGTGCAGTCGTTCGGCCGTGGCCGGTCCCGGCGCTGGGTGACGCCGCCGGTGCCGGGATTCCCGACAGCCTTGTTACTCCCCGGCCCGCTGCCGGGCGGCTAGGATCGGCGCATGAACCACACCCCGGCAGACATCCTCCGCGAATACGGTCCCTTCCCCGGCATCGACGCCATCCACGGCCTGACCTTCGACGGCAGTCAGGTCTGGTTCGCCTCCGGCGACGGGTTGAACGTGCTCGATCCGGAAACCGGCATCGCCCGGCGCGTCATCGAGGTCCCGGCCCATGCCGGCACGGCCTTCGACGGCCGCCACCTGTTCCAGATCGCCGAGGCCGTCATCCAGAAGATCGACCCCGAGACGGGCCGGGTGATCGCCACCATCCCCGCCCCCGGCGGCGGCGGCGATTCCGGCCTTGCCTGGGCCGAGGGCTCGCTGTGGGTCGGCCAGTATCGGGCCCGACAGATCCACCAGGTCGACCCCGATACCGGAGCCATCCTCCGCACGATCGAATCGAACCGGGTGGTCACCGGCGTCACCTGGGTGGACGACGAGCTGTGGCACGGCACCATGGACGACGATGCGAGCGCACTGCAGCGGATCGACCCGGAGACGGGTGAGATCCTCACGGTGCTCGACATGCCGGCGGGCACCGGCGTCTCGGGCCTGGAATCCGACGGCGGCGATGTCTTCTATGTCGGCGGCGCGCGGACCGGCAAGGTGCGCGCCGTGCGGCGGCCGAGGGCCAGCGCCCGGGCGTGAGGGCGCGTGGCCGGCGCCGACGGCCGCGCGTCAGATCACGAGAAAATCCTCTCTGCCCAGGTCGTCGGGGCTGCCTTCGAGCTTTGCGAAGAGGACGGCGCCGCCCTTCTTCTTGCCGTTCGTGTCATAGACCAGGTCGCCCGTCTTGTCGTTGTAGATGATCGCGTCCTTTCCGCTCTTCGCCTTCTTGCCGACCTCGAAGAACTTCGCCTTGAGCACGCCCTCGGTCTTCAGCTTCTTGAAGATCGCATTGTCGAGGAGGATCGTGTCGTCGGCCGCCGAGAAGTCGGCGATCGTGTCGACGTTCTTGCCCTTCGCCTTGATCTTGGTGTCGAAGAGGAAGCGGTCCGCGCCGGCCCCGCCCGTGAGGCGGTCGATGCCATTACCGCCATTGAGCAGGTCGTTGCCGTTGTCGCCGTCGAGCGTGTCGTCGCCTTCCCCGCCATCGATCGAATCGTTGCCGCCCCTGCCGTTGATCGTATCGTTGCCTCCAAGACCGTTGATCTTCTCCCCGAGATTGTAGCCGGTGATCGTATCGGGGTCGGCGGAGCCATTCAGCGGCTGGTTGGACACCTGGAATACGCCACCGCGGACGCTGCTTCCATCGCCGTCGCCGGCCGGAGCCTTGCTCGTGTAGGAGATGAAGACCTTGCCGTCCTTGTTCGCGGCGATGGACGAGCCGGACGAATTGCCGGCTTCCGCGTTGACGCGGAAACGATCGCCGCCCGGCGTCCCGTCCGAAAGGAAGCGGCGGGCCATGACGTCGTCGACGCCATTGGTCCGCTGGTCCCAGCTTACGATGAAGCCGCCGTCGGTGAGCGCGGCGACCCGAGGCATCGCTTCTCCCGCGGAGGTCTTGGCGATGATGATCTCGTCGCCGATGGCGTTGCCGTCGGCCTTAACGAAGCGCGCGTAGATATCGTTGTTGATCGTGTCCTCGTAGACCACGACGTAGCGGCCGTCCTTGAGGGCGGCGACATCAACATTGCCGAGATTGGTCGCCTTGTCGGCGATATCCACCCCGCCGTTTGCCGGGGTAGCCGCCATCGTCCCCTTGTCGAACAGGGCGATGCGGATGTCGAAGTTGCCGCCGCTGCGCGCATCGGAATAGGCGATCAGCGCCTTGTTGCCGGACGCAGCAACTGCCGGAGCGTCCGAGAGCGTGCCGTTGCTCCCGTCTATGCGAAGCGGCGGATATCCCGGGGGGGTGAAGGTGAGACCCGTTGCAGAGATGATCTTCGCATTCACATCGTCATCGCCCGGGGCGACTACCCACTGATAGACGAGGATGATGTCGCCATCGGCGAACGTCGCGGTGTCTGGGCGACTGTTGGCGTCGTCCTCGTTGAGATTGACGTGACCGCCGGTGTCAGGCCCGAACGTGATCAGGTTCTTTCCGTTCGATCCGATCGCGGTGTATTCGACATCGCCGGAGATCGAGTCCGCCCACGAAACGAATGCGGCGCCGGCCGGCCGCGCTGTGACCGTCGGCGCATTATGGAAACCGTCGCCGTTGACCGGTCCGGTGTTGCCGGAGGAGTGCGCCCCGAGCGTTCCGTTGGCATTGACGAACCGGCCGGCAACGTCCGTGGTGTTCGTGCCTTCGCTTTCATACGCGACGAAGAAGCCGCCGTCCGTCATCGCCGAAACGTCGGACTGGAGCTGGTTGGCGACGACGTTCGGGGACTGGTTGAGCTGAAGCTCGGCGCCGACCCTCAGGATGTTCGTAACCATGGAAACGCCTTTCGCTGCCTCTTCTAAGAACCTTGATGACCTTGGATTGACCAGCGAGGCTCCGAACGCTGACCGTCGGAGGTCAGCCCTCCCCGATATCTCCGGAACATGGCGCTGTCGTCCACCCTTTGGTGGACGACGTGTGTTTATCGCCGGATCGGATCGATCATTCCTGATCTATCGGAAGTTGCAGCCCTTTTCTGCGAGGGACGGGACGGCTATGGTCCGGCTGCGCTGACCACTCCAATGCCCAGAGGGAATTTTGCCCCCCGACGGTCCGGATGCCGAACTCGTCGACCTGATCGGCGGAATTTACGATGCTGTGATCGAGCCACAACGGTGGCCGGACGTATGCGACGCGCTGCGGCACAGGCTCGAGTTCAAGAATGCCGAGATTGCGACGATCAACGTTCGCACGGGCGCCGCGGTCGTGAGCGCCGTCGTCGGCATCCCGGCCCAATACCTCAGTGTCCGGTCACCGGAGCGTATCCGCGAGGTCATGGAGATGTGGGGAGGAGAAGGGCGGCTGGCGGAGTATCCCCTGGAGGAGCCGGTGCTGCTTTCCGACGTGAGCGACCGGGCGCAATGGAGCCGTTTCGAATACATGCGGCTCTTCGCCATGCCGCAGGGTTTGGTCGACTCGGTCGCAATTCCATTGGCCAGAGACGGAAGGACGATCGGTAGCATTGCGTTCGGGATCCATTCTTCCCGCCGGACGGTATCGCCCGACGATATGTCGTGGCTGAGGGTGATTGCCGCCCATCTTCGGCGCGCGGTGCAGATCAGCGGCATTCTCGACGACGCGACGGCTGCCGCGGATACGTTCAGCGCAGTGCTGGATGCAACCAATTCCGGAGTCGTCATCGTCGATCGCGACGGCCGGATTCTTCACGCAAATGCCGCTGCCCAGCCGATGCTGGTTATCGGTGATCCGATCCGGGAGGTGGGTGGCAGACTGCAGTTGCGGGAAGAACTGGTTCCCGGCCAACTGATAGCGGCGATTCGGGGCGCGACCGATGAGGCCGCGCTTGGACGGCGTGGCCTCGGGATACCGACGCGCCGTCTGGATGGTTCGGCGTTGACCGCAACGGTCATGCCGCTCGAGCGGCGGACATCGCGCGGCGGGGTATCGGCGAGAGCGGCCGCGGCCGTGCTGATTGCGACCAGCGCGCCGCTGGAGCTGCCGGCCGGCGCGCTGAGCGTGCTCTACGACCTGACGCCAGCCGAGGTGCGCGTGTTCGAACTGGTGGTCGAGGGGAACTCGAACGTTGCCGTCGCCAAGGCTCTTGGGGTATCGCCGAGCACGGTGAAGACTCACATGCACAGGATGTTCGAGAAGCTCGGCGTGCGGACCCGGGTGGCGCTCTTCAGAATCGCACAGAGCATCAAGCTGCCGTGATCGTTGCGCCGCCTGCGCCAGATGACACGGCCTCTATCCGGCGTTGAGGCGGACTTGCCGTCATGAGCGAAACCCGCGCGCACGACCGCCGGCCACGCATCGTCACCGCCACCGAACCCGACCTCGACGCGGACAAATTCCGGCGCGTGCTGGTAGAGTCCGGGCTCGGGGCGCAGCGGCCGGTGGACGATCCCGGCCGGCTCCGGCGGATGATCGACGGCGCCGACCTTGTCGTCACGGCCCGGCTCGACGCGGCGGACGGCCCGTTTCTAGACGTCGCGCGCGGGATCAGCGACGGGGCCTGGGCCTGCTATCTCGCCGAGGTCGCGGTATCGGAGTCGGCGCATGGGCTCGGCGTCGGCCGCACGGAGGCACGCGCGCTGGCGGCGCCCCGTCCGGGCCGCCGATGACGCCGCGGCCATCGGTGACGTCCGCCCCCCACAGCACCCGGCCGGCCGCATCGAGGACGGTGAACACGATGACCGGCAGCCGGATCTTATGGCAGGTGCCGCCGAGCCCGGAGGTCGCGAGGTTCGAATGCAGGCGTGACGCCGAGCGCGTTCCGCATCGGCAGAGTCCGGATCGGTTCGCCGATATCGTCGTCGGCGTCGGCCTGTGGACCACGTTCCATGGCCCCTGAACGAACGCGCCGCTATCGGGCAGCGCCGACCCGAAACATCCGGGAAGGTCGACGGCAACATCTGATGGCATGGAGACCGAAGATTGGCCTTGGCATTTCACCGCTTCTCAATTGGCGGCGGCATCCAGTCGCCGGTCAGAATCTCGGCGCGTGGCGAGTAGTGGCGCGTCAGGAGATAGAAGGGTCCTGCCGGCGCGGGAAGCCAGTTCGCGCGTTCCAGTGGATCGGTCGGTTCGTCCGCCTGAAGGTAGATCTCAATCGATCCGTCCGAGCCGTACATCGTGCCGGGCGTGCGATCGCCGAGTGAGTAACGGTCGATGGCGTTAGGCACGAAGAGCTGGTTTGCGGCCGAATACATCGTCAGTGACCAAAAGGCGTCGACCGGCGGCGGCGGGTCGAAGCGGATCACGTAGCGGTTGCGCCCGTCGAGCTGGGCGCCGTCCCCGTCGAGGAAGGCCACGTCGTAGGTGCTGATCTCGGCCGGGTTCCACAGGAGGCCCAGCATGGCCCCCGACGCCGCGACCATGGGCTCGCCACTCATCCGCCGGTCGAGGCGGACGATCTGCCAGTTGTTCACGATCGGGACAACCCGCGGCATCCGTTCCGCGATGATGCGGTTGGCGTCCACTGCCGCCCGCGTGAGGCCCGCCTGCGCCGCGGGCGAGAGCGCGTCCCAGTCGAAGCCGGTCCCGGGGTCCATGTCGGCCTCGCGCAGCCAGCCCGCCATCGCCGCGTCCATCGGGTTGCCGAGGCGGGGCGAGAGCCGAAGGACCTCGTTCAAGGTGGTGAAGTACGCCCGCCCGTCGGTCATCTCGTTGCGCGTAAAGCGCGGGAAGTCGGCCGGATCGGGCTTGGGCCGGGCGACCTCGGCCGCGCCCCACTGGCTCAGGGGAACGAGCTTGAAACCCTGCTGCAACTCCACCGCCGCCGGCAGGTCCGCCTCGCCGGCAACGGCGATGCGGGGCAGGAGCCAACCGATGGGCGTCCCCATGTCGATCCGCCGGACTCCCTCGGGCAGCACGCCCTGCCAGCCCGGCGCGGTCAGGGCGAAGGCGCCGCCCCGCGACCCGACCGTGTCCCACGAGAGGTTCGCGTCGAAATCGTGCCACATGTCGCTGATGGGCACCCAGTACTGCCTGTCGCCCATCGGCGGGATCACCAGGATGATCGGCTCGGCGCGAAGGTCGAAGAAGCCGCGCAGGTAGATGGTGTCGTTGTTCGGGCTGATGACCCAGTCGTCCTCGCTGGTGATCAGCCGCTCGAAGACAAAGAACTCGTTCAGCGTCCGCTCATGGCCGCGCTCCGGGTCGAAGGACGTCTCCCAGAGCGTGCGGTAGAGGTCCATCAGCGGGAAGTGGCTGATGTAGGTCTGCACCCCGATGGTGTAGGCGAGGTCCTCGTCCTGCGCCGGCTCGACGCCGCTGGCGGGCATCAGCGACGACGTCAGCCCGACCAGGGTCAGGAGGATTGCGACGACAAGACCGCGGATCGATTGCATGGTCTGTATTCCTCTCGCTGTTCGAACAGGCGGGTCCGGCGCTGCGGGAGGGGCAGGCCGACCTTCGGTCATTCCGGGATCAAGGCCCCTATTTCGCCTTCGAACGGGTCGCTGTCCGGGAGCTCGGTCCGGAGCTTGGTCCCCGGCATGATCTCGAAGCGGGGATCGAACTCGACCATCAGCGCCGCCATCTGACCGAGGATGCCGATGTCGCCTTCGAACCTCGCCGTGCCATCGGCCAACAGCGCGTCGAACGTCGCCTCGCCGCTCATCACCCGCTCCAGATCGGCGCGGTCGATGGTGAGCGTCAGGTCGGCTTCGTCCGAGCGGTATCCGGCGAGGTTGTTGAGCGTGGCGTTCGAGAGCTCCACCAAGAAAGTCTCGCCGGTATCGGGCGTGACGAGGTTCATGGTGAAGCTCAGGCCTTCGGCCCGGCTGCTGTCCATCTTGATGCCGAGGAAGTTCAGGAACAGCTCGGTAGACATGGCGCGGACCACGTCTGCGCTCGCGCCCACCACCTCGCCACCCGGGATGCCCGAGCGCAGCTCGTAGGCCGCGGCGAGGTACGAGTTGCGGTGCCCGCCGCATTCCGACTGGTAGCCGAGCTGCTCGAAGATGTCGGCCAAGAGGTCCTTGGCCGCGCCGTTCTCCGGCTCGGCCTGGACGAGCTTGTTCACGATCTCCATCGCCAGGAGATAGTCGCCCGCGTTGAAGAGCTCCTGCCCGCGCGAGAGGATCCGCTCCGCCCCGCCCATCATCTCGACATAGAGCGGCGCCGAGTCCTCGGGCGAGAGCGGCACGAGGTTGGCTGGGTTGGCATCATAGAAGCCGAGGAAGCGCTGCAGCACGGCGCGGGCGTTGTGCGTGACGTGGCCGTGATAGCCGCGGACGAACCACTTGTCCTCGAGCGACTGCGGAAGCTTGTAGACGTTGTGGATCTGGTTGATCGTCACGCCTTGGTTGGCGTGGTGCAGCGCCTGGTTGTTGAGGTTGGCGTAGATGTCGCGGTGCGCCCGGATCACCTCGGCCACCCGCTCGCGGCCGAAGCGGGGCCAGTTGTGCCCGGCGCACATCACCTCCGTTTCCGGGCCGAAGCGCTGCAACGTCTCGTTCAGCGACTTCGACCAGGCGAGCCCGTCGCGCACCTGCGCGCCCCGGAGGGTATAGAGGTTGTGCAGCGTGGCGAAGATCATGTCGGCGACGAACAGCGTCCTGAGTTCGGGGAAGAAGACGTTCATCGTGCGCGGCGCCTCGGTGTTCGGCGCGTTCTGGAAGACGACGCGGATGCCGTCGATCTCCACCTCCTCGAACTTGTCCGAGATCAGGCGCGTGGGCGCGATCAGCCCGGTTGCCCCCGCGGGAACCTTGGCCGCGGGGCCGACCCCGACAAAGCCATGCGGGCTGGGCGGAAGGAGCGTGCCATACTGGTAGAACAGCCGCCGGCCCATGGCGTTGCCCGCATAGACGTTCTCCGAAACCGCGAAGTCGAGGAAATCTTCGGGCGCGATGATCGGCACTCGACCCGCGGCGACGTCGCCCGCGTCGAGCGGGATGCCGCGCACGCCGCCCCAGTGATCGATATGGGTATGGGTGTAGATCACCGCAGAGACCGGTAGCCCCTCGCCCACATGCGCCTGCAGAAGCTCCCACGAGGCGCGCGCCGTCTCGGTGGTGGTGATCGGATCGACGACGATCCATCCCGTCTGCCCCCGCACGAAGGTCATGTTGGCTAGGTCCATGCCGCGCGTCTGGTAGACCCCGGGTGCGACCTCGTAGAGGCCGAAGTTGTTGTTGAGCCTCGCGATGCGCTGCAGCGAGGGGTGGACGCTGTCGAACGGCGTCTCCCGATCGAGGAACTGGAACGCCGCCATGTCGACCGCGACATTGCCGGCATCGGCCATGATCTGCATCTCGGGCGGGGCGGCGATGAAGCCGCGTTCCCATTCCTCGAAGTCGCTCTCGTCGGCGAAGGGCAACCGCGCGCGCGCCTCCTCCAGCACCCGCACGGTATGAACCGAAGGCGCCTTGCCCTTCGGGTGGAAATGTCCCGCAAGCGGCTGGGGCGCCTCCTGCGCCTGCGCGGAGCCCTCGCCCAGCATCGCGCCGCCGACGGCGAACGCAGTCCCGATCGCCGGGATCGCAGTGAGCAGTTCTCGTCTGGTCGTCATCTTCTCCATCCCAGTCTGACAGTCGCGTTCGTCGCGTCCTCGGTGGCTCTGAACTCGAATGTCCCAGAGCGGGTCGCGTGGTGGCCTGCCAGCAGGCGGCGATGCGGACCCTCTTTGGGTGCAAGAATCCCACGGGGGTCTTTTCCGGATTGACCAATTTTGTGCAGTGTCCCAAGTATTCGTTCCTGCGCGCAACGAGGGCCACGAGCCGTGGAGCGGGAGGAAGGACTATCAATTCTTGCATCCCGGGGCTGGCTTGCCGGTACGCCGCCAGAGTTCCGCAAGCGCTTCCTGTCCGGGGCGCGCTGGCGCTCCGTCGATCGCGGAGCCACGGTCACATTGGGCGGCGAGGAGAGGAATGATGTCGTGGGACTGGCGAAAGGCACCGTCGTAATGACCTCGACGCTTGGCCAGGCCGGAACCCCCACCATGCACATGGGTCATTCCGTCTTCTGGATGGGCTATGGCCCCCTCCTCCTGGAGCGGCCTAGGGACGTGACGGTTGTGGCCCGGACGCAGCTGTGGATCGCTGTCATTCCGAGAGCGAAGATCCTTCCGCTGCTCGACGAGACCACCCGTTGGTGGCGCTGTTTCATGCGCCTGCTCGCCGAATACGGCGACATCAGCGCGATGATCGCTTCCGATCTGCTGATCCGCCAGTCAGACCGCCGCCTCGCGGCCACCATCCTGCGCTTCGCCGGTCTGCGCGGACTCTACCCGGACCGCCCGGAGCAGGTCCGCCTCGAGGTTACCCAGTCCGAACTTGCCGAGGCGAGCAACCTCTCGCGCAACGCCACAGGCACGATCCTTCGGATGCTGGCGGCGAAAGGGTACATCAAGACCGACTACCGGGGCATCGTCGTGTGCGCTCCCTCGCGCCTCCGGCAACTGGTCGAGAAAGGCTCCTAGCCGGCGCCTGTCGGCACGTCCCAGGGAGCCTTCGGGGCCTCACCGAGCCGGCGTGAGGTCCGGCGATCGCCCTGCCCATTGAGGCAGGTGCTGCCGAGCGAATCCGCTCTCCCCCCTCACGTCTTCAGCCGGTACCCCGTCCGGAAGATCCAGGCGACGACGGCGACGCAGACCGCGAGAAACAGGACCGTCGCCCCGAGGCTGATCCAGACGTTGACGTCGGAGATCCCGTAGAAGCTCCAGCGGAAGCCGCTGACCAGATAGACCACCGGGTTGAACAGCGTCGCGGTCTGCCAGAACGGCGGCAGCATGTTGATCGAGTAGAAGGTCCCGCCGAGGAAGGCGAGCGGCGTGATGATGAGGAGCGGCACGATCTGGAGCTGCTCGAAGCCCTTGGCCCAGATGCCGATGATGAAGCCGAGGAGCGAGAAGGTGAGCGACGTCAGCACCAGGAAGAGCACCATCACCACCGGGCTCTGGATACGGACGTCGACGAAGAATGTCGCCGTGACCAGGATGATGACGCCGAGGATGATCGACTTGGTCGCCGCCGCGCCGACGAAGCCGATGACGATCTCGAGATAGGAGACGGGCGCCGAGAGGAGCTCGTAGATCGTGCCGATGAACTTCGGGAAGTAGATGCCGAAGGAGGCGTTCGACGTGCTCTGGGTGAGGAGCGTAAGCATGATCAGCCCGGGCACGATGAAGGCGCCATAGGAGATGCCCTCGATCTCGGGAATGGCCGAGCCGATGGCGCCGCCGAAGACGACGAAATAGAGCGAGGTCGAGAGGACCGGCGAGGCCACGCTCTGCATCAGCGTGCGCGCCGTGCGGGCCATCTCGGTATAGTAGATGGACCAGATCGCCCGGAAGTTCATTTGCCGTTCCTCACCAGGTTGACGAAGATGTCCTCGAGCGATGTCTCGCTGGTCTTGAGGTCGCGGAAGCGGATGCCCGCGGCGGCAAGGTCGGAGAGGAGCGCGGTGATTCCGGTGCGTTCGCCGCGCGTGTCGTAGGCGTAGACGAGCGCGGACCCGCCGTCGGCGAATTCGAGATGGTGCTTGCGGAGCGGCTCCGGGATGGTGAGGAGCGGCTCGTGGAGCTGGAGGATCAACTGCTTCCGGCCGAGCTTGCGGATGAGGTCGGCCTTTTCCTCGACGAGGATGATCTCGCCCTTGTTGATGACGCCGACGCGGTCGGCCATCATCTCGGCTTCCTCGATGTAGTGCGTGGTGAGGATGATGGTGACGCCGGACTGGCGGAGCCCGCGGACCACGTCCCACATATCACGGCGAAGCTCGACATCGACACCAGCGGTCGGCTCGTCGAGGAAGAGGATGCGCGGCTCGTGGGCCAGCGCCTTGGCGATCATCACGCGGCGCTTCATGCCGCCGGAGAGCGTGTTGATCTGGGAGTCCTTCTTGTCCCACAGCGTCAGCTGCTTGAGGACCTTCTCGACATAAGCCGGGTCCTTCGGCTTGTTGAACAGGCCGCGGCTGAAGTTCACGGTGTGCCAGACCGACTCGAACGGGGCGATCGACAGCTCCTGCGGGACGAGGCCGATCAGCGAGCGGGCCGCGCGGTAATCGTCGATGATGTCGTGGCCGCCGGCCGTCACCCTGCCCGTGCTCGGATTGACGATGCCGCAGATGATCGAGATCAGCGTCGTCTTGCCGGCGCCATTGGGCCCCAGCAGCGCGAAGATCTCGCCTTCGCGGATCTCGAGATTGATGTCTTTCAGCGCTGTGAAGCCCGTCGCGTAGGTTTTCGACAGGTTCGAGACGGAAATGATCGGATTCATGCGCGGCGCAGTCCCCAATGCACGGCCGGGCGGCAAGGTCGAACCCATGTAGGTGTCGGCGCGCGCAGGCCAAGTATGAAATGCATCTGCCTTGATCACGGGCCGGCGAAAGCCGCGGAAGCCCTAGACTCTTGTGTGCCAGAAACTGTCAGGAGGCGCCCGAAGGCGCGGCCTGCGCGTCTCTCCTACGGAATTTCCAGTCCCAGAGGGCCTGAAATCGTCGTTCGGGAACAAAAGGCCCCGTGTTTCGTTTTTTGGCGTCAGACATTTCCTATTTGGAGACCACCGTGAAAACGCTCGACGACGCATTCAGGCACACCCTGAAGGACGTGTACTACGCGGAGAAGGCACTGACCAAGGCGCTGCCCAAGATGGCTTCGGCAGTCTCGAACCGCGCGTTGAAGTCGGCGATCGAGGAGCACCTCGAGGAGACCAAGGGTCAGGTCAAGACGCTCGAGCGGGTGTTCAAGTCGATCGGCGAGAAGGCGAGCGGCGAGAAGTGCGACGCCATCGAAGGCCTGATCAAGGAATCCGAGGGCGTGATCGAGGAGGCCGACGGCGCCGTGGCGCTCAATGCCGGGGTCATCGCGGCGGCCCAGGCGGTCGAGCACTACGAGATCTCCCGCTACGGCTCGCTCCGCGAATGGGCGAAGGTGCTGGGCCATGACGAGGCGCATGAGCTGCTGTCCGGCATTCTCGACGAGGAGAAGGCGGCCAACAACAAGCTGACCAACCTCGCCGTCTCGACCATCAACAAGGCTGCGTAGCGCACACCTTCGTCCATCGCCTCCGGCCCTCCCACCGGCGGCTCGAGGGACGACATAGGCCCGGCGATGCAAATCGCCGGGCCTTCTGTGCGTGATCCCGTGAGGACAGCGCGGTGGCGCGCGGCAGGAATGCGCTTGTCGTTGTGCTACGGAGAAGCGATGAAGACAGCCGCCACAGGCGCGGAGCCGGGATGACATCGGGCACAACAATCGAAGGCGCGGCCGATCTGGTGGCGTGGTACGCCGAGATGGGCGTCGACATCGCGCTCGACGAGGCGCCGGTCGACCGGCTCGCGGTGCGGCCGCGGGCCGTGGCGTCGGAACCGGCGCGGCCGGCGGCGAGGGCCGAGTCTCCCGCGCCGGTGCGGATC
>JALHRF010000166.1 GCA_022841545.1 Bauldia sp. | reverse complement strand
CTGATTCATCGCGGGACGCCAACGTGACCGAAATCCCCGACCACATGCGCCCGGACCGTTCGTTCCAGGGGCTGATCCTGACGCTCCAGCGCTACTGGGCGGACAAGGGCTGCGTCATCCTCCAGCCCTATGACATCGAGATGGGGGCGGGGACGTTCCACCCGGCGACGACGCTTCGAGCGCTCGGGCCGAAGCCCTGGGCGGCGGCCTATGTGCAGCCGTCGCGGCGGCCGAAGGACGGGCGCTACGGAGAGAACCCCAACCGTCTCCAGCACTATTACCAGTACCAGGTGATCATAAAGCCGTCGCCGCCGAACCTCCAGGACCTCTACCTCGACTCGCTCCGCGCCATCGGCCTCGACATGGCGGTGCATGACGTGCGCTTCGTCGAGGACGACTGGGAAAGCCCGACGCTGGGCGCCTGGGGGCTCGGCTGGGAGTGCTGGTGCGACGGCATGGAGGTGTCGCAGTTCACCTATTTCCAGCAGGTCGCTGGCTTCGAATGCGCGCCCGTGTCCGGCGAACTGACCTACGGCCTCGAGCGGCTGGCGATGTATGTCCAGGGGGTCGAGAACGTCTACGACCTCAACTTCAACGGCCGCGAGGGCGAAGGGAAGGTGACCTATGGCGACGTCTTCCTGCAGGCGGAGCAGGAATATTCCCGGCACAACTTCGAGTACGCCGACACGGCGATGCTGTTCGACCTCTTCCAGAAGGCCGAGGCGGCCTGCCGGAAGTATCTGAAGGACGGCTGGACCGGCGGCGAGGAGAAGCGCCACCTGATGGCGCTTCCCGCCTACGACCAGTGCATCAAGGCGAGCCACGCCTTCAACCTCCTCGATGCGCGCGGCGTCATCGCCGTCACCGAGCGGCAGAGCTACATCCTCCGCGTCCGCGAACTGGCGCGGGAGTGCGGCAGGGCATGGCTCGCCACCGCCGCCGGCGGCGCGGTCGCGGCCTGACGCTCAGCGCCGGGATGGCCGGCGATACAGGACGAAATTCTCTTCGCGCCGATTTGCGCCGGTGAAGCGCGCGATCTCGCGGTAGCCATAGCGTGCGAACAGGGCAGGGTCGTCGTTGCGGAGCGACACGATCAAAACCACGGGCCGCTCCTTCCGGTCGAGGTCGCCGAGCGCCCCCTCGAGGTCTCTGGTCAGGCGCCGCTGGTCCCAGATCGTGAACGAACCGAACCGCCGCCCATTGAGGAAATAGACGCGCTCCGCACCGAGATAGGCGATCACCGGCGAGACGGTCTGGTCGGTCAGGGCGGCGATCACGTTCCGTGTCCAGCCTTTCGCCGTGACGAAAGAAGCCACCGCGCGGCCGTTGGAATAGGGCCGGGAAAGCTCCGCCCGGTAGGTGTTGATGCCGTAGTAGGCCTGGAACCCGAGCATCACGGTTACGCAGGCCGACAGGATGATGCGGTCGACCGGGGCGGAACGTCCCGGCGCCTCCATCCGCGCCACCCAGACCGCGGCCAGCCACGTGAAGAAGATCACGCCGTGGTGCCACATCGCCGGGGCGTACTTGATGTAGCCGAAGGCGAGGATGCCGATGAGGGACAGGAAGAGCCATGCCGCCGCCGCCGAAGCGCGCCGGATCGACCAGAGCGTGGCGAGCATGACGACGATCGCCAGCCACTGGGGTACAGCCAGGGGGTCGCCGAAGACTGCAGGCAGGGCGGTCAGCGCGGTTCGCAGCCGGTCCGAGGTCAGGGCAAAGTACCAGTCGGTCGCAAAGCCGGTGTCGGCGGGCGGGATGAAGGTCCAGGCGGCCAGCCCCCAGCTCGCGACGACGAAGGCAAAGGCAAGCAGCACCGTTCCGGACGACGCCATCGCGCCCGGGCGCCTGAGGAGATGCTCGACCAACAGCGCGAAGACGATCGCGATCGTCGCGATCATGAACAGGACCTGGGTATTGGCGAGGAGGGCGAGCAGCAGCGCAATCAGCCAGGGGTGCCGCGCCCGCGCCGGCCAGGCGAGGCAGAGCAGAACCAGGAGGAGGCCGCCGAGACCGTAGCTCCGGGCCTTCACCCCGTACTCGAACAGCATGAAGTAGCCGAACGGGAAGAGCACGCGCTCCCAGCCGCGGAGCGGCATGAACCACAGGACGAGCGCCGCCGTCGTCGCCATGATGGTGAAATTGAGCGCGAGCATCAGGTTCGGGTCGTCGCCGAACCGGGAGAGGATGAAGAGGAGGCTGTGCCAGAGCGCCGGGTGCCCGTCGTAGCGCAGGTTCCGGAAGAGGCCCCCCAGCCCGTCCGCGTCGCGGGCGATCAGCCATGCCTGGGCCTCGTCGCGCCACATGGCGTGATCGATGCCGGCGTAGAAGATGAGGGCGACATAGACCGCTAGCAGCGCAAGGCGGAACGCTGCGTCCGAAACGGAGCGTGGCGCGGCCGTCGCCGCCTCCGCGCCCTTCACGCCTCGACCTCCTCCTGGTGCACCTCGTAGTCGGTATTCACGCTCCACAGGTCGTGGCTGCTGCCGAGCGCGATGTTCTCCGCCGCGAGCAGTCCCATGAGCATGCTGTGGTCCTGGTTGTTGTACTTGAAGGCTCCGTAGCGGCCGATCGGCCAGAGGTTCTGGTAGGTCCGCAGGAACGCCACGATCGGGTCCAGCGTCGCCTGGAAGCCGCGCGCATAGACGGGGTAGCTTCGCGGAACGCGGAGGACATGGCCGTCGGTGATCGGCGCCGCGCCGATCAGGCCAACGCTCGCCACCTCGCGTGCCGCCTGCGCGATGAGGTCGGCGTCCGGAGCGCGCCAGATCGGATCGTCGTCATAACACCAGAACTCGACGGCGAGGATGCTCGCGCGGTCATCGCCGAAGAGTTCGGGCACCCAATTGCGAAAGTTGGTGACACGGCCGATGGCGACTTCCTCGGCGTGGATGTAGACCCACTGGTCCGGGAAGAGATTCGGTTCGTCGACCCGGAGATAAACGATGATGGTATTGCGGAAGCGGAGGCCGGCAACGCAGTTCATCACCTCCGGCGGCACATTGCCGAGGCGGCTGACGAGGAGCGTCAGCGGCATCGACGAGACCACATGGTCGAAGGTGTGGACGGTGCCGTCGGCGGTCTCGATGCCGATGGCGCGGCGGCCCTCGTCGCGGATACGCGCCACCGGCGCTGACAGCCGGACGGTGCCGCCGCGCTCGGCGATCAGTTCCGCCATCCTTTTCCAAGTGTAGCCGTTGCCCTGCAAGGGGTGGCTGAAAACGTCGACCAGCGTCCGGTGTCTGGTTCGGGCGAGGCCCAGGGCGGCGAGGAGGGACTGGCCGAGCGTGAAGCCCTTGATCCGCTGCGACGCGAAGGCGGAATCCAACTCGGAACAGGGGATGCCCCAGAGCTTCTCGGTATAGGACTTGAAGAACTTTCCATAGAGCCGCCTGCCGAAGCGGCGCACCACCCAGTCCTCGAAGCTCGGCGGGTTCGCGACGGGACGCGGCGCCACCTGCTCCCGGAAGTAGCTGGCGAAGCAGAGGGCGACGTCGACGAGGCCGAGATTGCCGATGACGTTGGCGGGGCGGAGCGGGTAATCGAAGAAGCTGCGGCGATAGAATATGCGGGTCTTGCGGTGGACGGTTCCACACGCGTCGCCGACCACCTCGCGCCAGATGCCGTCGACGCGCGGATCCTTGGTGAAGAATCGGTGGGGTCCGATGTCGACGCGCTGACCCCAGAGGTCGAAGCTTCGGCCCATGCCGCCGACCTCGGCGCCGGCCTCGAAGACCTCTATCTCCACCCCGAGTTGCTGGAGACGGTAGGCGGCGGTGAGTCCGGCCGGCCCTGCGCCAATGATGCCAACCTTCATGGAGATCTGCCGGCCGTTCTCCCTCGCGGCGAGCATTCCGCGGGCCCTTGAAGCATGGCTTGTGTTGCCGCCGCAAGCCCGTTTTAGAGGCGGATGGAAGGTGTGTGGAGGCCTGCCGCGGCATCGGTCCGGATTAGACTTCGACAAGCGCCGCCAAGCCCGTGTAAAGACGCTGCGGGAAAAGGGTGGGATGCGAGCCGAGGCGGTTCGCGCCGTATGGGGCTGGACGCCGTGCGCATACTTGTGACGGGTTCGAGCGGGCTGATCGGAAGCGGCCTCGTGCCGCTGATGGAGGGCATGGGGTGGGAGGTCCGGCGCCTCGACATCCGTCGCGGCCCCGGCCAGAACGTGCTGACGGCGGGCGTCCTTGAAAGGGCGGCCGAGGGCGTTGACGGGGTGGTCCATCTCGCCGCCGTGTCCCGCGTGGTGTGGGCCGAGCGCGATCCGGACCTCTGTCGGGCGACCAATGTCGGGTCGCTCGAACGCCTTCTCCGCATCATGTCGGTGCGGTCCCTAAGGCCCTGGCTGGTGTTTGCGAGCAGCCGTGAGGTCTATGGCGACGCGGACGTCCTGCCGGTTCGCGAGGACGCGCCGCTCATCCCGATGAACGTCTACGGCCGGAGCAAGGTGGCCGGCGAACGCCTCGTCGCCCAGGCGGCGGAGGCGGGGCTGCCGGCGAGCATCTGCCGGTTCTCGAGCGTCTATGGCAGCGTCGGTGACCATGCCGACCGCGTCGCCATGGCCTTTGCCGGTGCCGCTGCGCGGGGCGGCACGATGCGCGTCGAAGGTGCCGGCCATACGTTCGACTTCACCCATGTGGACGAGGTGGCCGAGGGCCTGCTGCGACTGGTCGAGGCAACCGCGGCGGAGGGTAGCCAGCCGACCGTGCATTTTGCGAGCGGCGTCGGGACGACGCTCGGCGAGCTTGCCGCACTTGCGGCCGGGCAGGCGCTCGCCCCCGTGACGATCGAAGACGCTCCGCAGCGAAGCTACGACGTGGCGCGGTTCGTGGGCGATCCGGCGCTAGCCGAGCGTCTTCTCGGCTGGCGGGCGGTGCGCGATCTCGGCGCGGGGATGAACAAGCTCATCTCCGATCTCATGCACGCTGGACCCGGCGCGGCGCCGGCGCTATCAGCGCGCGACGGTCGCTGAACGGCCGAGCGAGGGAGGCAGGCCATGCCGCGGCTTGACCACGTCGCCATCAAGGCGCTGGACCAGGAGGCGATGCGCGACTTCCTGATCGACGTGCTGGGCGTGCACGAGGGGCCGCGGCCGCCGTTCGATTTCCACGGCTACTGGCTCTATTTCGACGACGTCGCGGTGATCCACCTGTTCGGCGAGCGCGGCCGCGGCATCGGCGGTCCCGGCTGGGTCGACCATGTCGCCTTCAGCCCGTTCGACTACGACGCCAAGATCGCCGAAATGGACGCCAAGGGCCACACCTACCGCACCAGTGTCATGCCCGGCACCGGGCTCCGCCAGATCTTCGTCCAGGGGCCGGAGGGCGTGCGGGTCGAGATGCAATGCCCGTAAGGGCGTCAGGTCTGGCCCCAGGGCGGCATGGACGCCTTGGCATTCGCGTCGGCGCTGTCGAACACTTCGATGCAACTTGACGCCTTGCCGTCCTTGAACCTCCAGAGTGCGGCGATCGGCGTCGTCACCGTCTCGCCATTGGCGCGGAAGTTGTAGCTGCACTCGCCGAACATGACGACGCGGCTTTCGTCGCCGAAGAGGGCGTCGACACGGTAGTACCGCATCTCCCACTTTTCGATCAGCGTCCTGAGGTAATAGTCGAGCTTACGGCGCCCGGCGTGGTCGCCCGCGAAGCTCAGGCCCTTGGGCTGCCGGGCGACGGAATGAATCTCGAAATCGTCGCTCACGAGATCGAGCCAGACGTCCCGGTTGGCGCCCCTTGTGTCGTGCCAGGTCTGGTACGCCCGTCGCAGGGTCTCGACATGGTCCGTCATCGCCGCCGCCTCATACATTTCCGCCGCGCGGATTATCGCCATCTTCGATGGCGAGCACCATGGGCGAAAACCCACAATCGCGTTGGATGAAGCCCTCGCTCGGGTACGGCTTGAAGCCGGGCCCGGAGCGGACTAAGCCTAGTCCAGCTGACCAGGATACCCCCATGGCAACCGTCAATATCCACGCCGCAAAGACACACCTTTCCAAGCTGGTCGACCAGGCCGCTGCGGGAGAGGAGATCTTGATCGCCCGGGCCGGCAAGCCGGTGGCGCGCCTCGTCGCGCTGGAGGCGCGTCCGAAGAAGATCCGCCTCGGCGGCTTGAAGGGGAAGATGCCGTACCCGGACTATATCGACGATCCGTTGCCTGATTGGCTTCTCGAAGCTTTCGAGGGGCGCGACGTTGATCCTGTTTGACACGCACATCCTGATCTGGACGCTGTTCGCACCGGAACGCCTGCCGGAGGCCCTCAAGACAGCCGTCGACTCGGGCACGGACGAGATCGCCTTCAGCGCGGTAAGCGTCTGGGAGATCGCAATCAAGTCACAGATCGCGAGACACGGTCTTCCTGCGACCGCCGACCAGGTGTGGCAGGAAGCGGTGGCGGCAGGGTTGAAGGAATTGCCGGTCACGTCGATGGCGGCGGCTCACGTCGCTCGCCTGCCGCTTCACCATCGCGATCCCTTTGACCGGCTGCTCGTTGCCCAGGCCATGACCGAGCCGGCGCATCTCTACACGGTGGACCGGTCGCTCGCGGTCTACTCGGAACTGGTCAGGATCGTCTGACGCGCGGCAAAGGTCGGCGCGTGACTTCCAGCGCCCGTTCCACTAACAAACGCCGGCCCGAACCCTCTACCCCAGAACTCCATGCCAGATCTTTTGCTCGAACTGTTCTCCGAAGAGATTCCCGCCCGCATGCAGCGGAAGGCGGCGGAGGACCTGCGCAAGCTCGTCACCGACGCACTGGTCGAAGCCGGTCTCGTCTACGAGGGCGCCAAGGCCTTCGCCACGCCGCGACGGCTGGCGCTGACCGTGCACGGGCTGCCCGCCCGCTCGCCCGACCGGCGGGAGGAGCGGAAGGGGCCGCGCGTCGGCGCGCCGGAGAAGGCGCTGGAGGGCTTCCTCAAGGCGGCGGGACTGGCGTCGATATCGGAGGCGAAGGTCCAGCCCGACAAGAAGGGCGACTTCTACGTCGCCGTGGTCGAGAAGCCGGGGCGAACGGCGGAAGAGGTGATCGCCGAAATCGTGCCGGCGGTGGTACGCGCCTTCCCGTGGCCGAAATCGATGCGCTGGGGCGAAGCCTCGGCGCAGCCGGGGAGCCTCACCTGGGTGCGGCCGCTGCATTCGATTCTCTGCGTCTTCGGCCCGGAGACCAGCGACACCGAGGTGGTGCGCTTCGCGGTCGGCGGCATTCATTCGGGCGACGTCACCCATGGCCACCGCTTCATGGCGCCGGGCGAGATTAGGGTGAAGCGCTTCGACGACTACGCGCCGAAGCTCGAGAAGGCCAGGGTGGTCCTCGACGCCGACCGGCGGAAGGAGATCATCCGCGCCGACGCCCGCGACCGCGCGCTCGCGCTCGGGCTGGAACTGGTCGAGGACGAGGGGCTGCTCGAGGAGGTGGCCGGGCTGGTCGAGTGGCCGGTGGTGCTCGTCGGCAGCTTCGACGAGGCGTTCCTGTCCATCCCTCCCGAGGTGATCCGCACCACCATCCGCGCCAACCAGAAATGCTTCGTGCTGCGAGGGCCACCGGGTGCGTCCTTCGAGGCTCGGTCGCGGAGCGACCGAGCACCTCAGGATGAGGACGGTGGGAGTGATGTCACGGCGGCGGGCGCAGCCGCGCACCACGCGCCTCATCCTGAGGTGCTCGCTGCTCGGCAGCGAGCCTCGAAGGACGCACGACTGTCCAACCGCTTCGTGCTGGTGGCGAACATCGAGGCGCCGGACGGCGGCGCGGCGATCGTCGCCGGCAACGAGCGCGTCATCCGCGCGCGGCTCTCCGACGCGCGGCACTTCTACGACACCGACCGGCGCGACCTGCCGGGCCACGATGCGCCGGAGTTCTCGGCGGCGGCGGAGCGGCTCGGGCTCGACCTCGCGAAGCCGCTCGACCAGCGCATGGCGAAGCTCGCCGCGACCAACGTCGTCTTCCACGAGAAGCTCGGGACGCAGGGCGAGCGCGTCGAGCGCATCGCACGGCTGGCGGAAGAGATCGCGACGGTGCTCTCGTCGCGGCCGGGGTTCTTTTCAGGGAAGATGGTCACACCCGAGGACCTCGCGCAGGAACAGGACGCGTTCCGGAAGCGCGTGCGGCGCGCCGCGGTGCTGGCAAAGGCCGACCTCACCACCGAGATGGTCGGCGAGTTCCCCGAACTGCAGGGCCTGATGGGCCGCTACTACGCCACCGCCCAGGGCGAGGACCCGTCGGTCGCGGCGGCGATCGAGGATCACTACAAGCCCGTCGGCCCCTCCGACCGCGTCCCCACCGACCCGGTTGCGATCTGCGTCGCGCTCGCCGACAAGCTCGACCTGCTGGTCGGGTTCTGGGCGATCGACGAGAAGCCGACCGGCAGCAAGGACCCGTATGCGCTGCGGCGAGCGGCGCTGGGGGTGTTAAGAACGATAGCCGATGCTGGCCTAAGACTAAGCCTTCCGGACCTCTGGTCGTACACTTTTGGATACTTTCACGCGGTCTCTCACTACGGACCAGTCGCTAAGGCCAGCGGTTCAGCACTACGGACGCTAAGTGCAATTTTGAACGCGGAATCGTTTAGCAACATTCAAAGTACCATTGAAGCCGCGTTTGAAGGCGACAGAGAAACTTATGAAGCCTTTCAGGCCAAATTTCATCAGCAGTCGCCCGATCTCCTTGCCTTCTTGGCCGACCGCTTGAAGGTTCAGCTTCGCGAGCAGGGCGCACGGCACGACCTAGTCGACGCGGTCTTTGCGCTCGGGGATCAAGGCGACCTGCTCCTCATCGTCCGCCGCGTCGAGGCCCTGGGCAAGTTCCTCGACACCGAGGACGGCAAGACGCTGCTCGCCGGCTACAAGCGGGCGACGAACATCCTCCGCGAGGAGGAGAAGAAGACCGGCACGAGTTTCACCGGCGATGTCGATCCGGCGCGGCTCGCGCAGCCCGAGGAAAAGGCGCTGTCCGAAACCGTTGGCGCTGCCTCCGGCGAGGCACGCGCCGCGGTCGCATTGGAAGACTTTGACGGCGCCATGCGGGCGCTGGCGAAGCTCCGCGCGCCCGTGGATGTCTTCTTCGAAAAAGTGCGCGTCAACGACGACGACCCGGCGGTTCGCGAGAACCGGCTCCGGCTCCTGAACCAGATCCGCGAGGCGACGCTCGCCGTCGCCGATTTCTCCAAGATCGAAGGGTAAACCATGGCCGCGAAACCCGGACCGGTTCACGTCTATGCGAAGCAGTCGGCGCGGTTCGGCATGCTCGCCGGGGCCGCCATCATCCTGATCTGGCTCTACCGGATCGCGACCGGCGGGGTTCCCGAACTCTGGGACTCGATGCTGCAGACCAAGCTGCACGTCCTCATCCAGATCCTCACCGGAGTCTTCCTGATCTTCTCCGGCTGGGCGCTGTGGGTGGGCAAGACGTGGGCCTTCAAGGCCTTCATCCTCGCCAACGGCATGCTGATCATCGCCGTCATCAACGCCGTGTCCTGGTATGGCGACCGCGGCGAGATGGGCTTCGTCCTGTTCTTCGTCGCCGTGGCGATCCTCGCCGTCTTCTTCGTCATGCGGGCGGAAGAGTAGTGAGAACCGCCCCCCATCCAAGGGCTGGGGAGCCGGACGGGAGACGGTTCCGCCTCGAGGCTTGCGCCCCGATTTCGGTGGGTCAGACCCAGTAGGGCGGCGCGCCCCAGTAGCCGTAGATCGCGCTGTCGCGATTGGCGTCGGCCTTGTCCCAGTAGTCCTCGCCGCTCCGGTATTTCGGCGCGCCCTTGAGCTGCTCGTCGGTGACGTTCACCTCGTAGCCGCCAAGGTTGACGTTGTACGTCAGCACCGACCACGGCAGCGGATAGGAGTCCTCGCCGATGCCGAGGAAACCGCCGAAATTCATCACCGCATAGGCGGCCTTGCCGGACCGCTTGTCGAGCATGATGCGCTCGATACGGCCGACCTTGTCGCCGTTCGGGCGATAAACCGCAGTCCCTTCGACCTTGTCGCTGGCGATGAGTTCATGCGTCTCGCGGACGCTGGTGTCGGCGGTCGCCGAAACACTGCGCTGGTGTGTGTTCATGTCAGCACTCCTGTCGTTGTTCCCATGGTTCAACAACGACAGGAACGGGAGTTGGTTCCGACTCTTCTTGTCATCCGCCAAGGGCGACCGCGCAACGGAGCCTTAAGGGATGGCGGTGCAGTCTCCGCCGCTCGCCGGAGCTTTTCTCCCGCGGCTCGGGCATGATCGCGCCGATCGATTCGCCCCGGGGCTAGTCGACAAACGAGGAGGCAGTACCATGCAGATCACCGTCGCCCACATCACGCCGATCCTCGCGCTGATCGGGGGCATCGTGATCCTGATCGCACCGCGGATTCTCGCCTATATCGTGGCGTTCTGGCTGATCATCTACGGCGTGCTCGGCATCTGGCCGAACCTCCTCAACGGCGTGATGTAGCGTCGAGGCTACGGACGATTAAGCCTGGCGTCGGACGCGGGCCGTTTTTTGGGGCCGCGACGGTCGATATCTGCTAGCCTTCTCTTCTTTGCCGGGAGGAGAGCTCATGTGTACGATCTGTGGCAATCTTGTTGGATTGTCCCGCCGGGCTCTCCTGACAGGCGTGACATGCGTCGCCACGGCGGCGATGGCGCCGATGCTGCTTGGCACGATTTCCCCGGCCAGCGCGCAGACACCGGTCAGCCCGGCCGAAGCAGCGCAAAGGCTGGCGGATGGAAACACCCGCTATGTCGGCGGCGAGGCGCGCAACACCGACTACTCCGTCGGCCGCGCGGCGCGCGCGGCCGGCCAGGCGCCGTACGCTTCGATCGTGAGCTGCGCCGATTCCAGGGTGGCTCCGGAACTGGTCTTCGATGAAGGTCCGGGCGATCTGTTCGTCGTCCGCATCGCCGGGAACTTCGTCGACGAGGAGGGCCTCGCCAGCCTCGAATTCGGCAATGCGGTGCTCGGCTCGCGCCTGATCATGGTGCTCGGCCATACGTCCTGCGGCGCGATCGAGGCGACCATCGATGTCGTGCAGAACGGCACCGAATTGCCCGGCCACCTTCCGGCCCTTATCCGGAAGCTTCGGCCGGGGATCGAGAAGGCGATCGCCCAAAACCCTGCCGACCTGCTGGCCGCCGCAACCGCCGAGAACGTGCGCGTGAACGTGGCGTATCTGAAGGCCGCCACGCCGATCATCGCCGAGGCCGTCGCGAGCGGAGAGCTCGACATCGTCGGCGGCGTCTACGACATCGCCACCGGCAAGGTGACGATGGTCTGAGCGAGGGACGCTGACCGTCAGCCGATCTCGACCACGAGCCGGCCGCGGACCTTGCCCTCGACGATGTCGTGGGCGGCGTTCTCGATGCCGCTCCACGGCATCAGCGTCGTCATCCCGGCGAGCTTGTCGCGGTCGATGTCGCGCGCGAGGCGCGTCCACGCCTCGACCCGCCGCTCCGGCGCCTGGTGGGACGATTCGATACCGAGCAGCGCAACGCCGCGGAGGATGAACGGCGCGACCGAGGTGTTGAGCTCGAAGCCGGCGACGTTGCCGCAGGCCGCCACCGCCCCGCCGGTCATGGTCATCGACAGCACGTTGGCGAGGACCGGGCCGCCGACCGCGTCGATGCCGCCGGCCCAGCGTTCCTTGCCGAGGAGCTTTGGCGCGCCCATGAGGTCGGCGCGGCTGATGATCTCGCCGGCGCCCAGCGACATGAGGTAGTCGCGCTCGTCCACCTTGCCGGTGACGGCGATCACCTCATAGCCGAGCCGCGAGAGCAGGGAGACCGCCATCGAGCCGACGCCGCCGGTAGCGCCGGTGACGATCACGGGACCTTTGTCGAAACCGACCCCGTTCTTCTCGAGCGCGATGATCGCGAGCATCGCGGTGTAGCCCGCCGTGCCGATCGCCATCGCTTCCGCCGTGGTGAACTCCGGCGGGAGCGGCGTGATGAAGCCGCCGTCGACCCGCGCCATCTGGCTGTAGGCGCCGTAGTGGGTCTCGCCGAGTCCCCAGCCGTTGACGATGACCTTGTCGCCGGCCCGGATTCCCTCTCGCCCCGAGGCCATCACCGTGCCGGCGAGATCGACGCCGGGGATCATGGGAAAGCGGCGGACGACGGGGAGCTTGCCGGTGATGGCGAGGCCGTCCTTGTAGTTGACCGTGGAGTACTCGACCCGGATGTCGACGTCGCCCGCCATCAGGTCCTCCGGCGTCAGCATCGTCTCGGCGACGGTCTGCTTCTTCGTCGCCTCGTCGCGGGTGATGAGCAGGGCTTTGAACTGGTCCACCGGGTACTCCTTGAAATTCGTGGCCGGCATGAAACACCAACTGTCATCCCCGCGAAAGCGGTGATCGATTGACGACCGACGATTCCGGTCATCAAAGCTGGTGATCGAAGACATTCCAGAGTTGCATGGAATTTGTGCAACGAGGATTGGATTTTTGCTCACGCCATGCTTATATCGCTGTGGACGCCGGCTTGACCGGCTG
>JALHRF010000165.1 GCA_022841545.1 Bauldia sp. | reverse complement strand
TCTGGGCGCCCTCGGCATGGACGGTCAGCACCGCCGACTCGCCGGGCGCGGCGATCTCAGCCGGCATGAAGTTCGATGCGGCCGGCCCGGCGGCGATGATGCCGGCAAGCAGCGCGGCGGCGGCCGGCAGCTTCGAGGACCGTGTCGAGCGGCCGTCCAACGGCGGCCGGGCTTCCATGCGATAGCGATCTTGATTGGCGGGCATGGGATGTCTCCTTGTGGTCGGGTTGACCGTGGAGGCGACATCAACCCCAACCCCGGAAGGCGCGCCTCATCCGATCGGAGGAGAAACAACCGCACTCGTGGTGCGGTTTGCGCGGGAGCCGTCGCTCCGGCCGTCGCGCTCGTCTTGCCCGGACAACCCGACATCCGTCTTTGCCGGTGGTGAAGAGTGCCGTTACTTCGGTAACCTGGAGGCCGGAGGTGAAAGCCCTCCCGGGCGACGACGCCCGTAGCTCAGAGAGAGCGCCAGTGGTCTCGCGAGAGACGGTCGCGACCTCGCTCGTTCCCCGGCAATCCCCATACCGCAGGCAGTGGTGAAGACGTGTCTGATACTTCGGCTGTCACCGGGAGGTCGCGGGTTCGAATCCCGCCGGGTCCATCATCCTTTGGGCCCGTAGCTCAGCGGAAGAGCGCCACCGGCCCCGGGGCGATCCGGGTCCGGACACTCAGCCGTCGCCTGTTCCCTGACCTGCGGTCCCTTCTTGCCGGTTGCAGACAAGCAGTCACTTGCATCGCCGCAGGACCAGACTGGTCACCTGACGAGCGATCCTGAGGAGATGTACGATGTAGCGCTGGGCGGTTCAGGACGCGAAGACGCGATGATCGCCGCCACGGCGGCCGTCCACGGCCTGACGGTCGTCACCCGCAACACCCGGGATTTCGACCGGCTGGGTGTGCCGACGCCGAACCCGTTCCGCTGACATCACGGCCCAGGTCGCGGGGTTGATCTCTAGAG
Source organism: Bauldia sp. (assembly GCA_022841545.1). Classification (GTDB taxonomy): domain Bacteria; phylum Pseudomonadota; class Alphaproteobacteria; order Rhizobiales; family Kaistiaceae; genus Bauldia. Next base: position 11,572 of record JALHRF010000165.1, on the reverse strand, counting down.
CCGTCGTACGGCCACAGGCGATGCCTTGATGGCTCCGATCCGCGCGACGGCGTCGGCGAGCGGCTCCGTCACCACCGTCATGTGGTTGCCGCTGGCGTGGACGATGGTGTCCGGCGCCGTCATGATCGCGACATGGCCCGGCCAGAACACGAGGTCGCCGCGCCGGAGCGGCGCCTCGATGCCCCCTTCGACAGCCGCGCCGAGCTGGTCGCGCTGCATGTCGGTGTCGCGCGGCGCGGCGATGCCTGCCTCCATCAGCGACAGTTGGACGAGGGCCGAGCAATCGAGGCCGAGGCTGGTTCGGCCGCCCCAGAGATAGGGGACATTCAGGAAGCGTTCAGCGACCGCGACGTAGTCGGGCTCGTGCGGCACGCCGAGCGGCGCGAGGTGAGAGGCGACGACGGCCGTGCTTCCGCCCGCGACGAGGCGAAACAGCGTGCCCCGGGTTTCGACCGCCTCGCCGAGCCCGATGCGGCTGCCGAGCGTGAGCGATCGGATCGGCGGCAGCTTCATGTCGGGGCCCGGATAGACGAAGGTGCGGAGCGCGGTCACGCGATGGGTGGGTTCGGGAGCCATGGGACCAAGCGCGTCGGGCCGGACGTATCCGACATACCGGTCGGTCTCGTTCTGCACCCACGACCAGCCCGCGCCGCCATCGTCGAAGACGCGCACGGTCTCGCCGAAGAAGACCTCGCTGCCATAGGGCGCCTCGATGTCCGGCCGCGTGCGGAGCGGCGCCGATGGAGCGGTGACGCGCCGAAGCGTCCCCTCGACGAATCGCGCCGCCGCGACCCGGCCGCGGAGCCGCGCGTCGGCGACCTCGGGCGAGAAGGCATTGATGCGGGGGTCGGGCTTCGCGTCGGTCACGGCTGCAAGGGTTGGCACGGAAGACGCCGCGCCTCAAGATCGAGCGACCAGGGAGACGACCGATGATCAGCATCAACAAGCGTTTTCGGATCAGGCCGCGAACGCATGAGGGCGCGAAGGCGGTCCGCTTCACGCCGGCGCAGGAGCTCCGGCGCGCGCTGATGAACTGCCTGCTCTGGGAGGACCAGTTTTACGAGGACGGCGTGACGATCGCCGAGCGGATCGCGGCGCTGGTGCCGCAGGTCGAACCGGAGGATGCCGCCGCCCTCGCCATCGAGGCCCGGGAGACGATGAAGCTCCGCCATGCGCCGCTTCTCGTGGTGCGCGAAATGGCGCGCTATCCGCGCCACCGGCTGCTGGTCGCCGGGACGCTGGAGCGCATCGTCCAGCGGCCGGACGAGCTGACCGAGTTCCTCGCCATCTATTGGGCCGACGCGCTCGGCCCGCAAGAGCAGCGGAAGCGCCAGCCGGTCTCGGCGCAGGCCAAGAAGGGGCTGGCGCGCGCGATCCTGAAATTCGATGCCTACGAGCTCGCGAAGTACGACCGCGACGGGCCGGTGCGGCTCCGCGACGTACTGTTCCTCGTCCACGCCAAGCCAAAGGACGCCGATCAGGAGAAAGTGTGGAAGGAGCTGGTCGACGGCACGCTCGCCTCTCCGGACACGTGGGAAGTGTCGTTGTCGGGTGGCAAGGACAGGCGCGAGACCTTCGAGCGGCTGATCGCCGGGCGGAAGCTTGGCGGCATGGCATTGTTGCGGAACCTCAGGCTGATGCAGGCCTCCGGCGTGCCGCGGAAAACGATCGCCGCGGCGATCGCGGCGATGCGGACCGACCGCATTCTGCCCTATCGCTTCATCGCCGCGGCCCGCTATGCGCCGGACCTGGAGCCGGAGCTCGAGGACGCGATGCTGAAATCGGTCAGGGACCACCCGCGGCTCGAAGGGCGGACGCGCCTCCTCATCGACGTGTCGGGCTCGATGGGGGCGGCGATGTCGCGGCAGTCGGAGATGACCCGGCTCGAGGCGGCCTGCGGCCTCGCTATCCTGGCCCGCGAGGTCTGCGACGAGGTCGAGGTCTTCACCTTCTCCGACGCGGTCAGGAAGGTGTCGTCGCGCCGGCGCGGCTTCGCCCTTCGCGACGCCATCGTCGGCAGCCAGCCACATGGCGGGACATTGCTCGGCGAGGCGGTGAAGGCGGTCGACCGGGCGGGCACGCGGCTCATCGTCTTCACCGACGAGCAGTCGCATGACGCGGTGCCGGCGCCGAAGGGCGACGGGTACATGGTCAACGTGGCGTCGTATCGGCATGGCGTCGGCAAGGGGCCGTGGCGACGGGTCGACGGGTTCTCCGAGGCGATCATCGGCTGGATCGCGATGACCGAAGCGGGGTAGGGGCATCGGCCGGGCGTGTTGCGGAGCGCGGCGCGGGGTTCTATGTCACCCGTTCCACCGCAACGAAAGCTCCGAAGATGCCGCTCAGTCTCGCCGCCGCCGACGTGATCGTCCGCGAATCCCTCGCCCATGCCCGCGCCGCCCAGTTCAAGCCGCTGGCGGTGGTGGTGCTCGATCAGCGCGGCGTGGTCGCCGCCGCCGCATCGGAGGATGGCACGAGCCTCGCGCGGTTCGACATTGCCCGCGGTAAGGCCTCCGGCACGCTCGCCTTCGATCTCGGCTCGCGGAAGCTCGGCGAGATGGCGGTGGAGCGGCCGCATTTCTTCGCCGCTGCGGCGCATGCGGCAAACGGGATGATCCCGGTCGCCGGCGGCGTTCTCGTCAAGGACGCGCGCGGTGCGGTGCTTGGCGCGGTCGGCATATCGGGCGACACCTCCGACAATGACGAAGCCGCCGCGCTCGCGGGCGTCGCCGCAGCCGGACTCGTCGGCGACGGCGGCTGACGGCGCGGCAGGCTGGGAGAAGACGACATGGCGACCATCACGTACCTCACCACCATCGAGTTCGGCGCCGGGGTCGTGGCCGATCTCGGCGCGCAGCTCGCCGCGCTCGGCCTGTCGCGGCCGCTCATCGTCAGCGACCGGGGTCTGGAGCGGACCGGGCTCGTCGAGCGCATTGCCGGACTGTGCCCCGACGGCGCCCCGGTGTTTCTCGACGTGCCCGCGAATCCGACAGAGTCGGCATCGCTCGCCGCCCTCGCCGTCTATCGCGTTGCCGGCTGCGACGGCGTGGTGGCGGTGGGCGGCGGGTCGCCGATCGATCTCGGCAAGGGCGTGGCGCTGCTCGCGGCGCACCCCGGGCCGCTCGAGACCTATGCCGCGATCTACGGCGGCATCCCGAAGATCAGCGCGGCGGTGGCGCCGGTGATCGCCATCCCGACCACCGCCGGAACCGGGTCGGAGGTCGGGCGGGCGGCGCTGATCACGCTCGACGACGGACGGAAACTCGGGTTCATCAGCCCGCACCTCATCCCGAAGCGGGCGATCTGCGATCCGGAGCTGACGCTCGGCCTGCCGCCGGGGCTGACCGCGGCCACCGGCCTCGACGCACTGTCCCACTGCATCGAGACGTTCCTGTCGCCGCGCTTCAACCCGCCGGCCGAAGCGATCGCCCTCGACGGGGCGGGCCGCATCTTCGGGAATATCGAGTGGGCGGTTCGGACGGGTGACGACCTCGCAGCGCGGACCGAGATGATGATGGGTGCGCTTGAGGGCGGGCTTACGTTCCAGAAGGGGCTCGGTGCCGTGCACGCGCTGTCGCACGCGCTCGGAGGGCTGAAGTCGCCGAGCCTGCACCACGGCACGCTCAACGCCATCCTGCTGCCGCCGGTGATCCGCTTCAATGCGCCGGCGGCGGGGGAGAAGATAAGCCGGCTGAAGACGGCAATGGGTCTGGCGGAAGGCGATGACCTCGCCGATGCGATCGCCGGCCTCAATCGGCGGCTCGGGATCCCGGAGGGACTGAAGACCCTCGGCGTTGCGGAAGACGTGCTGCCGTGGGTCGTGGAGAGAGCGCTTCTCGACCATAGCCACGCGACCAACCCGCGCCCGGCGACGGCGGCGGACTACGGCGCGCTGCTCGAGGAAGTCATGACATAAGTCACGGGCCGGGCGTCGACCTGCTCATCCTGGACGACCGCCTGTTGGTCCTATCGACGCCGCGATCGTGATCGGCGAGGGGCGAACTCACCGTGACATGGATGTGACGGCGGCACCCGAGGCGTGCGAGGGGTCAGCTTCAAGGCGGGCTCAATACTGGAGGACGATGCCGGCAAAGAACCCTTTCATGACCGTATCGTAGGTAAAGTCTTCGCTGTCATGGTCGACGCCCGCGGCGCGATAGCCGGCAACCGACGAGACGTGGTCGTCGAACCGGTAGCCGAGGCCGCCCATCACGTCCCACACGCTGTCAGACGAGACGCCGAAGCCGCCGATCACCGCCCAGCCGGTGAGGTAAAGGCGATCGGAAACGTCCATGCTGCCCTTGATCCCGACGACCGGATCGATCCAGCTCACGGTCTGTTCTCCTTCGAGACCACCGAGAGAGCCGCCTCTCAGAGTGAGCTGGTTCGCCAGAGAAACGAGCCTGAAGCCCGCAAGGGCATCGAGATGGCCGCGCGGGGTGTCGACGAACCGGTATTCTGCCGCCCCGGTCCAGATCACGGTAGCCGACGTCACCGCGATCTCGTCCACGAATCCGGGAAAAGGCGACTTCTCGGTCGAAGAAAGCTCACCGTAGATGAAATCGGAGAAGATCGCGAAGCGGTTGTATCGAATCTCGGTTGCGCCGAGGAATCCGAAGTCGAGATCGGCCAGGATGTCGCCGAAGGACTCGTCGATCCGCACGGCCGTGCCGTTCGAACCGGCACTGCCGGCCAGGCCCGTCGCCCACAGATAGGGGGCGATCGTGATCGCCCAACCACCGGGGAGAGGGGCGACCGCTTCGTTCTGCGACGGGGAATTGCGCAGTTCGACCGCCTGCGCCTGTGCGGCGGGAAGCCAGAGAAGCGCTGCCGTGAGCCCCACGCTGAACCGTGTCACATCGGCCTCAAAACCGTCTGGAGGGCTCGAGCCTCAAGTGGCTGCGAGCATCGGCTGATCCCGCGGCCGTGCCAGCGCCCCTCCCGACGAAGCGTGTCCACGAAGTCAAAGGGGGCGAGTTGATCCAGATCAAGTGCCTGCGTCCACCCAACCCGTATCTGCGACATTGGATGCGGCAGGAAACCGACACGTTCGTATCAGTCGACTTCGGGAGGTAGCCATGGTGAAGATCGTTGCCAAACAGCCGTTGAACCAGACCGCGCTCCTCGAGCTTGAGCTGCTCCTCGATCCGTCGAATGTCGACTTCTCGCAGACGAAACCGACGGGGTTCACCGCCGAGGCCGACGACGTCCGGATCGAGGTGAAGGGGAGTGGATTCAAGTACGTCCCGATCCTCGACTTGCCCCAGGACGGAACGATATCCCGGATCAAGGTCTTCTTTTCGGAAGAGATCGCGTACACCCTCGATGGTGTCGATGCCGGTATCCAGAGCCTCGCCAGCGCGCCCGACATCGAAGCGGCCATCCGAAAGATACTGTCCGGCAAGGATCAGTTCTATGGCTCGAGCGGAGACGATGTATTCGCCGGGGGAGGCAAGAACGACAAGCTCGTCGGCAGAGGGGGCGATGATACCCTCTACGGAGGCAGCGGCAGGGACGAACTCGACGGCGGCGTCGGTGCGGACACGCTCGATGGGGGTGGCGGAAAGGACACCTACGTCTTCAAGGCCCCGCCGAACAGTGGCATCGATACCATCGTCAAATTTCAAAGCGGCGAGTTGATCAAGCTCGCGAAGGCACACTTCACCGGACTGTCCAAGGGTCAACTGCCAGCCGGTCAGTTCGTCGAGGGGACCGAGGCCAAAGATGGAAACGACCGCCTCATTTACGATCCATCCTCGGGGGCGATCTATCACGACCGCGACGGAACCGGCAGCGCGGCCCAGGTACAGTTTGCGGTGATCCTCGACGACCCCGGCAGCTTCGGCGCAGGCAACATCTTCGTCATCTGAGGGGCCCCCCTCGAGGCGCCGGCGCCCACCCATCCTGCCAGGCCGAGGACACGTCGGCGGCGGTCTGTGTCGCGGCCGAGATCGGGATCGGCGACGCCATCGCGGCGCCCCTGGTGCTGTTCGTGCGCCCATCGCGCCAAAGCTTCGCAAGGCCGATGCGCTGATCGCGATCGGCGAGGGGGAAGGCCGGGCTGCCGATCCGGATCAAGCCCCTGGCGGCTCGCCATGCTACGTAACGCCTCACCGATTTCGATTCAGTTTCTCGGCCCGGTCGCATAGATTGGGGCTCTTCGCGCAGAGTTTCGAGGCAGCGTCAGATCGAGGCGCAGGAAGAGCATGACGAGCAGCCCTTCTTCCCACCGCAAGGCGGGGGTCGATTTCTTTGTAGGCGGCGGAGAGATGGCCGAGCAGGTCCTCGCCTTCGATTGGGCGCGCACCGCGCTCGGCCCGATCGACACATGGCCGAGTGCCCTCCTGAACGTTCTCCGCACCGTGTTGGCCTCGCGCCAGCCGATCTGCTTCTGGTGGGGACCGGAGCTGCTGCAGTTCCACAACGACGACTATCTGCCGGTGCTGGCCGACCGGGCCGATCGCGCGCTCGGGGCTCCCTTCCGGGAGCTTTGGTCGGACGTCTGGGACGGCGTGAAGCCGTTTGTCGATACCGCGATGGCGGGGCGAGGGACATGGGCCGAGAACCTGCCCCTCGACATGATCCGAAACGGCCGGGTCGAGCGGACGTTCTGGACGTTTTCCTACAGCCCGCTCTACAGCGACGACGGCACCATCGCGGGACTGATGAACATCGTGACGGAGACGACCGCGGCGGTTCACGATCGCGAAGCGCTCGCTGCCGAAATCCAGCGTACGCAAGCCGCGCTGTCGGCGCAGGAGGAGGCTGAGCGCCAGCAGCGACTGCTTCAACGCGAACTGACCCATCGCATGAAGAACACCCTTGCCATGGTTCAGGCTGTCGTCTCCCAGAGCCTCAGACATTCGACCGACGCCGACGGTGGTGCGCGCATCGTCATCGAGCGTATCGGCGCTCTCGCCAGGGCGCAGGAGATACTGACGAGCACGACCGAGGAGGCCGGGGAGATCGAGGAGGTCGTCCGGGTGGCGATCAGTCCGCACAGCGATGGAGGCGAGCGGTTCCTGATCGAGGGATCGAGTTTCAAGCTGACCGCACAGCAGGCCCTGGGGTTGTCGCTGGCGGTCCATGAGCTCGCGACCAATGCCACCAAATACGGCGCCCTGTCGAACAGCCGGGGCAAGGTGCGGATCGCATGGACGGTCGCTCGCGACCGCAGCTTTGCGCTCCAGTGGATCGAGCGGGACGGACCGGCCGTCGAGACCCCGAAGAGAAGCGGGTTCGGATCACGGCTGACGATGGAGGTCGTGCCAAGCTATTTCGATGGGCAGGCCGAGATCGACTATCGTCCCGACGGCGTCGTGTATTCCCTGTCCGGTCACCTCGCCGATCACCGACCTTGAAGCGCGCGGCGTGACGCCGGTTTGCCGTCGGCGCCGGTTCCCCCGGTTCGCTGCGGGATGGCTGCATTTCGGCACGTCGAACTCGCCGGCATGCGACCAACGACCTGGACTATCGGGCGCCGCTCGACGAAATCATGGTACAAATCACGAGCCGAGCGGCCGATCTTAAGTAAGTTAAAACCTTTAGACGATCGCCACCGCCGGTTTAACCAGTTCTTACCGGACTCGGTTCGAACTTGGATGCACAGTGCGCCGGGGGACCTTTCGCGGCGAAGGGTCGGGTTGGCGTAACTGCCAGAGGTTGGTTCCGAGATGGACCCATCGTCATCGGCGATTCTCGAATCGCAATTCGGGAATTCCGTCGTTTCGTTACCGTTGGTGGCGATACTGGTGATCGGGCTGGCCGCGCTTGGCGTGGTGGCGATCAACCGCCAGCTCACAGTGCGGCGGTTGCGCGAGTCGGAGCAGGCGTTCCGCGATCTGTATGACAACATCGGCGAGGGCGTCTTCCGCTCGACCCTCGACGGGAGGATGATCAGCGCAAACCCGTATCTCGTCCGGCTCAACGGATTCGACACCGAGGCGCAGATGCTGCGCGAGGTCAACGACATCGCGCGGGAGTGGTATGTCGACCCCAACCGGCGGGCGGAGATTCACGCGATGCTGCTCGAGGCGGGCAGGGCCGAGGTCGTCTCCGAGGTGTACCGCTATCGCACGCGGGAGCGGATCTGGATCGAGGAGAACACCCGGCTGGTTCGCGATCCGCGGACGAACGAGCCGCAATACTATGACGGGACGGTCCGGGAGGTGACGGAGAAGGTGCGGCGTCTCGACCTGCAGCGGCGCTACGACCAGATCGGAGCGGCGGTGTCGGGTTGCGTCTACCAGCATCGGCGGCGTCCTGACGGCAGCCGGTCGTTGCCGTATGCCAGCCCCGGCATTTTCGAGCTGTTCGGTTTCACGCCGGAAGAATTGAAGGAGGATTCCTCGGGCCTCATGGGGAGGGTTCATCCCGATGATCGGGAGCGCGTCACCACCAGCCTCGATCATTCGCAGGAGACCCTCGGCACCTGGCAGTGCGAGTACCGCGTTCGCGTGCCCGGCAGGCCGGAGCGATGGCTGTCCTCCCATGCCTTTCCCGAGCGCGAGGCCGATGGCTCGACGCTGTGGCACGGCTTCCTGACCGATGTGACCGAGCGCAAGCGCGCCGAAGAGCGGATCTTCAACCTCGCCTATTTCGATCCGCTGACCGGCCTGCCCAACCGGGCGCAGATTCTCGACGTGCTGAACGAGGCGCAACGCCACGATGCCCGCGGGGGTCGCTGGAGCGCGCTGCTGTTCATCGATCTCGACCAGTTCAAGCTGCTCAACGACTCCAAGGGGCACCCCGCCGGGGACAGGCTGCTCCTTGAGGTCGCGGACCGGCTGCGGAGCTGCAGCGGCCGGGCAGCGCTGGTCGGACGCTACGGCGGCGACGAGTTTGTCATCCTGCTTCGGGATCTCGGCGTCGAACGCGATGCGGCGGAGGTCAAGGTTCGTGCCTTCGCGGCCCAGATACTCGAACGACTGGCTGCCGCATTCGACCTCGACGGTGCGATGTTCGAAACCAGCGCAAGCATCGGCGTGTCGCTCTCCCTCGGCGGCGAACACGGGGCGGATGACGTGCTGAAGCAAGCCGATATCGCCATGTACGAGGCGAAGGAGGCTGGACGTGGCCGGGTGCGGTTCTTCGAGCCTGAAATGCAGGCGGAGCTCGAAGAGCGTATGGCGCTCCGACAGGAGCTCCGCGAGGCGATCGTCAGCGGCGGGCTCAACCTCCACTACCAGCCTCAGGTCGATGACGAGTTCCGCTGCCTTGGCGCCGAAGCGTTGCTGCGCTGGAATCATCCGGTTCGCGGCGAGATCAAGCCGCTGGTCTTTCTCGGCCTCGCCGAGCCGTTCGGAATGGGGGCAATGATCGATGCGTTCGTCCTGCGCACCGCCTGCGCGACGCTCCGCTCCTGGCAGGATCATGCCGCAACCCGCGGGCTTCGCCTGTCCGTCAACATCACGGCCAACCAGCTCAGCCGGCCCGAGTTCATCACCACGGTCGCCGAGGCGTTGGGCGAGGCTGGAGCCGATCCGATGCTCCTGACGCTGGAGTTGACGGAGCATGTGATGCTCGATGACGTCGTCGCGGTCGGGCGGGCCATGGCCCGGCTCAAGGGGATGGGCGTCAAGCTTGCACTGGACGACTTCGGCACCGGCTATTCCTCGCTGACCTATCTCCGCCAGCTTCCGCTCGACATACTCAAGATCGATCGCTCGTTCGTGCGCGAGATCGAGACCAACCCCAGCGACCGGGCGATCGTCCAGACCATCCTCAATTTCGCGGAGAATCTCGGCCTCTCGGTGGTGGCCGAGGGCGTCGAGACCGAGCGGCAGATGCTGATGCTCCGCCAGCACGGCTGCAAGGTCTACCAGGGCTTCCTCTTCGCCCGGCCGATGCCGCTCGACGACTTCATGGCGTTCGCCGCGGCCGATCCCGATTCCCGGCGACAGGTTGCGCCGGCCAAGGCGTGAATGCCGGTCACGGGTGGCGGTAGGGGAAGCGACCGGCGTAGTCCGGCCGGAACTTGCCGAGGTCGTAGCCGAATGCGGCGAGGTCGGCGAAGACGGAACCGACCGCCGGCGGTGTGTCGGCCGGAGCGGCGCGAGCCGAAGGCGTCGTCGATGCGGCGGCGGCGCCCGCGGCAAGAGTGGCGGCAATGCCGGCCGCGGCGAGCATCGTCTTCATGGCGAACATCGTCTTCATTTGGAACACCCCGGTCCTTGCCGCTCCGCGGCGTGATCGATGGCGGCAGCATCGTGCTTCGGGCGTGAACCACGACCGAGCCGTCCGTTCACCTGAAGTTCACACCGGGCCGCCGTTCGGCATGTGACGGCGCGGCGTTGTTTGGCTATGGTCGTCCACCCTCCCGACCCTTTCGAACCCACGAGGATCAGCCATGCCCAACCATCCCGCCATCGCGCCGGGCCGCGTCGCCGTCATCACCGGGGGCGCCGGCGGCATCGGCCTTGCCGCGGCGAAGCGGCTTGCCTCCCTCGGCCTCAGGATCGTCATCGCCGATCTCGACCAGGCCGTGCTCGATACGGCTGCGGCCGAGATCGCGTCATCGTCGCCCGGCAAGGACGCGGCGGTGCTTGCCGTCCGCTGCGACGTGAGCCGGATGGACGACGTCAGGGCGCTCAAGGAGCGGGCCTATGCCGCCTTCGGCGAGGTGGCCGTGCTCATGAACAATGCCGGAACCGGACCGGGCGGAGGCCCCTTCGATCATTACGAGGGCTGGCAGCGCGTGCTCGGCGTCAATCTCTGGGGCGTGATCAATGGCGTCCACGCCTTCGCCGAGGCGATGATCGCGCAGGGGACCGACGCGATGATCGTCAACACCGGCTCGAAGCAGGGGATCACCTGTCCGCCGGGCGACACCGCCTACAACGTATCGAAGGCGGGGGTGAAGGTGATCACCGAGGGCCTCCAGCATCAGCTCCGGATCACGCCGGGCTGCAAGGTCAGCGCGCATCTCCTCGTACCGGGCTGGACCCATACCGGCCTGACGGCGCGGGACGGCGGTGCGAAGCCTGCCGGCGCCTGGTCGGCCGACCAGGTCGTCGACGTGATGCTGGAGCGGACCGGGCGCGGCGACTTCTACATCATCTGCCCCGACAACGAGGTCAGCTGGGAGACCGACCGCAAGCGCATCCTGTGGGCGGCCGGCGACATCGCCGAGAACCGCCCGCCGCTGTCGCGCTGGCACCCGGATTACGGGCTGGCGTTCAAGGACTTCCTCAAAGCGGAATGAACGCCTCCCCTGCAGCGATCATCGATTCGGGCGGGGTCCCGGCCGGCGGTTCATAAGGAGCAGCGAGACGATGAACTCGCTGATCGCGACGCGGCGGAGATCATCCGGCTTGGGCGCATAGCGCCGGAGGCCCTCCTCAAGCGGCGTCTCGCGGAAGCGTACGGTGCTGTGGGACGGGTCGGTCATCGGTCTGTCGCTTTCGATCGGAGGGATGGGAACGGCGCCCCGGCGGACGTCGCCGGGGGGCGCCGCCGTGTTCAGTGAACCGCGCTGCAGGCAAGGCAGATCGCGCCGACATGGCGATGGTCGGTGCCGCAACAGCCGCCGAAGACAGTGAGGCGGCCATGCCGGCGGCGGAGTTCGGCGGTG